>JBBQHN010000116.1:0-5933 GCA_038324015.1 Candidatus Limnocylindria bacterium | reverse complement strand
CACGTCGGCAAGGGCCACCTTGGCGTCGTCGGAGTAGACCTCCATGCCGCCGCGGAAGTACGCGCTCGAGCCGGAGCGCTCGGTCAGGATCGCGCCCAGCAGACCGCCGGTGCACGACTCCGCCACCGCGATGGTCAGCTTCCTCTTGCCTAGGATGGGGTGCAGTGTGGCCATGCGTGCCGCGAGCTCCGCGTACACCGGCGCGGCCTTTCCCGAGCGCGCCGGACGCTTAGCGGGCACGCGTGCGCGCGGACCCGTCGCGTGCGGCGATCCGCCAGCGCTCCGGGACGCCACGGCCCGCGATCGCGAACGACGCTTTCCAGAGGTAGTCCACGCCTGAGAGCACCGTGAGCGCGACGGCCGCGCTCAGTAGCGAGTAGGCGAAGTACGCGAGCGGCAGCGACGGCACGGCGAGCAGCAGCAGCAGTCCCGCGGCGGCGAGGGTCTGGAAGATCGTCTTCACCTTGCCGTAGATGCTCGCGCCCACGCTGTAGCCGCGGGCGGATGCGATCGCGCGAAGGTTCGTGACCGCAAGCTCACGCGCCACGATGAGGACCACCACCCATACCGGCACGAGACCGGCCGACTGGAGCGGGATGAGCGTCCCGATGACGAGGAGCTTGTCGGCGAGCGGGTCGAGGAACGTGCCGAGGCGGGTCACCTGCCCATACCGGCGGGCGATGCGGCCGTCGATGGCGTCGGTGAGCGCGGCGAGGCTAAAGACCACGAACGCGATGGTCGCGCTCGTCTCATCGCCGGCGCCGACCAGCAGCACGATCGGGATCACCGCAAGGACCCGCGCGAAGACGAGCGCCAGCGGGATGTTGAAGGTCACGGCGCCTTGAGGGTGCGCTCCGTCACCTGACCCACCTCCCCCATCTTGCCCAGGTCCTGCCCATTGAATGACAGGAACGTCACGCCGGCGTTCCCGGTCCGGACCGTGACCGTCTTGCCGGTGAACGTAAGGACCTGGCCGTTCGCGAAGATCTTGTTCGTCGAGGGGACCTGCGACCCGTCGACCGTTGCAAGGATGTAGGCGTCCCCGCCGGTGATCCGCACGGTGACGACCGCCGCCGTGTAGGAGACGGAGACCGTGCGGGTCTCCTGGACCTCGCCGCCGGTCGCCGTCTTCGCGATGACGCGCACGGTCTGCGGCCCGGCGACGAAGTTCACGGTGACCGCGAACTTGAGATCGGTGCCGATCGTTGCTGCCGCGCCATTGACCGTGAGGCTCGTCACCGACCTGTCGACACGGCCGGAGACCGTGACTGGCGCGTTCGTATAGGTGCCGCCGTTCGCCGGCTGCTCGACGATCAGCTGTGGTGCCTGCGGGTCGTTCGAGACCGGAGCCGTGAACTGGATCGTCCGTGTCGCCTGGGCGAGCTTCCCGGCGGGGTCGAGGACCTGGACCTCGACGTGATTGGGTCCCGGCTTCAGCGGCACCGTGACGGTGAACGTCCCGTCGGTGGCCGGCCTCACGTCGTTGATCGTGTCCTGGCCCGGCGACACCCGGACCGTGATGCGACCCTCGGGGTTCGTCCGCCCCTTGATCGTGTACTCCGCGGTCTGCGAGACCGCGTCGGCGGCCGGGTCGGTGATATCGACGTGCGGAGCTACGGCGAAGTTCGTGAACTGGTAGTACACGTATGCGATGAACAGGACGATGCCGGCAAGCACGACCACGGGCACGAGCACCGTGGGGGTGAAGATGAAGCTCCGTTTCACGAGCGGCTTCATCGGCGCGAACGTGCGCACCGGGTCCGTTCCGCCGCGCTCGCCGGTGTAGAGCGCGAGCAGCTCCTCGGGGTCGAGGTTCAGGTACTGGGCGTAGTTCCGGAGGAAGCCCTTCGTGTAGACGGTCCCGGGGAGCGACTGGTAATCACCGCTCTCGATGGCCTGCAGGAACTTGGTCCGGATCCGGGTGTCCTCAGCCGCCTGCTCCATCGTGACGCCCATCGATTCGCGCTGCGTCCGCAGCGCGTCACCGAGACGCGCCACTAGCTGTCATCCCCAGGCGCGGCAGGCTGCCGTGTCCCGTACACCTGCCGCATCTTGCCCGGACCGACGGAGGGTCCGATGACGCCCTCCTGCTCCATGATGTCGACGAGGCGTCCTGCTCGCGCGAATCCGATGGTCATCTTGCGCTGCAGCATCGAAACGGAGGCCTGGCCCGCACGTCGGACGATATCGACCGCTTCCTCGTAGCGGTCGTCCTCGATATCCGAGTCGCCGCCGTCCTCACGCTGCTTTGCGCGGTCCTGATCCTCGAGGATCTCAAGCTTGTACTTCGGGTCCCGCTGTCGCCTCCAGTGGTTCGTGAGGGCCTCGATCTCACGGTCGGAGACGTACACGCCCTGAGCGCGGATCGGCTTCGGCACGTCCGGCGGGAGAACGAGCATGTCGCCGCGGCCAAGGAGCTTTTCCGCTCCGGTCATGTCGAGGATCGTCCGTGAATCGGTGCCTGATGCGGTCGCGAACGCGATGCGGGCCGGGATGTTCGCCTTGATGAGACCGGTGATGACGTCGACCGACGGCCGCTGCGTCGCGACGATGAGGTGGATACCGGTCGCCCGGGCCAGCTGCGCGAGCCGGGTGATCGCCTTCTCCACCTGGATCGGCGCCGACATCATGAGGTCGGCGAGCTCGTCGACGATGAGCACGATGTACGGGACGCGGTCCGGTCCGCTTCGCACGGCGTTGTACGCCGCGATGTTGCGGGCCGTCGCGCGAGCGAACAACCGGTAGCGCCGGTCCATCTCCCCCACTGCCCAGTAGAGGGCGTTGAGGATCTTGTCGTGGTCGGTCACGACGGGCACGACCAGGTGCGGGATGTTGTTGAAACCCGCAAGCTCGACCCGCTTCGGGTCCGCGAGGATGAGCCTCACTTCGTCCGGCGTCGAGGTCATGAGGAGGCTGCAGATGATCGAGTTGATCGAGACGCTCTTGCCCGATCCGGTCTGTCCGGCGATGAGGAGGTGCGGCAAGCGCGCGAGATCCTGCACGATCGGCGTCCCGGTCACGTCGCGGCCCAGGGCCACCGAGAGCTTGGAGGTCGCGTCCTTGAACATCGCGGTCTCCGCAACGTCCTTGAGCGTGACCATGCCGATCGAGAGGTTCGGGACCTCGATGCCGACGACGCTCTTGCCCGGGACCGGCGCCTCGATGCGGAGGGTCCGTGCGGCGAGGGCGAGCGACAGGTCCGAGTCGAGCGCCTCGATGCGGGAGAGCTTCACCCCGGCAGCCGGCTTCAGCTCGTAGCGCGTGACGACCGGTCCGACGCTGACCTCGACGACCTTCGCGGCGATGTTGAAGTGCGCCAGCGTCTCCTCGATGACCCGCGTGTTCCGCATCACCTCGTCCTTGCCCGAGCGCGCGGCGGACCCTTCCTCAAGAAGGTCGAGTGATGGCAGGACCCACGGCACATCCGGCGGATCCGCGTGCATGACGCCCTCGGCCGCGACGATCGCGGATGGCAGCCCCGCGAGCGCTCCGCCGGGCGGCAGGATCTGCTCCGGCGCGAGTGGCAGGACCTCCTGCTGCGCGACCGGCTTCGGGATCTTCCGGACCGGCCGTTCCTCCTGCATGTTGATCTTCAGGGGCACGTCGTCCGCCATCGACTGGGGCTCCGGCGGGGCGGGCAAAGCCCGGCCCGTCCGTACCCGCTGATCAACGACGTTCGAGCCGAATTGGGGCGCCGTGCCCCCCGCGAGCGCGACTCCCGGCCGCAGGCCGAACTGCGGGCGCCGGTCGAGTGCCGGCTTCGCGAGCTCCTGGATCGTGCGGTTCGCGGCGATGACGACCCCGATGACGAGCACGGTGAGCAGCACGATCATCCCGCCGGCGGTGCCAAGCGTCTTCGTCGCTGTGCTGCCGAGCGCGTGGCCCAGCCAGCCCCCGCCACCGGCGGCGATGTCGACGATGCCAAGCAGCGCCAGGACGACCAGGAGCGCGCCGATGCCCGGCAGGACCAGCTTCCGTGCGAGCGCGCGGCGCCACACGACCGCCGCGGCGCTGAAGAACAGGATCGGTACGAGGATCGCACCTGCGCCGAGGAGGTCGGTCATGACCCGGTGCCACCAGTCCAGGACGGAACCGCCCGAGGACAGCAGCGCGACGAGGGACAGGAGCCCGAATAGCCCGAGCGCGACACCGATGATGTGGTCGCGGACCTCTTCGCGCATCCGCGCGCCCGGTGTGGCTTCGCGGCGGCTCGTCGTCTTGCGCGCGGGGGTCTTCTTGTTGGCCATCAGACCTGCATGATGACCGGCAGCACCATCGGCCGCCGTTTGGTCTTGTCATACAGGAACGTGGCGAGGCTCTCGTGGATCGCTTCCTTGAGGGCCGAGACCTCTGCAAGGTGCGGTCCGGTCTGGGCCCGGCTGAGCCCTTCGAGGACCTTCTGCTTGGCCTCCTCGATGAGCGCGGTCGCGTCCTGCTCCGGCACGAATCCGCGCGTGGTGATGTCGGGGCCGGCGACGATCGCACCGGTCTGCTGCTCGATCGTCACGACCACGAGGAACACGCCTTCGTTCCCGATCGACACCCGGTCGCGCATGACCGCCTGGCTCACGTCGCCGACGCCGAGCCCGTCGACGTAGACCTGGCCGGTGGCGACGTGCTCGCCCACCTTGGCACCGCGGTCGCCGATCTCGAGGACGTCGCCGTTCGTGATGATGAACGACTTGTCCGGCTCGACGCCGAGATCGATGGCCATCCGCGCGTGGCGGACGAGCATCCGGTACTCGCCGTGGATCGGCACGAAGTGCTTCGGCTGGAGGATGTTGAGGAGCAGCTTGAGCTCCTCCTGGCTCGCATGACCAGAGACGTGCGGCCGCTGGTTGGCGTCGTACACGACCTCGGCACCGAGCTTGAACAGGTTGTCGACCGTGCGGCTCACGAGCTCCTCGTTGCCAGGAATCGGGTTGGAGGACATGACGACCGTGTCGCCCTCCTTGACCGCGACGTGACGATGGTCACCGAGCGCCATCCGTGACAGCGCGCTCGTCGGCTCGCCCTGGCTGCCGGTCGTGATGATGCAGATCTCGTGGTCCGGGTACTTGCCGATGTCGCCGGCATGGATGATCGCGTTCTCGGGGTACTCGAGGTACCCGAGCTCCTTCGCGGTCTTGGTGTAGTTCTCCATCGATCGGCCGATGATCGCGGTCTTGCGGCCCCAGGCGCTGGCGATATCGACGATCTGCTTGATCCGCGAGATGTTCGAGGCGAAGGTCGTGGTGATGATCCGGCCCTGGGCACGGGACATGATGCCGTCAAAGATCTCGCCGACGTGGCGCTCAGACGGCGTGTATCCCGCGACCTCGGCCCGTGTGGAGTCCGACATGAGCAGAAGGACGCCCTTCGCAGCGATCTGCGAGAGGCGCGCGAAGTCCGTCTGGCGGCCGTCGACCGGTGTGTGGTCGAACTTCCAGTCACCGGAGTGCACGATCGTCCCCTGCGCGGTCTCGATCGTGATGCCGACCGCATCGGGGATGCTGTGACACACGTAGTACGAGTCGCAGCTGAACGGGCCGACCTGGAACGGCGTGCCGGGCTCGATCTCGCGGAAGATCGTCTTCTGGTCGAGCTTGTGCTCGCGCAGCTTGGTCTTGATCAGGCCGAGCGTGAGCTTCGTGCCGTAGATCGGCACGAGCGGGAAGTCCCGCAGCACGTACGGCAGCGCGCCGATGTGATCCTCGTGCGCGTGCGTGATGAGGATGCCCTTGACCTTGTCCTTGCGCTCGCGGAGGTAACGGATGTCGGGTATGACGATGTCGATGCCCGGCATCTGCTCATCGGGGAACATGAGCCCCGAGTCGACGATGACGATGTCGTTGCCCTGCTCGATGACCATCATGTTCTTGCCGATCTCTCCGACGCCACCCAGCGGGATGACGCGGACCGGGCTAGCCAAGGAGGGTCATCTGTTCCGGCGT
>JBBQHN010000115.1:0-5983 GCA_038324015.1 Candidatus Limnocylindria bacterium | reverse complement strand
CGATCCGGCCCAGGCCGCGCTCGATGCGCGTGACGTAGGCGAGGAGTCCGGCCGGCTGGTGCGATCGGATCCCGCCGAGATGCGAATGAGCGCCGGTACCCGCGCCGAGCCAGTCGCCGTTCCGCCAGTAGACGAGGTTGTGGCGGCACTCGTGGCCCGGGCGGGCCCAGTTCGAGATCTCGTAATGGCCGTAGCCGGCGGCCCCGAGCAGCTCGCCGGCGAGCTCGTACCGGTCGGCGGTCGCGTCCTCGCCGGGCTGCGCCGCGCTGGCGGTCGTGCGCCAGCGCTCGAGGGTCGGCCAGCCCCCGCCGGCCCAGTTCGCGACAGCCTCCTCGGGCTCAAGGGCGAGCTCGAGCGGGTACGCCGACACGTGATCCGGCTCGAGCGCGATCGCCGCGGCGAGATCGGCCCGCCACTCGGTTTCGGTCTCTTTGGGCCGGCCGAAGATGAGATCGAGGTTGACCGTGAGGCCGACCGAGCGGGCAGCCGCGACGGCGGTCCCGATGTCCTCGGGCTGGTGGGTCCGGCCAAGTGCCGCGAGGGCGCCGGCCGAGAACGACTGGGCGCCGAGCGAGATCCGGGTGGCGCCGAGCGCCCGCCAGGCCTCGAGGCGGGCCCGATCGAGCGTCGCGGGATTCGCCTCGAACGTGACCTCGCCCGGGGCGAAGTCGAAGGACGAGCGGATCGTGGTCCCGAGTGCTGCGACCTCAGCGGGCTCAAGCAGGCTGGGCGTGCCGCCGCCGAAGAACACGGTCGAGATCAGCGGGCGGCCGAGCGCCGCGCCCTCCCGTGCGAGCTCCGAGCCCAGGGCAGCGAGGTAACGGGCCCGGAGCGGGCTCGTCGCGGGCGCGGTCGCGAAGTCGCAATACGGGCAGCGCGAGGCGCAGAACGGGATATGGACATAGAGGGAGGTCACCGTATCTGCCCCAACGGGTCGGGCAGCTCCGCGTCGGCGGAGAGCTCAGCCGTGCGGCCGAGGTCGACGAGCCACTCCCGGGACTCGTGGACGAAGCCGAGGAGGTGCGCCGGGCGCCACTCGGCTTCCAGGACGATGCGCTCTTCGCCGAACTCGGGCAGGAGCAGCACGTACGCGAGGCCGCGGTCGACGAGCCGAGCAGCCGACACACCGAGCGACATCAGCTTGTCTGGGCCACCGACGACAGCGAGCACGGACCGTCGCACCGGCGCCACGATCTCCGCGAGCCTCGCATCGCCCGCATCGGCCTCGACCGCGGCCGCGCGATGCAGCGCGATGCGCGCCGTCGCGGCGTAGCTGCCCTCGAGCAGGCCACGCGACTCCCGCGACAGCCGCTCCCACACGACCCGGTGCTCGTCCAGGGCGAGTGCGCGGAGGAACGTCGATGCGAGGAGCTGCGTCGGGTGCTCGTAGGCCACCTTGTACGGACGCATCAGTCCTCTTTGATCCGCAGCACCGCGAGGAACGCCTCTTGCGGGATCTCGACGGCGCCCACCATCTTCATCCGCTTCTTGCCCTTCTTCTGTTTCTCGAGGAGCTTCTTCTTGCGGGTGATATCACCGCCGTAGCACTTCGCGAGGACGTCTTTGCGCGTCGCCTTCACGGTCTCGCGCGCGATGACCTTGCCGCCGATCGCCGCCTGGATCGGGACGTCGAACATCTGGCGCGGGATGAGCTCGCGCAGCTTCGCCGTCAGCGCGCGGCCGATGCCCATGGCGCGCTCGCGGTGGACGATCATCGAAAGGGCGTCGACGACGGTGCTCGCAACGAGGATGTCGAGACGGACGAGGTCCGCCGCACGGTACTCACGGAGCTCGTAGTCCAGTGACGCGTAGCCCTGCGAACGGCTCTTCAGTTGATCGTAGAAGTCGACGATGACCTCGGCGAGCGGCATGTCGTACGTGAGCATCGCCCGCGTTGGGTCCACATAGCTCATGTCCATGAGGATGCCGCGCTTGTTCTGCGCGAGATCCATGATCGGACCGACGTAGTGCTGCGGCACGATGATGGTCACCTTCATCCACGGCTCTTTGACCTCGGTGATCGTCCCCGGATCCGGAAGATGCGCCGGGTTATCGATCGCGATCTCGACCGCACCATGCGTGATGACGCGATATTCGACGGACGGCGACGTCGCAATGAGGTCCACGTCGTACTCGCGCTCGAGCCGCTCCTGGACGATATCCATGTGCAGGAGGCCGAGGAAGCCCGCGCGGAAGCCGAAGCCGAGCGCCTGCGAGTTCTCCGGCTCGTACACGAGGGACGCGTCGTTGAGCCGGAGCTTCTCCAACGCATCGCGCAGCGCGGGGTAGTCCTCGGATGAGGTCGGGTAGAAGCCGGCGAACACCATCGGCTTCGCCGGCCGGTAGCCGGGCAGTGGCGTCTCGGCCGGGCGGGTCGCGAGGGTCAGGGTGTCGCCGACGCGGCAGTCGGCAACGGCCTTGAGGCCCGTCGCGACGTAGCCGACCTCGCCGGTCGCGAGGCGCTGGATCGGCACCGCGTCCGGCGCGAACACGCCGAGCTCGAGGATCTCGCTCTCGCGCCCCGTCGCCATCAGCAGCGTGCGGTCGCCCTGGCTCACGCTTCCGTCGACGACACGGATGTGCGCGACCACGCCCTTGTACTGGTCGTAGTGCGAGTCGAAGATGAGCGCGCGGAGCGGGGCGTCCGGGTCGCCGCTCGGCGGTGAGACGCGCTCGACCACCGCGTTCAGGATCTCCGCGACTCCGGCGCCGGTCTTGCCGGACGCGAGGAGGATCTCGTCGTCCTTGAAGCCGAGCGTCGTGCGTAGATCCTCGCGCACGAGGTCGATATCGATGTTCGGCAGGTCGACCTTGTTGATGACGGGAATGACCTCGAGGCCCTGCTCGACCGCGAGGTACGCGTTCGCGAGCGTCTGGGCCTCGATGCCCTGCGACGCGTCCACCAGCAGGACCGCACCCTCGCACGCCGCGAGCGAGCGACTCACCTCGTAGTTGAAGTCGACGTGGCCAGGCGTGTCGATGAGGTTCAGCTCGTAGCTCTCACCGTCCTTCTGCCACGACATCCGGACCGCGCGGGCCTTGATCGTGATGCCCTTCTCGCGCTCGAGCTCCATCGAGTCGAGCAGCTGGTCCCGCATCTCGCGCAATGAGACCGTCCCGGTGAGCTCGAGGATGCGGTCCGACAGCGTCGTCTTCCCGTGATCGACATGGGCGATGACGCTGAAGTTGCGGATGCGCTGACGCGGGTCGTTCGGCATACGTCGAGCGTAGAGGCGTCAGTCGGTCAGCGTCGGCTCAGCCGTGCCCGCACGACCGCGGTGATCTCGGCGAGCTCGTTCACGCGGAACAGCGTCGCGGCGCCGACGTAGGCGATGACACCGACCGCGACCGCGATGAGCGTCTGCAGCAGCAGGCCGGGCTTGGTCTGCTGCAGGTCGACCGTGATGTTCGTCGCCCGGATGAACGCGAACATCGCGATGCCCATGAGCAGACTCGCGGCGAGCACCTTGAGCGTTGCCGACCCGAGGCCGGCGATGCGGAGCCGCGCCCGGGGCGCGAGCAGGATCATGAAGAGCGCGGCCTCGGCGAGGGTGGCGATGGAGTTCGCGAGCGCGAGACCGTTGATCCCATAGGTGGGCGCGAGCAGGACCGACAGGATGACGTTCGTGCCGATCGACACGAGGGTGAGCGCGAGCGGCGTGCGGGTGTCCTTCGACGCGTAGTACGCGCGCGCGAGGATCTGGCTGAGCGCGTGGCCCGCGAGGCCGAGCGAGTAGTAGAGGAACGCCTCCTGGGTCGTTTCGCGCGCCTCCGGCCCGAAGCGGCCGTACTGGAAGAGCAGGTTCACGATCGGCCGGCGCAGCACGATCATCATCACGACCGTCGGCAGCGTGAGGAACAGGATCCAGCGGATCGCCTGCTGGAGGATGTCGCGCATCTTCGACTGCAGCCCTTGCGCAGCGTAGGACGACAGGGTCGGGAACACCGCGGCGCTGATCGCGATCGAGAACACCCCGAGTGGCAGCTGCATGAGCTGGAACGCGTAGTTGAGCGCGGTGAGAGAGCCCTCCGGCATCTTCGCCGCGAGGTACGTGTCGACAATGAAGATCAGCTGCACCGCGCCAAGCGCAAGCGTCCGCGGCAGGGTGAGACGGACGATCTCGCGGACACCCGGGTGGCCGAGGTCAAGCGTGAGCTTGTAGCGGGTGCGGCGGAACGTGAGCTCGGGGACTTGGACCAGCCACATCATCAGCGCGCCGACGACAGTGCCCCACGCGAGCGCTTCGATGCCGAGGAACGGCGACAGAAAGAAGGCGAACAGGATGATCACGAAGTTGTAGACGAGCGGCGCGGTCGCGCCCGACAGGAACTGTCGGTACGAGTTGAGGATGCCGGTGAAGAGCGCCGACAGACCCATGAAGATCGGACTCAGCAACATGATGCGCGACAGGCGGATCGCGACCTCGCGCTGCTCCGGGTCCGGGAACGGCGCGAGCACCGGCATGATCCAGGGCGCGAGGAACCACATCAACGCCGAGAGACCGATGAGCAGGATGACGATCGCGTTCATCACGCTCGACGCGACCCGCCAGGCCTCGTCCTCCCGCTCCTTCGCGAGGTAGCCGGTGAAGACCGGGATGAACGCGCTTGCGAGCGCGCCCGCGACGAGCAGGTTGAACAAGGTGTCGGGGATGCGGAATGCCGCCCAGAACGCGTCGAGCTCCGGGGATTCGCCGAATTTCGCCCCGATCACGGAGAGCCGCAACCATCCAAGAAGGCGGCTCGCGATGAGCGTGACGATCATGAAGAGCGACGCCCGGCCGACGCTCATCTGCATGTGGATCGAAGTATGAATAGACTGACGCATATGGCAAAGAAGAAGCGTTCAGCCCTCAAGCGGATCCGTCAGGCGCCCCGGCGCGCCAATATCAAGACCCTGGCGCGCTCGTCCTCGCGCACGGCCGTCAAGACCGCCCGTGCGGCGATGGGCAAGGCCGAAGGCAACGACGCGCTGAAGGCCGCCGCCAGCGCGCTGGACAAGGCCGTCAAGCGCGGTGGCATCCACAAGAACGCGGCCGCCCGCCGCAAGAGCCGCCTCAGCAAGCAGGCCGCACGAGCGAAGGCCGGCTAGCCCCTCGCGAAGCGCGGGAAGGTGTCTTTCCCCGGATAGCGCGCCGCATCACCGAGCTCGAGCTCGATCTCCATCAACCGGTTGTACTTGGCGACGCGTTCGCTCCGTGACAGGGAGCCCGTCTTGATCTGCCCCGTGTTCAGCGCGACGCAGAGGTCGGCGATCGTCGTGTCCTCTGTCTCACCGGAGCGGTGCGAGATGACCGCCGCGTAGCCGGAACGGTGCGCGAGCTCGACCGCCTCGATCGTCTCGGTAAGCGTGCCGATCTGGTTCAGCTTGATGAGCACGGCGTTCGCTGCGCCCTCGTTCACTCCGCGCCGGATGCGTTCGACGTTGGTGACGAAGAGGTCGTCGCCGACGAGCTGGAGCCGGTCGCCCAGGGCCTTCGTCAGCGCCTTCCAGCCGTCCCAATCGTCCTCGGCGAGACCATCCTCGATCGAGACGAGCGGATAGGCATCCCGCCAGGCTGCGTACTTCTTGATCATGCCCGCACTGTCGAGCGTGGCCTTCTCGCGCGCGAGCGTGTACGTCCCGTTCGCGAAGAGCTCCGTGGACGCCGGGTCGAGCGCGATCGCGCAGTCCGCACCGGGCTTATAGCCGGCGGCCTCGATCGCGCTGAGGATGAGCTCGATGGGCTGCTCGTTCGACGTCAGCCCCGCTGGCGCGAAGCCGCCCTCGTCCCCCACGCCGGTCCCCATGCCCTTGTCCTGGAGGATCTTCTTGAGCGCGTGGAAGATCTCGGAGCCCATCCGGATCGCTTCCTTGAAGGTGGGCGCGCCGAGCGGCGCCAGCATGTACTCCTGCATGTCGGCCGAGTCCGTCGCGTGCTTGCCGCCGTTCAGCACGTTCATGAGCGGCACCGGCAGTGTCCGCGCGAGCGGGCCGCCGAGG
>JBBQHN010000114.1:0-6012 GCA_038324015.1 Candidatus Limnocylindria bacterium | reverse complement strand
CCGATCCTGCGAGGGCTGCCGCGAGAACGAGGATCAACAGGCGACCGTTGTGGTTCATATCAGCCATACATCCTGCACCCGGTTGCGGTTCCCGCCGGTGGGGGAGCGGGTCCGACGTTTCGCGGATAACGGCGAAAGAGCACGCTCTCGGCTCGCACACACGCCCGCGAAAGTCCCGAAATGGCATCGCCGGAACCGACGCGACGGTGCCCGGCTTGTCCCGGGCATCGTCCGATCCTCACCAGATCCGCGGGAGTGGCCGGGATTACGGGAGTGATGGAGAATCCGGGCGTGCGGAACACCAGTGGCCCCGAGTTCGTCTTGCAGGTGTGATCAGGCTGCGCCGTGCCGTCTCTCTGCTCGCGTTGCTGCTGGCCGCGTGTGCGCAAACGGGCTCGACGACCGATGTGGCGGACACAAGAGCGCTCGTCAGCTCACCAGCACCGCCCCGGCCCGGCGCATTTCACTCAGCCGCTGGCTTTGACCTGACGCTTCCTTCGGGCTGGACGGCCTCAGATCGAACCGAGCTGTTCAACCGTCGCAGCGCCCGGTTGCTCGTGATCAGCAACCTTGCGCAACCCGTCGCCAGCGAGACCGGCCTCCTCAAGTGGGGCGAGCTTCCAGCCGACCACGTCGTCCTCGAGCTCGCGGAGTTCTCTTTTCCGGGCGGGCCCGGACCGGACACGGAGACCGTCTTCCCGCTCGACTGGCATGCGGCGCAGGTGGCCGTCGGGCCTGATGGCCCGGCGCCGATGCTCGCTATGCAGCACCTGCTGCGTCGGCTGACGCTCGTTGGGCACTACGGCCCGGACGCGAGCCAGGCCGATCGCGACGCGCTCTACGGCCTCGTCGCGAGCGTCCGTCCTGAGCCGATCCCGGCGAGCGGGGTGTACCGCGGCTGGGACGTGCTCGGCCCGCTTGCGGCATTCTCGGTCGGCACCGTCCGCCATTTTGATACCCCGCAGTCGACCGTCGGTGGCTTCTTCCTCGTCCGCGGCGCGCACACGCTCTTCGCGCTCATCGACGGCGCGTACCAGTTCATGGGGGCGATGAAGCCCTGCCCGATCCGCTATGACACCTCGGCGCGCACCTTCGTCTGCGATGCGACCGCTGATCGCTGGAGTCGGACTGGCGCCCAGCTCACCGGTGGCGGCCTCTTCGGTCTGGCCTATCACTCCGCCTTCGTGAAGGACGGCCTTGTCCTTGTGGGCGGTGGAAGCAGCGGCGGTGGCGGACAGCCGCCGGCTGAGGCGGACGAGTTCGCGGATCCGATCGGCTCACTGCCGCCAGCCCTGACGCCCACGAAGCAGCAGGTGCTCGAGCGCTATGCGCTGATCACGACCACCGCACCGATCGAGCGCGCCGCTGCGAAGCTGGTGACACGGGAGGTGGCGCTCGCGACCGGGGTCATCCGTGGTGCCTCCATCCGGCCGCAGATCGAGCGGGTCTGGGTGGTCGCATTCAGCGGCGACGTCCGGATCGCGGGGAGCAATGAAGTGCGCGGCCGGTGGACGGTGTTCTATGCCGATCCCGCAACCGGCGGCGCGATCACCATGGCCTGCTGCAGCGACGGGGATTGGCCGCCTGGATTCGAGGCGTTGCCGGACCTTGCGGCGTACTAAGCGGCCCCGCACGCGCCTTCCACGAGTCTGAGGAATCAGTTGTCGCCGTCGGGCCCTCGGCAGCGAGTGAGTTTCATAGCGAATAGTGAAGGCCTGCGTCCGTGCTGATTGGCAAATTGGACGCACATTGCCTAAGGACTCCAACAACGTAGAGAAAGACATCATCCCCGAGGGACCGCCAACCCCTCGCTGACGCCGGCGAGCCAGCACGCTTGACGGCGTGATGGTCCAGGGAACGCGGCAAGCGTGAATGCCGCGTCGACCGCGGCGTCCCTGCATGCGCCCGGGCTGCCCGCGCTTCCGGCCGTGTGCGGTACACCCCACGACCACGCCGTACCGCGGGAGCTCCACCGCACAGGGCTACGGGGCCAGCTGGCACAAGATCAGCGACCGCGTCCTCGCGGAGGAGCCGGTCTGCCCCGGCTACGAGCGACCCTGCGGCGCTCGCACCTCGGTTGCCGATCACATCCAGGCGCGCCGACGCGGCGGGAGCGATGCGCGCAGCAACCTGCGGGCGTACTGCCGGTCATGCCACTCGCGCAAGACGGTCGTCGAGGACCGCGGCTGGGGCAACGCGCCTCGTGAACCTCGTCGAGATGCCGATCGCTGAGCTGGTACCGGCGCCGTACAACCCGCGCAAGGACCTGCGGCCGGGCGACCGCGAGTACGAACGTCTCAAGCGCTCGATCCAGGAGTTCGGCGTGGTCGACCCGGTCATCTTCAACACCCGCACGAAGCGCGTGGTCGGCGGCCACCAGCGCCTCACCGTCCTGCGCGACCTCGGGCACACGACCGCGCCCACGGTCCTGGTCGACCTCGACGAGCCCCGCGAGAAGGCGCTCAACGTCGCATTGAACAAGATCGCCGGCGAGTGGGACATGCCGCTGCTCAAGGACCTGCTGCTCGACATCGAGCGCTCGGGCGGCGACCAGACCCTGACGGGCTTCGATCCGAAGGAGATCGAAGAGATCCTCACGAACTACCGCGACGACGATCCGGGCGAGGACCTCCCGGTGCCTGAGCCGCCCGCGGACCCGGTCACCCGCGCCGGCGACCGCTACGAGCTTGGCCCGCACCGCCTGGTGTGCGGCGACGCGCGGGACGGCGCGACCTGGGACCGCCTGATGGGCAAGGAGCTCGCGCACTGCATGTGGACTGACCCCCCGTATGGGATCGACCTGCAGGTCCGCGATAGCAGCAGAGCTGCGTTCCACGGCAAGAAGGGCCGCGACTGGACGACCGGGACCGACGCGTTCAAGGGCGACAAGCTCGAGGACCTACGGCCGCTGCTCAACGCGGTCTTCCCACATGTGAACGCGCACCTCAGGTCCGGCGGGCCGTGGTACATCGCGGGCCCGCACGGCGGCGTCCAGCACGAGATCTTCATCGAAGCGGTGCTCGCCGTCGGCTGGCACCACGCGCAAACGCTCGTCTGGGTCAAGAACGCGTTCGTCCCCGGGCGGCACGACTACCACGCTCAGCACGAAGCGATCCTCTACGGCTGGAAGACCGGGGCCGCCCACTACTGGGATCGCTCGTCCGGCGACCGCGCCACGGTCACCGACGACGAGCCCGACCCCAAGACGCTGACCCGCGACGAGCTGATCGCGCTGGTGAAGCAGCTGCGCGCCGAGCAGCCACTTTGTCCGGCGCTCGTGCTGGTCGCGGTGCTCGTCCTCACCTGGATCTACCCACTCGGATTGTCGCAGATCAGCATGTCGCGAGCTGCGGGGCAGCCGTTCGTTCTGCTCTTGCTGATCGCCGCGCCCGCGGTGGCGGCCGCGCTGTGTCTCGCGATCACCGCTGCCGGCATCCGCCTCACTCGCGAAGCTGCACGGGATCGATGAGCGCCGAGTGCGCGCCCGCCGGTGGCGGGCCGAGGTCGATCGTTCTCGCGATATGGCCGCGGGAGCACGAATGTGCGTTACGCCCGCTGTACGCGTGCCCCGGTGTTCGAGTGGGTCAGCGCGTATGCGCTCAGCGCTATGCCAATGCCAAGCAGCAATACCCCCACCAGGGCGAACGTCGTGTTGTCGCCCATCGTGCAGCTCGCCTGGGGTTGGCGGTTGAACGCGACGCACCGATCTGCGGCGCTCCACAAGGCGAGCAGGAAGCCAGCACCGGCTGCGATGGTGACACCGCCAGCCGCCGCCGGTCGCGGAGGCACCAGCGCGATAACGACCATCGCCGCGATGCCGAGTGGTGCCATGAACGCCAGTAGCGCCATCGCTGCCGCACCGGCGACGAGTCCAATGAGCCACAAGCGCAGGCCCGTACCGCCGACGCGCACCGCAGCACCTCGATCGACGCCCAGCATACACTTGACTCTACGCCACGGGCGGCTCGCATGCACCGGACGGGGGGTGGGTCGAACGTTTTCGCGCTGACGCCGCGGGAGCACGCTCTCGGCTCGCACACACGCCCGCGAAAGTCCCGAAATGGCATCGCCCGAACCGCCGCGAAGGCCCCTGCTCGTGAGGCGGTCGCCGAAGTCCTACCTGCGGCCGCTCACCTCCCGCCAGTGCGCGACGCAAGGCGCGCGAGCATCTCGAGAGCGCGCTCGTGCTGTTGGACGCCAGCAGGGCTGACTCAGCGGCCAACCTCTACGTTCTCGCGGTACAAGAGCTTGGGAAAGCACAACTCCTTCGCGAGGGTTTCGACGGAGGCGAGTCGACTCCTCGGATCACCGCGTTCAGTGACCACGACGCGAAGGTGGAGAAAGGCGCGACCGTTCTCGGCTCCAGCGCGATGTGGCTGAGACGAGGCGCGTTCGATCCAGGGGCGTTCGATCCGAAGGCCTTCGATGTCGGGACACCTGTCGATGAACCGACGCGCCTTGAGGTTCTTTACGTGAACTACGGAAGCACTGGATGGTTAAAGGCGCCGTCGGTGGACGCGCGTGAGCTCCGAGTCAACATCGACACAGCTCTCGCGAACCTAAGCACGAAAGAGGCTGCGCTTCTCGTTTAGGCCGGTCAGCGTCCCATCACGCGGTCCATGCGCTCGGCCGCGGCGATCGTGAGCCCGGGCAGGACGTGCTGGTAGCGCTTCACCATCGCGAGGGTCGAGTGCCCGAGGATCTCCATGACCACGCGCTCGGGCACGCCCGCCGCGAGCAGGATCGTCGCCGCCGAGCGGCGCAGGTCGTGGAAGCGCAGGCCCTCTGCTCTCCGGTGCTGTACGCGATGCCGGTTTTGCGGTGGACCTCCTCGTAGGGGTCGTGCCCCTGGTAGGACCGGAGTGGGGGCGGCGCCATAGGTGGTGAAGATTCAAAGGACTGGTTGGGGCGATTCGATCCGTGGAATGGTTCGCCAGAGTCGGGCGCGCTGTCGAACAGGAACCCGGGACCGCACGACCTCGTCGCCTGCCAGATATTGCAATAGGCAACGGGCGGCATGAGCGTTTCGTTATGCCGGTCCTTTTCTCAGCTGGGTCCTTGTGTTCGGCCACAGCGCGCGCACAGTGAGCCCGTGTCCGTGAAGCTCCGAAGAGCTCCGCGCCACGACCGAGGAGGTCCAGGTGAGCAGCGAGGAGCTATCCAGCACCACCGAAGTCCGACGGAAAGAGACCCTGCTCAAGGCGGGGGCCCTCCAGAGCGCAATCTTCAACAGCGCCAACTTCTCGAGCATCGCCACCGACGAGAAGGGGGTCATCCAGATCTTCAACGTCGGCGCCGAGCGCATGCTTGGCTACGCGGCCGCCGACGTGATGAACAAGATCACTCCCGCCGAAATCTCCGATCCGCAGGAGGTCATCGCGCGGGCCAAAGCCTTGAGCGCGGAGCTCGGGACGACGATCACGCCGGGCTTCGAGGCCTTGGTCTTCAAAGCGTCGCGCGGAATCGAGGACATCTACGAGCTGACCTACATCCGCAAGGACGGTAGCCGCTTCCCCGCCATCGTGTCGGTCACGGCGCTGCGCGACGAGCAGGACAAGATCATCGGCTACCTGCTGATCGGCACCGACAACAGCGCCCGCAAGCGGGCGGAAGAGGCGCTGGTCAAGGCCGGTGCCCTTCAAAGTGCGATTTTTAACAGCGCTAACTTTTCGAGCATTGCGACTGACGCGAAAGGGGTCATTCAGATCTTTAATGTCGGAGCGGAACGGATGCTGGGTTATGCGGCGGTGGATGTGATGAACAAGATCACCCCGGCCGACATCTCGGATCCACAGGAAGTGATCGCGCGCGCCCAGGCGCTGAGCGTCGAACTCGCGACTCCGATCACCCCGGGGTTCGAAGCCTTGGTGTTCAAGGCTTCGCGCGGGATTGAGGATATTTATGAGCTGACGTATATCCGGAAGGATGGCAGTCGTTTCCCGGCCGTCGTGTCCGTTACGGCGCTGCGCGACGCACAGGACGATATCATCGGCTATCTGCTCATCGGCACCG
>JBBQHN010000113.1:0-6050 GCA_038324015.1 Candidatus Limnocylindria bacterium | reverse complement strand
TGGATCCTCGCGGTCGTCCTCGGCTTCACCGAGACCGTGTCGTGGGGCGTCCTCTACTACGCCTTCAGCGTGCTCATCCTGCCCACCACTCAGGAGCTGGGCTGGTCACGCGCGGAGGTCGCGGGCGCTCTCTCGGTGATGCTCGTCGTGTCGGGCGTCGCCGGTCTCGTCGTCGGGCGGTGGCTCGACGAGCACGGGCCGCGCCTCCTTATGACCGCGGGCTCGATCGTGGCGATCCCGCTCGTGCTCGCGTGGTCCCAGGCACGCGACCTCGCCTTCTTCTATGCGGTGTGGGTCCTCATCGGCGTCGCCTTCGCGATGGTGAACTACGGACCGGCCTTCGCGACGATGATCGTGTGGTTCCGGCGCGACCGCTCGCGCGCGCTGACGCTCGTCACGCTCGTCGCGGGCTTCTCGAGCACGATCTTCGTGCCGCTCACCGCGTGGCTCGTCGCGGTGCAGGGCTGGCGGCAGGCGCTCATCACGCTCGCCGTGATCCTCGCGCTCCTCACGATCGCGCCGCACGCGCTGCTCCTCCGGCGCAGGCCGGCGGACATCGGCCTGGGTGTCGACGGCGATCTGCCCGAGGGCCATCCGGACGCTCCCGTCGTGACGCCCGAGCTCAGCCACTCGTTCCGCGAGGCCCTGCGGCACCCGACCTTCAGGTGGCTCGCGCTCGCGTTCGCGCTGTTCGCTCTCGGGATCGGGGTCCCGGTGCACCTCGTCGCGTACCTCGGCGATCACGGCTACTCACTCGCGTTCGCAGCGGTCGCGACGGGGGGCATCGGCGCGTCACAGGTCGTGGGTCGCTTGCTGTTCGCGCCGCTCGAGCGGCGCCTTCAGCCGCGCACGGTCTCGCTCCTGATCTATCTCGGCCAGCCGCTCGCGGTGCTCATCCTGCTGTTCGTACCGTCAGCGATCGGCGTGATCGCGTTCGTCGTCCTGTTCGGCGCCGCGCGCGGCGCGGAGACGCTCGTGCGATCGACCATCATCGCGGGCCTCTATGGGCCGCGGCGCATCGCCAGCATCGCGGCGGTGCTCACGCTCGCGACGACCGTCACCCAGGCGATCGCACCCGTCAGCCTGGGCGCCGTCTACGACAACGCGAAGACCTACGCGCCGGGTCTCTGGGCACTGGTCGCACTGTCCTGCGTCGCGGCGGGGGCGGTGTACCTCGGGGATCGAAGGCCCGCTACAGGGTGAGCAGCAGCCCGTCGTGCGCGACCTCGAACTCCATCTCCGCGGCGTGAGCCTGGGACTGGGCGCCGAGGTGGGTGAGGATGATCCGCCCGCAATCGATCTTCGCGCGGTTCGCGACGAGCTCCTGGTAGCTGAGGTGCGCCGAATCCGATTTGGAGAAGTTCGTCGCTTCGCAGATGAACAGGTCGGCACCCTTGGCCACCGCGAGCAGCTCATCGCTGAAGCGCGCGTCGCCCGAGTACGCGATGAGCTTGCCGTCGATCTTCACGCGCAGCCCGTGTGGGTCGCTCTCCGCGACGTGCTTCACCGGGAGCGCGCTCACCTCCGCGCCGCCGAGCGAGACCGGCGTCTCTTTCAGCGTGACGAAGGACAGGCCGTAGTCGATCGTGATCATGCCGAAGAAGTCCTTGTAGAGGGCCTCGCCGGCACGTGTCGAGCGCTGCTGCAGCTCGCGCGGACCGCCGATCGCGAGCGGCGCCTTCCTACCGGCGAAGTACTGCTCCATCAAGAAGTAGGGGACGCCGCCGAAGTGGTCGCCGTGCAGGTGCGAGATCGCGATCGCCTGGATCGTCGCCGGATCGAGGACCTTCTTGATCGCGGGGAGCGACGAGCCGCCACAGTCGAGGAGGAGCGACGCGCCCGTCGCCTCGAGATGGATGCACGCGTGCGAGCGGCCGCCGTCGGCGAAGGCGTTGCCCGTGCCGAGGAAGCGGATCTTGACGCTCACGCGATCTCGCTCAGCGGGACGGTCCGGCGCTCGCGCCACGACATGCTCGCCGCCTCCGCGATCCGCAGCGCCTCGAGTCCGTCGGCCGCTGTGCAGGGGTTCTCGGCCTCGCCCTTGGCGAATCGCAGGAAGTGCGCGAGCTCGGCCTTGTAGGCGTCACCGAAGCGCACGAAGAAGTTCGGGTATGCCGGGCCGGCAAGCTTCGGCGCGTCGGCCTCGACCGACCGCCACGGCGTGCGGGGATCGATGCCGATCGCAAGCGTGTCCTTCGCCGCGTGGATCTCGACGTGGATGTCATAGCCGGCTTCGTTGTGCCGCAGTGCGGTCATCGATCCGAGTGTGCCGTCGGCGAGCTTGAGCATCACCGCCGACGTCGCGACATCGCGCATGGCGTCGTACTGCGGCGCGCCTTTCGTCGACCCGGTGGCCGTCACCTCCACGACCTCCTGCGCGAACAGCCAGCGCGTGATGTCGAAGTCGTGGATGAACTGATCCTTGAATTGGCCACCGGATGTCTTGATGTAGGCATCGGGCGGTGGCAGCCGGTCACAGCTGACCATCAGGAACGAGTACACAGCCCCAAGCGATCCGCTCGCCAGCTCCTGCCGGGCCTTCTCATAGCCGGCGTCGAAACGCCGCTGGAAGCCGATCTGCAGGCGCCCGTTCTGGCGCTTCACGTGCTCGACGATCTCCTTCGTCTCGTAGATGCCCATCGCGATGGGTTTCTCGCAGAACGTCGGCAGTCCGGCATCGATGGCGCGCTTTATCAGCGGCGCGTGCGTGTCCGTCGGCGTCACGATCACCATCGCGTCGACGTCCGCGAACGCCTCGTCGACCGTTTCGACCACCTTGGCCCCGAGTGGCGCCGCCACATCTTTCGCCCGCGCCGGATCCGCGTCATAGACGGTCAGCGACGTGATGCCAGGAAGCGCGGCGAGCATTGTCGCGTGGGACGCGCCAAGACGACCGACGCCAAGTACTGAGATACGCACTCATCCCTCCCCGTGACAGGACCGCGGCTACTGTACCGGCGATGCGGGAACGCAAGATCGCGGCTGCTCCCATCTCGTGGGGTGTCTCGGAAGTCCCGGGGTGGGGCGTGCAGCTCGCGCCCGATCGCGTCCTTGCTGATGCCGCGCGCCTCGGCTTCACCGCCGTGGAAGCGGGGCCGCCCGGATTCCTTCCGTCCGACACACGAGCGGCCGTGCGCACGCTCGATGGGCACGGCCTGAGCTGTATCGGTGGCTTCGTAACGGCAGTCCTCCACGACAGTGGGCGCCGCGCTGCGGAGCTCGCCTCGGTCGAGCGTCAGGCGACGATGCTCCGCGCGCTTGGATCGCACCTCCTCGTGCTCGCGCCCGCCACCGGGCGCGATGGCTATGAGAAGCGGACTGAGCTCACCGACGCCGAGTGGACGACGCTCTTCGCCACGCTACCGTTGGTCGAGGCCATCGCGCACACCGCGGGTCTCGAGGTCGTCGTGCACCCGCACGTCGGGACCGTCATCGAGCAGCCGCAGGACATCGAGCGGCTCCTCGCCGGATCGCACGTCGCGTTGTGTCTCGACACGGGCCACGTCTTCGTCGGCGGTGGCGACCCGGCAACGATCGCGCGCCTTGCGGGGCGGCGCGTCCGGCATGTTCATCTCAAGGACGCGAGTGGGCCGCTCGCGACCGCCGTACGCGACGGGCGGCTCTCCTACGCTGCGGCGGTGCAGCAGGGCCTGTTCATGCCGCTCGGCGACGGCGATGCGCACATCGCCGACGTCCTGACGATCCTGCGCGAGGGCGGCTACGACGGCTGGTACGTGCTCGAGCAGGACGTCGCGTTGAACGACGCGAAGGCCGATCCGCTCCCCGGCATCGAGAGGAGCCTTACGTTCGTGAGCGCCCGTGTCTGACCTCGATCTGATCACCATCGGCCGGGTCGGCGTCGACCTCTACCCGGAGCAGATCGGTGTTCCGCTCGCAAAGGTGAAGACGTTCGCGAAGTCCCTTGGCGGCAGCCCGACGAATGTGGCCGTCGCGGCCGCGCGGCTCGGCCACCGCAGCGCGGTGGTCACGAAGGTCGGCGATGACGGCTTCGGGATCTACGTGCGCGAGGCGCTCAAGGAGTTCGGCGTCGACACACGTTTTGTCGGGACGGACCCGGAGCATCAGACGCCGGTCGTGTTCTGCGAGATCTTTCCGCCCGACAACTTCCCGCTCCTTTTCTACCGCGCGCCGAAGGCGCCCGATCTGAACATCACAGCCGAGGAGCTGGACCTTGACGCGATCGCCCGTGTGCCGATCCTCTGGACCACCGGCACGGCGCTCACCGAAGAACCGAGCCGGACCGCGACGTTCGCCGCATTGCGTGCTGCGCGCGGTCGCACGATCCACGATCTCGACCATCGCCATCACCTCTGGCCCTCGCTGCTCGCGGCGCGTGAGGCGGCGCGCGAGGCGCTGAGCCACGCGAAGGTCGCGGTGGGGAATACGTCTGAAGCCGAGATGGCCACCGGTCTGGGTGACCCCGACGAAGCGGCGCTCGCGCTCCTGTCGCTGGGGCCGGAGCTCGCGATCGTGAAGCAGGGCCCGCGCGGGACGCTCGCGCGCACCAAGACGGAGCGCATCGAGGTCCCGGCCGTCGAGGTCGAGGTCGTCAACGGATTGGGCGCCGGCGACGCATTCGGCGGCGCGCTCGTGCACGGGCTGCTCTGCGGCTGGCCGCTGCGGCGCACGCTCGAGTTCGCGAATGCGGCGGGCGCGATCGTCGCGTCGCGGCTCGCGTGCGCGGATGCGATGCCCACCGAGGCCGAAGTCGAGGCGCTCCTATCGAGGGCCGCGCATGTCTGACACGATCGAGCGCCTCACGACGCTGCGCGCCGATCCGGACGGGGTGGGTCGCGCACTCTCGAAACGCAAGCGCCAGCGCATCGATCCCACGCGAAAGCTGTTCCTGGTCGCCGCGGACCACCCGGCCCGCGGCGTCATGGCGGCGGGCGGCGATCCGCGCGCGATGGCCGATCGTGGTGTCCTGCTCGACCGGCTGGTCCTGGCTCTCGCGCACCCTGCCGTCGACGGCGTGCTCGCGACCGCGGACATCGTCGACGACCTCGCGCTTCTTGGCGCGCTCGATGAGCTCGTCGTGTTCGGGTCCATGAATCGCGGCGGGCTCGCCGGCTCCATCTTCGAGCTCGACGATCGCTTCACCGGATATACCGCCACGGCGATCGCGAAGGCCGGCCTCGAGGGCGGCAAGATGATGCTGCGCGTGGCGGACGGGGACACCGGCACGCTGCGCACCCTTGAAGGCTGCGCGCGCGCGGTCGACGAGCTCAGCGCGCTCGGCCTGTACTCGATGATCGAGGTCTTCGCCTCGCGCACGGTCGACGGCCGGTCGTCGAACGACATGTCCGTCGACGCGACGATGCGCGCGATGGCTGTCGCATCGGGCCTCGGCTCGAGTTCGGCGCGCGTCTGGCTCAAGCTGCCGGTCGTCGACGACCAGGAGCGGCTGCTCTCGGCGACAACGCTGCCGGTCGTGCTCCTGGGCGGCGACCCGGGCAAGGACCGCGAGGCCACGTTCGCCAGGTGGGCGCAGTCGATGTCGCTGCCGCAGGTGCGCGGGCTCGTGGCCGGGCGCACGCTCCTCTACCCACCCGATGGGAACGTGTACGCCGCGGTCGACGCCGCGGCCCAGATCGTCCGGGGCGCCTGATGCCGCGGCTCACGATGGCCCAGGCCCTGGTGCGGTTCCTGGCACAGCAGTACGTCGAGCGCGATGGCGTCGAGCAGCGGTTCTTCGCGGGCTGCTGGGGCATCTTCGGACACGGCAATCTTGCGGGGATCGGTCAGGCGCTGTCGCAGCATCCCGAGGCGCTCGCGTACCACCAGGCGCGCAACGAGCAGTCGATGGTGCACATCGCGGTGGGGTACGCGCGGATGAAGGACCGGCTCTCCACGTACGCCTGCACGTCGTCCATCGGACCAGGCGCCACGAACATGATCACCGGCGCCGCGCTCGCGACGATCAACCGGCTTCCCGTGCTGCTCCTGCCGGGCGACGTGTTCGCCTCGCGTGCTCCGGATCCGGTGCTGCAGCAGCTCGAGGATCCGTCGCGCGGCGACGAATCCGTCAA
>JBBQHN010000112.1:0-6094 GCA_038324015.1 Candidatus Limnocylindria bacterium | reverse complement strand
GCCCTCCTGCCCGAGGTCCACGTCGCGCCGTACCCGTACCCGCTCGATTGCCCGATCACGCCCGCGCACGACGCGGAAACGTGCGGCCAGCACTCGCTCGCGATCATCGAGCAGATGCTCGATCACGATGTTCCGGCCGAGCACATCGCCGGGATCCTGATCGAGCCCGTGCTTGGCGAGGGCGGCTACGTCGCGCCGCCGGTGTCCTTCCTCAAAGGACTGCGCGAACTCGCCACGCGGATCGGCGCCCTGCTCATCTTCGATGAGGTCCAGACGGGCTTCGGCCGCACCGGCGCGTGGTTCGCGGCGCAGAAGTTCGGCGTGACGCCCGACGTGATGACCCTCGCGAAGGCCCTGGGCGGCGGCCTGCCGCTCGGTGCGGTCGTCGCGCCGCGCGCGATCCACGAGCGCTGGCAGACCTCCACCCACGGATCGACGTTCGGCGGCAACCCCGTGTCCTGCGCATCGGGCCTCGCGACGCTCCAGGTCATTCGCGAGGAGGGCCTCGTGAAGCGCGCGGATCTGGTCGGCAGGATCATCGTCGAGGAGCTCGCGCCGCTGAAGCGCGATCCGCGCGTGCGTGAGATCCGCACCACCGGTGCGATGGCCGCCATCGAGTTCGCCGACAAGGTGACCTCGAAGGCCGCGATCGCCGGCGCGTTGCAGCGCGACGTGCTCGTGATCACCTGCGGCTCGCACGACCAGGTCGTCCGCTTCATCCCGCCGCTGAACATCGCCGAGGACGACCTCCGCGGCGGGATCCGTGCGTTCGTCGAGGCCTGCCAGACCGCTTCCGTCGGAGCGCCCGCCTAGCTCCGACCGCGTTTCCAGGCCTGGGTGTGTGCTGAACCAAAATCGTTCCGGATCCGCTCTTGACACTGCCCGCCACCGGAGTAACGTTCGCCCCCTGCGCCACTAGATGTTGTGTCCGCCGGCAGGCCAGTCCATACATCTAGGGGGTGCAGAGGCAACCGCAACGCATCGAGGAGGGAAAGGTCATGTCGCACGCTTCCGCGCATGCCACCGCGTCTCGAGGTCCGCTCCTCCTTCTATTGCTCCAAACCGATCGCCGTCCGTCTCTCGCCACCGATATCCCCAGTAATTCCCACTAGGAGCCCCTGAAAATGGCCATTGCCGAACTACCGCCGCAGTCCGCCTACCCTGACCGCGACCCTGAGCCCAGCCAGCCGAGCAGGGGTCTCCAGTTCGAGCGTCACTTCACCCGCGACGGCGTGCACCCGTACGACGAGATCGTGTGGGAGCTGCGCCACGCCGTGATCCCCGGTGAGGGCGGGAACGTCTTCGAGCAGAAGGACGTCGAGGTCCCGGCCTTCTGGTCGATGACCGCGACGAACGTGGTCGCCTCCAAGTACTTCCGCGGCAAGCTCGGCACGCCGGCGCGTGAGACCAGCGTGCGCCAGATGGTCGACCGGGTCGTCGACACGATCACGACGTGGGGCATCGAGAAGCACTACTTCGCCGACGCCACCGCTTCGGGGATCTTCGCCGACGAGCTCAAGTACCTCATGGTCAACCAGTACGCGTCGTTCAACTCGCCGGTGTGGTTCAACATCGGCGTGCCCGGTGCCCGCCAGCAGGCCGCTGCCTGCTTCATCCTCTCGGTCGACGACTCGATGGACTCGATCCTCGACTGGTTCAAGACCGAGGGCGTGATCTTCAAGGGCGGCTCCGGATCTGGCATCAACGTCTCGACGATCCGCTCGAGCAAGGAACACCTGTCGGGTGGTGGTCTCGCCTCCGGTCCGGTGTCGTTCATGCGCGGCGCGGACTCCGTCGCCGGATCGATCAAGTCGGGCGGCACCACGCGACGCGCCGCGAAGATGGTCGTGCTCAACAGTGACCACCCGGACGTCCGGGAGTTCATCTGGTGCAAGGCCAAGGAAGAGCAGAAGGCCTGGGCGCTCGGTGAGGCCGGCTACGACATGGGCCTCAACGGAGAGGCCTGGCAGTCGATCCAGTTCCAGAACGCCAACAACTCCGTCCGCGCGACCGACGACTTCATGCGCGCCGCCCTCACCGACGAGGACTGGCGCCTTAAGGCCGTCGGCAATGGCGAGACGCTCGACACCGTCAAGGCGAAGCAGCTCCTGCGTGAGATCTCAGAGGCCACCTGGGCCTGCGGCGATCCGGGGATGCAGTTCGACACCACCATCAACGACTGGCACACCCGACCGGTCAGTGGCCGGATCAACGGCAGCAACCCGTGCTTCCCCGGCGACGCCCGGGTGCACACGACGCTCGGGCTCTTGCAGATCGCTGAGTTGTTCGAGCGCACGAAGGCCGGCGAGGACATCTCGGTGTACACGCACCGCGCGACAGCTTCGGTCGCCGGGGAAGGCGTCGTGGCGTCGCTTCCGCTGGCGATCATGAAGAACGGCACTTCGTCGATCGTGCGACTGCGATTCAGCAATGGTGCCGAGCTCCGCTGCACCCCGAATCACCGCATCTGGACGAAGCGTGGCTGGGTCGAGGCGCAGGCGCTCACAACCGATGACGACGTCCTGCTCAACGACAGCCCGACCGCCGCCGAAGAGGCCTCCTGGCTCCTACCGGTGAAGGTCGAGCGGCTGGCGGTCTCACGTCACCGTGGCGCGGCCATGGTCACACGCGAGCTGCCGGATCGCTGGTCCGAAGGCCTGGCCGAGCTCACCGGTCACCTCATCGGCGACGGTTCGCTCACCGATGACACGACGGTATGGGTCTACGGGCAAGAGGACATCGGCGACGGTCTCCTCGCGTCCCATCAGGGCCTTCTGACCGAGCTGGTGGGCGGCGTCTCCCACGCCCGCATGGACAACGACACCGATCAGCTTCGCGTTGGCAGCGCCGCGGTACGTGAGCTATTCGAGGGTATCGGTGTCACAACCGAGCATTCAGCGAACAAGCACATCCCGCAATCCATCTTCGCCGCGCCGCCGGATGTCCAAGCAGCGTTCCTCCGCGGTCTGTACGGCGCCGATGGGTGCGTCTCCCGGGTCGAGGACGGCAAGGCGAGCCGCTACGTCGGGCTCGGCAGCCACAGCGAACGGCTGCTCAAGGACGCGCAGCGGCTGCTCAGTGCGTTCGGCATACGCGGCCGGATCTATTCCACGAGCGCGAGTGACGAGTCCTCCTTCGAGTACACACGGCTTGACGGGACCGCGGTCTCGTACGCCTCCGGCCCAGCATTCGACCTCCGGATCACAGGCACGGACCTCGAGCGCTTCGCATCGGCGATCGGGTTCTCCGCGCCGCGGAAGCAGTCGGCGCTCGAGCGACTGATCGGCGAATGCGAGCGGTACCAGACCAAGCCCTACACCCACCTCGCAACGCGCGAAGACGACGGGCAGGCCGTGGTCTACAACCTGAACGAGCCGCTCCATCACTCGTACCTCGTCGACGGATTCGTCGTTGCGAACTGTTCCGAATACATGAGCCTCGATGACACGGCCTGCAACCTCGCCAGCCTGAACCTCATGCGCTTCCGCCGCGACGACGGCGAGCTCGACCCGGCGCGGTTCGCCCGCGCGGTCGACGTCATCTTCACCGCACAGGAGATCCTCGTCGGCTCCACCGAGTACCCGACCGCAAAGATCACGGTCAACGCCCACGCCAACCGCGAGCTCGGTATCGGTTACGCGAACCTCGGCGCGGTCCTCATGGACCGCGGGCTCGCCTACGACTCGGACGAGGGCCGAGGCTACGCGGCCGCGATCACTGCGCTCATGACCGGCGAGGCCTATGCGCAGTCCGCGCGCATGGCCGGCGTGGTCGGGCCGTACGAGAACTACCCGAAGAACCAGGTCGGCCACGACCGGGTCATGGAGATGCACCGGCTCCACGCCTACCGGATCCGCGACGAGATCGTGCCGTCAGACCTGCTCGGCGCCGCCCGCCAGTCGTGGGACGACGCCGTCGCGGTCGGCAAGATGAACGGTTTCCGGAACGCGCAGGCCAGCGTGCTCGCCCCGACCGGGACGATCAGCTTCATGATGGATTGCGACACGACCGGTGTTGAGCCGGACATCGCCCTCGTGAAGTACAAGAAGCTGGTCGGCGGCGGCATGCTCAAGCTCGTCAATCAGACGGTGCCGTCGGCGCTCACGAAGCTCGGCTACACCGAATCCCAAGTGACCGCGATCACCGCGCACATCGAGGCGACCGGCACCATCGAAGGCGCACCCGATCTCGGGGATCGTCACCTCTCGATCTTCGACTGCGCGTTCAAGCCGCAGAACGGCACGCGTTCGATCTCGCACCTGGGTCATATCAAGATGATGGGCTCGGTCCAGCCATTCATCTCCGGCGCGATAAGCAAGACCGTCAATCTGCCGGAGAACGCCACGGTCGAGGACGTCACCGACGCCTACGTCGAAGCCTGGAAGCACGGCGTCAAGGCCATCGCCATCTACCGCGATGGCAGCAAGAAGGTCCAGCCGCTCTCCACGGGCAAGGAGGCCTCCAACTCGAAGAAGGCCGCTCCGGTCACCGAGACGGTCCTGGTCGCGCGGCCGCGTCGCCGCCTCAATGACACCCGCGCGTCGCTCACGCACAAGTTCACCATCGAAGGCCACGAGGGCTACATCACCGTCGGCCTGTTCGAGGACAACACGCCCGGCGAGATCTTCGTCACGATGGCGAAAGAGGGCTCGACGCTCTCCGGGATGATGGACGCGTTCGCGACGAGCATCTCGCTCTCGCTCCAGTACGGCGTCCCGCTCGCGCACCTCGTCGAGAAGTTCGCGCACATGCGCTTCGAGCCGTCCGGGTGGACCGGGAACCCCGAGCTCGGCTTCGCGAAGTCGATCGTCGACTACGTCTTCCGCTGGCTCGGCTACCGGTTCCTCTCAGCCGACGACAAGCTCGCGATCGGGCTGGTGCACACGAGCGAGATCGTGGACCCGGCTCCGCAGCTCGAGCTGCTCGGCAAGGCCATCTCCATGGCCACACCGGTCTCGCCGGGGACCGTGTGGAGCGAGCCGGCCGCCGCGACCGCCGAACCGGCACGCCGACGCATGAATTCCACACCTGACGCGCCGCCCTGTCCGCGCTGCGGCTGGCTGACCGTTCGCAACGGCACCTGCCACAAGTGCGAGAACTGTGGCGAAACAACGGGGTGCAGTTAGCACCCCCTCACTGAGTCAGGCCCTGGCCGGCCCGCCCGTCGGCCAGTACGCCTTGCGGCCCGGCGGTTCCTGCTCCCCTGGACCGCCGGGCCGTTCTTTGTCTCCGTCGGTGTGGGTGAGACGAGCGGTCCTTGGGGGCTGGCGGGTGTCTCTCTTGCTTGGGCGTCCCGGTCCTCACGGCTCGACCGCACTCCCTGACGGACGCGCCTGCGCTCGTGAGACACCCGCCAGCCCCTCGTGACCGCTGCTCTAGCTGCGCCTCACGACAGTTCACTCTCGGCGGATGATCTTCATCCTCTTGTCTTCTTGGGTCGTCCGAGAGCGCTACAACGCCGTGACCTCACCCGTGCGGACGCGTGGTGCACGGGCGCGTGACCGACGAATGTGACGTTTCGGTAACGCGACGCAAGGCTCGCTGACACGGTCGGCGGGTACGCGTTATGCGGATGAAAGTCTGACGCGCGAGGCGGGAGGAACACAGCGTGGCAGTCATCGCGAGGCCGGCCGGCACAGGGACGTACGCCGGCCGATTCCCCCGGAAATTCGTGATCGCACCGCTCGTTGTGCTGGCGGCGCTTTGCGCCCTCGGTATCGGCGTGAACGCGGCGATCTCCGACCGCGCGCTACCACGGGTGACCGTGGGTGGCGTCGACGTCGGCGGCGCGACGCTTGCGGAGATCCGGGACCGCCTCGACCGCGAAGCCACCCGCCCGTGGGCCACCGCGCGTGTCGCCGTGGTCGCCGCCGACGGCACGACCTGGACGACGACCAATGGTGCCCTCGCCCTCGCGCCCGATCTCGAGCGCGCGGTCAGCGATGCGCTCGCCTACGGACACAGCGGCTCCGTGGCCCAACGGCTCCTCGCCTGGGCTGAGGTGCTGCGCGCTGACCCGGCGGTCCCGCTCGCGATGCGCTCGACCGGAACGGCCATCGACGGATGGGTGAACACGATCGCCCGGGACATCGAC
>JBBQHN010000111.1:0-6174 GCA_038324015.1 Candidatus Limnocylindria bacterium | reverse complement strand
CGACGTGCCACCTCAATGCTCCGTCTTTTCTCCGGATGGCTCGCTGACCATTCTCGGGACCGTCGAGTGTTCTCTTTGCGGTGGACTCTGGCCCAATCACGCTGGCGGATCTTGTCGCGATCGTTCTTGCGATGTCGGTTGGCGGTGACTCGGTTTTTGCAGCGCTTGCTGCAGTACCACTTCTTCGGATTGATCCGGACAAACGAAGACGCGCATGCCAGGCATGGAACGATCTCCGGTTCCGCGCGCTTTCCACGAGCCCGCCAACGAGCCTGGGCGCACGAATCGCCGCACGGGACGTGGGCGACATGCTTTTGCTCAAAGCTCGATCCACAACGTACGCAGCTCGCGAGCATCCCGTACCAGTATAGAACTCCTGTTCTAACCCACAAAAGACAGCGGGGGCAACCGATTTTGAACTCGATACGGTGCGAAGGTGCAGGGCCAGCCATTGCTGACGCGAACGAAGGCGCTCCTCTATTCCGCTGGCTCGGTCGGCACCGGCGCGTTCTACGCATTCAACAACTTCGTGCTGCCGCAGCTCCTCAAGGCAGCCGGCGCGGGCGATCTGCTGACCGGACTGCTCTCGAGCACCCGAAGCATCGAGGGCGCGATCATCCAGCCGACGATCGGAGCGCTCTCCGATCGTACGCACACGCGGCTCGGCCGAAGGCGCCCATACATCCTCGTCGGGATACCGCTATCCGCGGCGCTGTTCCTGTTCGCCGCGACCCGGCACGATGTCGTCGGCCTGACGATCGCGATCGTCCTGTTCTCGATCTTCTTCAATGCCGCGGCCGATCCGTACGTCGCCCTCCTCGCCGACATCACGACCCCGGGCGAGCGCGGGATCCTCCAGGGGGTGTCCACCGCGATCCAGCTCGCGAGCCAAGTCGCGTTCCTCGCCCTCATCGCGGTCGTCGTCGGGACCGGCACCGTGCCGGGCTGGTCGTACGCGCTGGTCGGGGCGCTCATGGTGGTCAGCTTCGCGGTCACGATCGCGGGGGTACGCGAGCCCGCGATCGTCGACGAACCGACCATCGAGGAGCGGCGGCTCGGCCTGGCTGGCTACGTCCGCGAGCTCATCGAACAGCGGCAGGCGATGCGCTACCTCCTCGCCGTCGTTGCCTTCATGGTCGGGTTCAGCGCGGTGCTCCCCTACCTGACGCTCTTCATCACCGTCGACATCGGCGAGTCCGAGCAGGTCGCACTCGCGCTCGCCGCCAGCACCCTCCTGGTCACCGCCGTCGCGGCGATCGCCTTCGGCAAGCTCGCCGACCATGTTGGGAACAAGCCGGTCTTGGTCGCCGGGTGGGCCGTACTCGCGGCGGCAGCGCTCGGGGGCACGGTCATCCAGCGCCTGCCCGAGACGATCGTGGTGGTCGTGCTCGCCGGCATCGGGAACGGTGCCGCGACCGCTGCGGGTTGGCCACTCCTCGCCTCGCTCGTCCCGCCGGAGAAGACCGGCGTCTTCGCGGGCCTCAAAGCCGCTGCCGAGTCGATCGCGATCCCCGCATCCGTGGTCGTCGCCGCAGAAGTCTTCCTTCCCCGCTTCAGCTACCGCGGCATCTTCGTGCTGCTCTTCGTCGCGATCCTCGCCGCGCTCTTCATCCTCGTCCGCTCCGTGCGGCCGCCGCCCAGCGGACCAGCCGCACCGCGTATCGATGATCCTGCAGCCAGCTGATCGTCGTCTCCGCGAGGAAATCGCACTGCTACCTATTTTGGGTGTCGTTGCGCAAGGACAAAATTGGGAGCAGCGCGAGATCAGCCGATACCTGCGCTCACCTGACGCGCACTCCACGATTCGGTGCAGATCGCGTTGTAGGGACATTGACCGCAGGTGCGCGCTTCGGGTCTTTCGGGTTCCGCCGGGAATTGCCGCGCGCGGATCTTCGCGGCCGTTGACGTGATGACTGCGGCGATCGCGCCCATCGCTTCCGCGTTCGGCTGCATCTCACCACGCTGACCTGATTCGAGGAACACGAGTGCGGTCTTCGCCGGCAGCTCGCCAGAGGTCTTCTGGTAGGCGAGTGCGTAGACCGGGAGCTGCAGGTTCTTCGCGGCGCGCCGCTGGGCGGTGTCCTCGTCCCCGTCGAGCACGCTCGATTTGTAGTCAGCGACCACGACGCCGTCGGCGGTCCGGTCAACGCGATCCCACTGCCCCACGACCCGGTCGTTGCCGATCATGAAGGAGAAGCGCTGCTCGACCAGATCCGGAGGTGGCGTCCCCTTCTCCTCGTCGAAGAACCGGCGGATGGCGGTGAGCCCCGCCTCGAACCGATCACTTTCGTGGTCGGGAGAGATGAATCCCCCGCCCACCCACGACGAGCGGAACGTCGCCTCGAGCTGATTGAGTGACGGGTCCTCGCCGTTCCGCTTCCGGGTCAGGAAGTCGGCCACCGCGCGATGGAGTGCGTTTCCGTAGACCATCGGTGGCGTCGGGAGCACCGGGATGCGCAGCACGTGAGCGAACCGGTAGCGGAGCGGGCAGCGCCGGTAATCATCGATCTCGGTGTACGAGACGGTGAGGACGTTGTCGGCGCCCAGGCGCGGGAGCGGGCTGTCGACCTCGGCTGGCGCGGCGGCGAACCGCTGCAACTCGTCGTACGCCGCGAGCCGCACGCTCTTCGCCTCCGGCCGCCGTCCGAGCGCCTCGCCGATGAACCGGCTGGGCCGGTGCCCGCGGGTGCCGCCGTAGTCGGTCGCGCTGGTAAAGAAGAACGCGTCCTTTGCCCGGGTCATCGCGACGTACACGAGGCGCCGCTCCTCGGCGACGTGCCGGTCACGATCCGTGACCGCGGTCCGGGCCAAGCCCTCCGGGAGCCGCAGGTCCGGAAGCCGCAGGCTCCCCGGCACGCGCTCCTCGGTCGCCACGACCAGATAGACGATCCCGAACTCCAGGCCCTTGGCCTTGTGCACCGAGAGCACGTTCACCGCAGTCTCGGATTGCTCGAAGTCCGCGGCCGAGGGATCGTCCCCCGCCTCGCGCAGCAACTGGAGGTGCGGCACGACATACGCGGCCCGGTCGGACGGGAGCGCCTTACCGGCGCTCTGGACCAGGCGCAGGAACTTGGCGACGTTGCGACCCTGCTCCTCGGCCAGCGCGGAGTCCGGATCGCGGTACCGGTCCAGCAGCTTGGATCGCTCGAGGAACTCGAACAGGAGCTCCGCGGTCGTCAGCTCCGCCGACCGTGCCGCATACCGGTCGAGGTCGGTGACGAGCATGAGCGCGGCCGCGACCGCCTCCGTCGTGAACGCCCCACCCGCACCGCGAGCGACCTCCGCGAACAGCTCGCGAAGCGGCCGCTGCCGGCGGGTCTGGGCCTCGGCGAGCTTCGCGAGCTCGGCCGGCGGGAACGCGTAGAGCGAGGAGGTCGCGAGGAAGTAGACCCCGAGCGAATCGGATGGCGCCGCCACGGCAGTGAGGAAGGAGACCAGTAGCCGGATCTCCTCACGGTCGTAGAGCTGGCCGCCGCCGGAGAAGTGCGCCGGCAGGCCGCGGCGGGCGAGGGAGTTGAGGATCCGGATCGCGTCGGAGTTGTTGCGGACGAGGACGGCGAAGTCCCCGAGCTTCCGCCGGCCGCGGACCGCCGCGTCGGCGATCCGGTCGGCGACCGCCTCGGCCTCTTCGGCGCCGCTCGTGTACTGCAGGTGGTCGATCTCAACATCGGCCCCGGCCGGTCGGCCCCGGAGCTTCTTGTCGATGCCGAGCGTCTCCTCGAGCCGGTCTGGGTTGTGGGTGATGAGCGCGTAGGCCGCATCGAGGATCCCCTGGCTCGAGCGACGGTTCTCGACGAGGGTCACGACCTTCGCGTCCGGGTACGACGCGCGGAACGCAGCGAAGTTCGCGAGCGTCGCGCCGCGCCAGGCGAAGATCGACTGGTCGTCGTCGCCGACCACAGTGAGATTCCGGTGCGGTGCGACGAGGCGCTGGATGAGCTCGAACTGCGCGTGGTTGGTGTCCTGGAATTCGTCGATGAGGACGTAGCGGTACCGGTCGGCGAGGCGGCGGGCGGCGCCCGGATGGTCGCGGAGAACTCGGAGCGAGAGGGCGATCTGGTCGCCGAAGTCGATGACCCCGTTCGTCTCCTTCAGCTTCGTGAACGCGGCGTAGACAGCGGCGAGCTCGGCCTGGGCGTCGGCGTCGTCACGCGCCGCGTCGTCGCCGGCCTCGGCGGCCATCCGCTGGGTGAAGGCGACGTACTCCTCGGGCGGGATGTCGTCGTCCCGGGCCCGCCCGAACAGGTCGAGGAGCGCCCGGACGTGGCGGAGCGGATCGCCCGCGGGTCGGTAGCGCCGGAGCGGCAGCTCGAAGAGGTGCTCGCGTACGAAGATGACCTGCTCCGCCGACGACAGCACGCGCAGCTCCCCCGCGCGCCCGAGCTCAAGCGCGAACTCGCGGAAGACCTCATCGCCGAACGAGTGGAAGGTGCGGATGGCCGCATCGTTCAGGCCGAGCGGCGTGTAGAGGTCGACCCGCTCCTGCATCGTGGCCGCCGCTTTCTCCGTAAAGGTCAGCGCAAGGATCTGATGCGGCTTCGCACGGCCCGAAGCGATGAGCTGCACGATGCGCGCAGTGAGGACGTGGGTCTTCCCCGTGCCGGCGCCGGCGACGATAAGGAGCGGGCCCTCAGCGTGCTCGACCGCCTGGCGCTGATCCGGCGTGAGCAGCCGGAGGATGTCCGGCCGGTCCTCGCTCAGCCCGAAGCTGAGCTGCTCGGTCATCAGGCCAGCCGGACCGGCGTCACCGATCGGGCCCCTGATACCAAAAGAGGATTCAGTGCGGCGAAGTCGGCGAATGAGGCCCGGGCCCTCGCGAGGTGTGCGCGGGCCCGCTCCCGCTTGTCCAGGCGCCCAAGGTCCGCGGGCAGCGCCGGGAAGAGGCCCCAGGTCGCGTTCATTGGCGCGAACTCCCGCTGCGGTGTCGTCACATAGCGGACCAGGGCGCCGATGGCAGTGTCCGCGGGGAAGATCACATCGGTCTCGCCGCGCAGCGCGGCTGCGACGTTGAGTGCGGCGACGAGGCCGCTCATCGACGACTCGAGATAGCCCTCGACCCCGACGAGCTGCCCGGCGAGGTACGTGCGCGCGTGTCCGCGGACGCGATGGGCGGGCTCGAGCAACGCGGGCGAGTTCACGTACGTGTTCCGGTGCATGACCCCAAGCCGGGCGAACTCGGCGTTCGCGCAGCCTGGCAGGCTGCGGAAGATCCGCCGCTGCTCTGGCCAGCGGAGATTCGTCTGGAAGCCCACGAAGTTGTAGAGGTCGCTCGCCGCGTCGTCCGGCCGGAGCTGCACGACCGCGTAGGGGCGGCGTCCGGTGAGCGGGTCGGTCAGGCCGAGCGGCTTGAGCGGGCCGAACCGCAGGGTCTCCGGTCCGCGCCGCGCCATCTCCTCCACCGGGAGGCAGGCCTCGAACCACATCGTCTTCTCGAAGTCGCGAAGCTCGACCTGCTCGGCGCTCGTGAACGCCGCGATGAGCGCTTCGTACTGCGCCCGATCGAGCGGAATGTTCAGGTACGCGTCGCCGCCTTTGCCGTAGCGGGAGGCCTTGAACATGACGGTCTGGTCAAGCGACTCCCCCACCACGATCGGCGCGGCCGCGTCGTAGAAGTGGAGGTGCTGTTCCCCGGTGAGCCGTTCGATGACCGCCGCGAGATCCGGTGAGGTGAGCGGACCGGTTGCGACGATGGTCGTGCGATCCGGGTCGATGGCCGTCAGCTCGCCGGCGGTGCGCCGGACCCCGGCCTCGGAAAGCCCGGCCTCGACGGCCGTCGCGAACGCGTCCCGGTCGACACTGAGATCCTGACCCGAGGGCACACGCGCGCCATCGGCCGCGCGAAGGACGAGCGAGCCGAGCTGCCGGAGCTCCTCCTTGAGCAGCCCGGCCGCGACCTCCGGTACGTCGGACTTGAACGAGTTCGTGCAGACGAGCTCGGCCGGCCGGGCGGTCCGGTGGGCCGGCGTCATCTTCTCCGGCCGCATCTCGCGGAGCTCGACGTCGACGCCGCGCCGCGCGAGCTGCCAGGCGGCCTCCGACCCCGCGAGCCCCGCGCCGACCACCAGAACGGATTCGCTCATCCGTTCTATCCTAGGTTCGGGCGAAGCGCTCCGCGAGCGCGATCAGCGTGCGGACCGCCGGCCCTTGCGGTCCCTTCGGCGCGTGCGACCGGTC
>JBBQHN010000110.1:0-6290 GCA_038324015.1 Candidatus Limnocylindria bacterium | reverse complement strand
CGGTTCCGTGGCTCGGGTCGACGATGATCGGCAGATGTGAGATCTCGTGCACCACCGCGACGGCCGAGATGTCGAGGACGTTCCGCGTCGCGGTCTCGCCGCCACCGACGGGCAGGCCGCGCTCGCACAGCATCACGTTCCTGTTGCCTTCGCGGAGGATGTACTCCGCGCACAACATCCAGTTCTCGATCGTCGGGTACATGCCCCCGCGCTTGAGGAGCACCGGATGTCCGGACCGGCCGACCTCGCGGAGCAGCGCGTAGTTCTGCATGTTGCGCGCACCGATCTGCAGGATGTCGACGTATGTGGCACACAGATCCACATCATGCGGATCGAGCACCTCGGATACGATGGGCATGCCCGTCTCGCGCTTCGCGCGCGCCAGCAGCTCGAGGCCGTCGCGGCCCATGCCTTGGAAGTCGTATGGCGACGTGCGCGGCTTGAACGCGCCACCGCGCAACACGTTCGCGCCCGCTGCCTTCACGGCGAGCGCCGTCGACATGAGCTGCTGTTCGCTCTCGACGGAGCACGGGCCGGCCATCACGATCATCGACCCGCCACCAATGCGAAGATCGTCGACCTTCACGACGGTCCGGTCCGGCTGGAACTCGCGCGACGCGAGCTTGAAGCGCTTGAGCACGGGGACCACCTTGTCGACCGCCGGAAGTGACGCGAGCTGCTCTGAGAGGCGCGCCTTGTCGTCATCGAGGACCCCGATGGCGCCGATAACGCTGACCTCGGTGCCCGACAGATTCGCGCCGTAGCCGCGCTCCCGGAGCCGGTCGACCACGTGGTCGATCTGGTCCTTCGTCGCGCCCTTTCGCATGACGATGATCACGCGAATATCGTAGAGGTGATGCCGCTGTACGCGTACAAGGGAAAGAGCCCGCGCGTGCACCCGACGGCCTTCGTCGCACCGACCGCGGTCCTCATTGGCGACGTGACACTGCATGAGGGCTCTTCGGTCTGGTTCGGCACCGTCCTTCGCGGCGACATGGACCGCATCGAGATCGGTGCGCGGTCCAACGTGCAGGACAACTCGACCGTTCACACCGACCTGGGCGAGCCCACGATCGTGGGTACAGATGTGACCATTGGGCACAATGCACTGGTCCACTCGAGCATCGTCGAGAGCAATGTCCTCATCGGGCAGGGCTCGGTCCTCGTCGGCGGCTGCGTCATCGGGACGGGCACCATCATCGGCGCAGGCGCGGTGGTGAAGGCCAAGATGCGGGTGCCCGCTCACTCCCTGGTCGTCGGCGTACCGGCCGAGGTGGTCCGCGGGACGAAGCCCGAAGACGAGCGCTGGACCGTCGGGGCTGCCGCGCACTACGTGGAGCTCGGTTCCTGGTACCGGGACAACCTGAAAGAGACCACCTAGCTGGCGACGCTTCGGATCGATGGGAACAGCCTCTCGATCTCGGACGTCGTGAGCGTCGCGCGTCGCGACACGCCGGTCGCGCTCGACCGTGCGGCCGAGCAGCTCGTGCGCGCCGCGGCGAAGCTCGTCGCAGAGGTCGCCGATGGCGACACGGCCGTCTACGGCATCAACACGGGGTTCGGCGACCTCTCCCAGAAACGCATCCCGCGCGGCGATCTGGTGAAGCTCCAATACAACCTGTTGCGGAGCCACGCCGCCGGGGTCGGTGACCCGCTGCCCCGGGACGTGACGCGCGCGATCCTGCTGCTCCGAGCGAACACGCTCGCGTCCGGGCGATCGGGCGTGCGGCCCGAGACGATCGACCTCCTGCTCGACCTCTTGAATCGCGGGGTCCATCCCGTCATCCCGATGCACGGCAGCGTCGGCGCATCAGGCGATCTCGCGCCGCTCGCGCACGCCGCGCTCGTCCTGATCGGCGAGGGCGAGGCGGAGTTCGAAGGCAAGCTCCTCTCCGGCGCGGACGCGCTGAAGCGCGCGGACCTCAAGCCGATCGAGCTCGCGCCCAAAGAGGCCCTCGCGCTCATCAACGGCACCCAGGTCATGACGGCGATCGGCTGCCTCGCGCTGCATGACGCCGAGGTGCTCTGCACGACCGCCGACATCGTCGGTGCGCTGTCGTCGGAGGCACTGCGCGCGACGGATGCGGCGTGGGATGAGGCGCTGCACCAGGAGCGCCCGCATCCGGGCCAGCTCACGGTCGCGGCGAACCTGCGGCGCTTGGTCCATGGCAGCCCGCTTGTCGCATCGCATCGCGTCGGCGACCCGCGCGTGCAAGACCCCTACTCCATCCGCTGCATGCCGCAGGTGCACGGCGCATCGCGCGATGCGCTCGCGCAGACACGCCGCGTGCTCGAGATCGAGATCAACAGCGTCACCGACAACCCACTCGTGTTCGCGGAGACGAAGCGGATCGTGAGCGGAGGCAACTTCCACGGCCAGCCGGTCGCGATCGTCCTCGACCTCGCGACCATCGCTGTCGCCGAGCTCGCGGACATCAGCGAGAGCCGTATCGACCGCCTGACCAACGGACACACCAGCGGTCTGCCCGCGTTCCTCTCACCGGACCCCGGCACGAACTCGGGCTTCATGGTGGCGCAGTACACGGCCGCTGCCCTGGTCGCCGAGAATCGGCTGCGCGCGATGCCCGCGTCGGTCGAATCGATCCCGACATCCGCCGACATGGAGGATCACGTCAGCATGGGCGTCCACGCGGCGCACAAGCTCGCGGCGGTCGTGACCAACACGCGCGACGTCCTCGCGATCGAGTCGCTGTGCGCCGCCCAGGGGATCGATCTGCTCGCGGCGACGACGTCGACCGCGCTCGAGGCGGCGCGGCGGGTCATCCGAGAGCACGTCCCGACGCTGCAGGCGGACCGAGCCCTGGCCCCCGACATCGCCGCGATGCGGGACGTGATCGCGCGGGACCTGCTCGCGACCGCCGTCCGCCACGCCTCGGGGGAGATCGCCTAGCCCCGGTGCCCGCCGCGGGCGATCGGGCTGGATCCGCCAGCGGCGTGGTAGGCTGTCCGAGATAATCTATACGGACTCTATACAGAAATTAAGGAGGTTTCCGATGACCGCCAGCTCCCGCACAGCGAGCGCCGCCCGTCCAGCCGCACCGATCGCCCTGACGACCGACCGGGCCCAGGGGCTCCAGCGCTGGAACCGCGTCCTCGCCGCGCTGCATTTCATCCAGTTCGCGCTCGTGGTCGCGATCTCGCGGACCGAGGCGTCATTCACCGCCTCGGTGACCTATGTGATCCCGCGGCTGCAGAACGGCCAGTTCGCCGGTCTCGACCAGCGTTCCGCCGAGGTCGTACATCTCCCGCTCGCCTACCTGGTCGCGGCGTTCTTCCTGGCGTCGTCGGTCGCGCACTTCGCGCTCGGCTGGCCGTTGCGCAGGCATTACGAGGGCTGGCTCCGTCGCGGTATGAACCCCGCGCGTTGGGTCGAGTACGCCGTTTCGTCCACGCTCATGATCCTTGCGATCTCGAACCTCTCGTTCGTCCGCGAGTTCTCGGCACTGGCGGGTATCGCCGGCTGCAATATCGCGATGAACCTGTTCGGCTGGAGCATGGAGGCGGCGAACGAGGGCCGCGACCACGTGGACTGGAAGCACTTCGTCTTCGGCTGCATCGCCGGCATCGTGCCGTGGATCGCGATCGGCGCGAGCCTCGTCACGTACAGCGTGCAGCCCGACGTGACGCCGATCCCCGCATTCGTCTGGGTGATCTACGGCTCGTTGTTCGCCGCGTTCAACGTCTTCGCCATCACGATGGTCCTGCAGTACGCCCGCGTGGGTCGCTGGCGCGACTACCTCGTTGGCGAGAAGACCTACATGGTGCTGAGCCTTGTCGCGAAGACACTCCTCGCCTGGCAGGTCTGGTCGGGGACCTTACGACCGATGTGACCGCATGCCGGGTCGGCCGATCCCTTCTTAGCGATATCTCATGCGCCGCCTGAGCGCCGATGGTCCACTGGGCTGGTGGGTAGCACACGCCGGCCCCTCATCAGCTCGGTGACCGTCCTTCGCCTGCTGGCCACGGGCATCACCGCACTGAGCCTCGGTGGCATGACCGCCTACGCGAGCGGCCACCTGTACAACACCTCCGCGCCCCTACAGCCCGTCGCCCCACGGGTTGCGACCGCTCCGGTGCCGGCCACGGTCACGACCACGACCCGCTCGGGGACCGGCCGGATCCAGCTGAGCCCCGGCGTATCGACCACGACGGTGCAGCCGGTCACGAAGACCCACCGGTCGTGATCACCGCCGAGAACATTTGGGTCATCGCGCGCGCGACCGGCACCGCCACGCTTGTGGCGCTCGTGCTCTCCGTGCTGTCGGGCGCGGCACTCCGCAGTGGTGCGCTCGGCTGGCTCTCGCACAACCGCGGCGTACGCGCGGTCCACGACCTGACGAGCGTGCTCTGGATCCCGCTCCTGCTCGCGCACATCGTCGCGCTGGTGCTCGATCCCTACGCCAAGGTCGGCGTCGCCGATCTCATCGTCCCATTCCAGGTCCCGTACGGGCGGCTCGCGATCGGCCTGGGCACGATCAGCACGCAGCTCATTGCCGTGGTCCTGCTGACCACGTGGCTGCGCTCGCGGCTCACCCAGGCTGGCTGGCTCGCGGTGCACCGGCTCTCGTACGTCGCGTTCATCGGCGCGTTCGCCCACGGCATCATGGCTGGGACCGACTTCGCGCAGCCGCTGCTCGCCGCGCTCGCGTGGGTCACGGCCGTTGTGCTCGGTCTCGTCGCGTTCCGCCGGATCACCGCCGCCCGCAGCCGTCAGCCGGCGACGCGCTCCAGGACCGTCGCGATCCCCTGACCCACCCCGATGCACATCGTCGCGAGCGCGTAGCGGCCGCCGGTCCGGCGTAGCTGCAGCGCCGCGGTACCCGCGAGACGCGCACCGCTCGCGCCGAGCGGATGACCGATCGCGATCGCGCCGCCGTTCGGGTTGAGCCGCTTCAGGTCGCGCCAGTCGATGCCGAGCTCGACGCAGCACGCCACCACCTGACTCGCGAACGCCTCGTTGAGCTCGACGACGTCCAGGTCCCTGATCTCGAGGCCGGCGCGCTTCAGCGCCTTTCGCGAAGCGGGGATCGGGCCGAGGCCCATCTCGTCCGGCCGTACGCCGGCGACCCCGGTGCTCACGACGCGCGCGATCGGCGTCAGGCCGAGCATTCGAGCACGCTCGCCGGACGCGACGATCAGCGCGGAGGCCCCATCGTTGATGCCCGAGCTGTTGCCCGCGGTCACGCTGCCATCCGCCGCGAAGACGGGCTTGAGCTTCGCGAGCGCCTCGAGCGTGCTGCCGGCGCGGGGGTGTTCATCGCGCTCAACGATCAGCGGCTGGCCTTTGGCCTGCGGCACCGTCGTCGCGACGATCTCTTCGGCCAGTGTTCCGTCGTTCATCGCGCGCTCGGCCTTCTGCTGGCTGAGGAGCGCGAGGTAGTCCTGATCCGCGCGAGAGACGTTCCTGCGCTGCGCCACGTTCTCGGCCGTCTGCCCGAGCGTGACGGTGTGGCCGTCGGCGACGAGCTGCGGGTGCGCGAACCGCCAGCCGAGGGTCGAGTCCGCGGTCTCGGGCACGCCGCGCGGGTACGCGGCCTCGGGCTTGAGCGTGACGATCGGCGATCGGGTCATGCTCTCGACCCCGCCGGCGATGAAGAGGTCGCCCTGCCCGCTCCAGATCGCCTGGGCCGCGTCATTGAGCGCCTGGAGGCTCGAGCCGCAGAGGCGATTCACGGTCTGCGCCGGAACGTCCACCGGGAAGCCCGCGAGCAGCGCAGCCATGCGCGCGACGTTGCGGTTGTCCTCGCCCGCCTGGTTGGCGTTGCCGAGGATCACGTCGTCGATGGCGGCAGGATCGATGTGGCCACGCTCGACGACCGCGCGCAGGACCTGCGCAGCCATCGCGTCAGGCCGCAGGCCGGCGAGGGCGCCCGCATACCGGCCGAACGGCGTGCGCACGTACGCGCAGATGAACGCGTCGGTCATGCGTTGAGTCTAGTGAGCACTAGCATCGGGTCGTGAGTGCCGTCGCGACGCGCGTCGTCCGGTCGCCGCGCGGATCCGCGCTCTCGTGTCTCGCGTGGCCGCAGGAAGCGGCCTTCCGGATGCTGCAGAACAACCTCGACCCCGACGTCGCCGAGCGCCCGAACGAGCTCATCGTCTACGGCGGCACGGGTCGCGCGGCCCGGTCGTGGCCGGCGTTCGACACGATCCTCACGACCCTCCAGCGGCTCAAGAACGATGAGACGCTGCTCGTGCAATCCGGGAAGCCGGTCGGCGTCTTCCGCACGCACGAGTGGGCGCCGCGGGTGCTCATCTCGAACGCGATG
>JBBQHN010000109.1:0-6340 GCA_038324015.1 Candidatus Limnocylindria bacterium | reverse complement strand
CAGGTCGCGCTGTATCTCGAGTCGAGCCGTGCGCTCATCGAATCGGAGCTGCGTGCGCTCGGTGACGACGCCGCGTGGCACCACGCCGAGGGCGAGTGGTGCGCGAAAGAGGTCGTCGGACACCTCATCGAGTCCGAGCAGCGCGGCTTTACCGGGCGCATCCGCATCATCTTGGCGAACGAGCTCCCGCAGCTCGAGGCGTGGGACCAGGTGGAGGTCGAGAAGGAACGGAACGACTGTGCCAAGCCCGCGGCCGATCTACGGAAGCAGTTCCGCGATCTGCGCCACGAGAGCATCAAGCTCGTGCGGTCGCTCAAGACAGCGGACCTCGACCGCTCGGGGATGCATCCGAAGGCCGGTGAGCTCAAGGTCCGCTGGCTGCTGCACGAATGGGTGCACCACGACCGCAACCACACCAAGCAGCTGCTCTCGACCGTGCAGGAGCGCGTTTGGCCGCACCTGGGCAACGCACAGAAGTTCAAAGGGGAATGACGCCGTAATGCCGATACACCTGCGCGCCCAGCCCGGTGACTACGCCGAGGCCTGCCTCCTTCCGGGCGACCCGCTCCGTGCGAAGTACATCGCGGAGACGTACTTCAGCGACGTCAAGCAGGTGAATGGCGAACGTGGCCTGCTTGGCTACACCGGCATGTATGAGAGTTCACGCGTCTCGGTGCAGGGCACCGGCATGGGTAGCCCGGGCGCGACGATCGTGTTCGAGGAGCTCATCCAGCTCGGCGTGAAGACGCTCATCCGGGTCGGCACGTGCGGCGGGCTGCAGCTCGATCAGAAGCTCGGCGACACGATCGTCGCTATCAGCGCCGTCTCGGCGGATTCGACGGCCACGCACCTGGTGGGCAACGAGCCGCACACGCCGACCGCGAGCTGGGAGCTGAGCCACGCGGCGGTGCACGCCGCCGACACTTTCGACCAGCCGATCCACGTCGGCTCGGTCGCCTCGAGCGACCTCTTCTACAACCCCGACGGCGGCCAGTACGAACGCTGGTCCAAGCGTGGGGTGCTCGCGGTCGAGATGGAGGCCGCAGCGCTGTTCACCGTCGCCGCGCTGAAGGGCGTGCGCGGCGCCTGCCTGCTGCTCGTGTCGGACATGGTCATCGATGGCACGTTCACCCGGATCACCGACGAAGAGATGCGTGCCGCCGTGGACCGCATGACGAAGATCGCGCTCGCGGTGGCGATCGGGAAGCCCGCGCCCGCGGTGACGGCCTAGCTCAAGAAGCGGACGAGCTCGTCATTCACGAGCTCGGGCACGTCATGCTGGATCCAATGGCCGGCCTCCGCGACGCGTTTCACTCGCCCGTTCGGCACCCACTCCGGGCCGGCGTCGGCCAGCTCCGGACCGAGGAATTTGTCTTGCGCGCCCCACAGCACGAGGACGGGATGCGCGACCCGGCGCGCTCGCGGCGTCTCCCGTCCGGCGCTCCGGAAGACCGCGCGGTAGTAGTTGATCGCTGCGGTGAGCGCACCGGGTGGCCGCAGCGCGTCGACGTGCCGCTCGATGTCGGCTTCGGTGAACGCACCCGGCCGGACCGACGCGGTACGGAACACCCGTCGCAGGGACGCGAAGTCGTTCCGCGCGAGCCCCAGCTCGGGCATGACGGGCAGCTGGAATGCGAAGATGTACCAGCTCTTCTTCACCTGCTGCAGCGTCCGTAGCGCGCGCCGGAACGCGACCGGATGCGGCGCATTGAGGATCGCGAGCCGCCGCAGCATCTCGGGGTGGAGCATCGCGAACGCCCACGCAATACCGCCGCCCCAGTCGTGTGCCACGACATCCGCGTGCTGTGCACCGAGCGCCGTCACGAGGCCGGCGATGTCGCCGGCGAGCGCAGCGGTCGCATACGCGGCGACTCCCTTCGGCCGCGACGACCCGTCGTAACCCCGAAGGTCGGGCGCTACGGCGTGAAAGCCGGCCGCTGCGAGCGCCGGCAGCTGGTGACGCCAGGTGTACGAGCAGTCTGGGAAACCGTGCAGCAGCAGCACGAGCGGGCCCGTGCCCATTTCCCGCACGTGCAGCGCGATCCCGGCACCAACGTCGATGGTCCGTTCCGATAGGTCAGCCATTCGAGCGCATCATGTCACGCGTGGTGCCGCTCGAGGTCATCAGATCCGCCCCGAAGGTCCTGCTGCACGATCACCTCGACGGCGGCCTGCGGCCGGAGACGATCGTCGACCTCGCGCGTGAACAGAAGTACGACGGTCTGCCGACCAGGGATCCCGCCGAGCTCGGACAGTGGTTCCACGCGAGCGCGGCCTCCGGCTCGCTGCCGCTATACCTCCGCGGCTTCGCCCACACGATCGCGGTCATGCAGACGCCGGATGCGGTCGAGCGCGTCGCGTACGAATGCGGCGAGGATCTGGCCCGCGACGGAGTCGTGTATGCGGAGGTCCGGTACGCGCCGATCTTCTCGACCCAACGCGGCATGAATCTTGAGCAGGTCGTGGCGGCTGTCGCGCGCGGATTCGACCGCGCCGAGCGCGACCACCCGATCGTCATGCGCCAGATCGTCTGCGCCATGCGCGACCGCACCGACTCGCTCGAGATGGCGGAGCTCGCCGTCGCGTTCCGCGATCGCGGCTGCGTCGGCTTCGACATCGCCGGTGAAGAGGCCGGCCATCCGCCGAAGGTGCACCTCGAGGCATTCCAGTACTGCCGCCAGCAGAACTTCAGCATCACCATCCACGCCGGCGAAGCGTTCGGCCCGCCGTCGATCTGGCAGGCGCTCCAGGTATGCGGTGCACACCGCATCGGTCACGGTGTCCGGCTCGTCGAGGACATGGCCATCGATAGCGGACGCGTCGTGAAGCTCGGCGAACTCGCCACGTACATCCGCGATCACCGCATCCCGCTTGAGGTCTGCCCGTCGAGCAACGTCGACACCGGCGCGGTCGTGTCGCTCGCCGAGCATCCGATCCGCCACTTCCTTGCGCAGAAGCTCCGCGTCACGGTCAACACCGACAACCGGCTGATGAGCGCGATCACGCTCTCCGAAGAGTTCCACCGGCTCACGGACACGCTCGAACTCACGCTCGACGATGTCGAACGCCTCTCGATCAACGCGATGAAGAGCGCGTTCCTCGGCTACGACGAGCGGGTCGCGATCATCTACGACAAGATCAAGCCTGGTTACGCGAAGCTCCGGGGCGAGCCCGCGCTCGCGGCTTACTCGATGCCGCCGAAGGCATGACGCTCAAAGTCCGAACGCGCGGGACACCCGATCGACCATCTCGCCTTCTGCGACCGTGCCGTCAACGTCGATGGCCGCCAATCCCAGGCGCTCGGTCTCGTGTCTCAGCCGGTCGGTGAACATCCGATCGCGCTCGAGCAGGTTCTTCAAGGCCTGCTTCGGATCCGTTGTCCCACCTGCGATCGTCCAGAGAGAGCCTCGACCTTCGAACGCGGCGTAACGGAATTCGGGCGTCGGGAGCAGCCACACCGCGCGCCGACGCGCAGCAAGGAGCGACTGCACCAGATGCGGCAAGAGTCGAAAGCCCTCGGCGATCACCGAGGGCTCCGTGGGTAGGCCGAGGAGATCTTCCGTGATCAACTCGAAGCCCTCGCCCTGGAACCAGTGAAACGTCTCGAGCATCGCTCGTGGGGATCTGCGGACCCACCGCTCGTCCATGTCCATGGCAACGAACGTGGTGAGAGCCGGACCGTCCTCGGGCGTGATCCGGCGACCGTGGTCGGCCATCACCGCGTCGGTCGAATAGAGCCGGAGACCGTGCTCTGCGGCCAACCGCCGCGCGATCGACGACTTGCCCGAGCCGCTCCCGCCACCGATCCAGTAGACGTGTCGTAGCCGCTCACGCACGGCCACAGCGTCGGGCGTCATGATCGCGCTACGGCGCGGCCGGCTCCGCGATCTCCACGTGTGCTTTCGACGTGAAGGCCCGGAGCTTCGGCGAGCGCAGCGCGACCGCGAGGACGACGCCGCCGACCACCATCGCGTTGATCGCGGCCGCGATCGGCGGGCCGGCGAGGGCAACGATCGCGCCGGTCTCGATCTGACCGGCATTCGTCAGTCCACGGCTGGTGAACGTCACGAGCGACGTGACACGGCCCCGGTATGCGTCCGTCGCGGCGAGCTGGATGATCGTGTTGCGCATCGCGGCCCAGACCGAGTCCGCGATGCCCAGGATGAACAGGATCGTGACCGAGAGCGCGAAGGTCGTCGACGCTGAAAAGGCGAGCAGCGCGGCCCCGTACAGCAGGCCGGCGCCGATCATGATCGCGCCCTTGCGCCGCACCTCGCCCGTGCTCACGAGAGCGACGGTGCCGACGATCGCCCCCAGGCCGACCGCCGAGAGCAGCAGGCCGAGACCGGCGGGACCGACGTGGAGCACATCGCGCGCGAAGATCGTGACGAGCGCGCTGTTGTGACCGAACAGCGACAGCACTGCCTCGGTGCCCAGAACGAGCGGAAGGATCGGGCTGCGCATCGCGAACTGGATCCCGCCCCAGATCGCGCTCCGCATCGAGGATCGTGGTCCGGCCGCCGCCGGAAGCCTCGTCCGCATCAGCACGAGGGCCGCGATGAGCGCGAAGTAGCTGGCTCCGTTGACGAAGAAAGGTGTTGCCGGTCCGATCGTCGCGATGAGGATGCCGGCGATCGCCGGGCCGACGAGCGTTGCGAGTCGGGGGATCACGGAGTTCAGCGCCACGGCGCTCTGGAATTCGGAGCGCGGGATGAGCGATGGGTAGAGCGAGTTGCGGGCGGGGTTGTCGAATGCGTTGAGCGTCGCGTTGGTGAAGCCGATCACGTAGAGGTGCCAGAACTGGATCGCACCCGTGGTGACGAGGGCGCCGAGGATGAGCGACGTGACCACCTGCGCGCCCTGGGTGAACATCAGCAGGCGCCTGCGGTCGATCCGGTCGGCGAGCGCGCCGCCGTACAGCGACAGGGCCAGCGTGGGTACCGCGCGTACGAGCCCACCGATGCCGAGCAGCACCGGTGAGTTCGTGATCGCGTAGAGCAAATACGTGGTGGCGGTCATCTCGATCAACGTTCCGCTCATCGAGATGAGCTGGCCTGTCCAGTAGAGCGCGAAGTCCCGATGCCGCAGCGGCGACAGGCCCGGCGGCAGCCGCATCAGGCGGCTATTTGAGCCAGGTGATGTCGCCGAAGAAGAAGTTCTGCCCGGACGCCAGCGTCTTGATCGAGAAGTCGCTCATCGACATCTCGAAGAAGCCGCCGGTCGACACATAGGCGATCCGCGTGCCGTCCAGTGACCAAGCGGGGAACGTGTCGTCGCCGGTCTGCGCGAGCGACCGCAGGCTGGACCCATCGGCCTTCACGACGAAGATCTCGGACGGGATGCCGAGGTGCGCGCCGTGCGGCAGAGGGCCGCGCGCCTTTGGCGCGGCGTGTCCGGCCGCGGAAAAGAGGATGTCGTTGGCGACCGGGGAGAACCGCGGCGCCTGGATGTAAAAGAAGGTGTCCTTGAAGATGGCGTGCGGGTCGGTGCCATCGCTGTTGGCGACCCAGACGTTGTCGTTCTGGCCGTCTTTGTTGAGATGGACGAAGGTGATGAGCTTGCCGTCGAACGAGACGGACGGGTCCGCGGCGTCCGTCAGGAGCCGCGTGCGCTCGCCGGTCTTCACGTTGAGCCGCTCGATCGTCGATTCGTTCCCCACATAGGTGCCGTTCTTGACGATGGCCGCGTTCCGGTGGAAGTACAGGAACGTGCTCGTCGGGTCGTAGCGCGGCGTGTCGTAGAAGACGTTCTCGGCCTCGTGCGCCACGACCGGCTTCAAGTCCGAGCCATCCAGGTTCACGGAGTAGATATCGGTACCGAATCCGGTCTTCGGATCCGCTCCCTTCGTGAGCGCGAAGAGGAGCTGCTTCCGGTCTGCGCTCAATGAGGGCAGTGCCGGCGCGGCGGTCGGCGGAAGATCCACGATGCGGCCGAGGACGTTCGCGCTGCCGTCGAGGCACGTGAGACCGGCCGGGTTCGCGAGGACGAACGTTGCCTGCCCGCAGGCGCCGAGCGCGGCCGGCGCGGCGGCGTTCGGCGTGCTGCACGCACTCAGCAGGATCGAGACGGCGAGACCGAGTGCGCGCTTCAGGCGATGACCTCGCCCGCGCTCTTGGCTCGCGCGCGGATCCTGTCCTTCAAAAGGTGCGCTCGGCGGGCGTAGCGCTGGACCGCCCCGACGTACGCGGCGTGCGACCAGGTGAGCGGCGCGACCGACATCGGGTCGCCGGTGAGCGGATGCACCTGCTCGGCGAGCACGCCGGACCGGTTCGCCTTCGTTGCGCACCACTCGAGCAGCTCGCGCGGCCGTTCGAGGTCGGCCAGCGTCTTCGCGGCGGCG
>JBBQHN010000108.1:0-6341 GCA_038324015.1 Candidatus Limnocylindria bacterium | reverse complement strand
GGAGGAGCGCGAGCTTCTGATGGGGAAGGGTCAGCCGCACGTTCTGCTGGCTCGACTCGAGCGGCTCGACGAGATGCCAGGGAATGATCCCGCGCGGCAGCTTGCGCCCGACCAGACCGGCTGCGACCTCGGCCGCGCGCTCGCTGCCCAGCTGCCGGAGGATCCCGCGCAGGCCGACGTCCGCGCCGACGAGCCGCAGCTGACCGCCTTTGTCCTCGAGCTGGAGGTCGTTCACGCGCACGACCTTGGCCCCATGGGTGTCCACGATCTGCTTGTCCAGGAGGTCGCGGCCAAGGCGGATCGCCTCGGGCGGCAGCTCGCCTGCGGCCGGCGGCACGGCGCCGTCCTTCAGCGTGAACCGGCCAGCAGTCCGCTCCAGATCGGCCCAGCGGACGATCCGCTCCCCGTCCGGCGCCCGCAAAATGGCCCATTGCACCAGGGGGAATTGCTCTTTCGGGACCACCGCGACATCAAGCAAGCGCCCGATCTCGGCACCGGCCGGATCGACCACTTTTGAGCGTCGGATCTCCGAGAGGTATGGCATCGCCGGAGCGTAGTCCGCGAACCGCTAGAATTCACTCATACCCAAATGGCCGCGACGCCTTCTGTGCGTCTGCGTTGGAGGCAATGACCCGTGAAAACCATGATCGAACCCGGTGTCCGGACGCGTGCGTTCGCCGATCAGGCGGTCCAGGCCGCGCTCGAGGCGGACTGGACGCGCGCGGTCGACCTCAACTCCCGGACCCTCGAGGCGAACCCCGAGGACCTCGAGGCCCGCAATCGGCTCGGCCGGGCGCTCCTTGAGACCGGAAAGCTGGAAGAGGCCAAGGCGTCGTACGCCGAGGTCCTGAAGGCCGAGCCGAACAACCCGATCGCCCTCCGCAACGTCGCGCGGCTCGCGACCCTCATCGAGCACAAGACCAAGATCAACATGACCAAGTCCAAGACCCAGCCCCGACTCTTCATCGAGGACATGGGCAAGACCGGCATCCTGCGTCTCATCAACCCGGCGCCGCCGCACGTCGTGGCGAAGTACTCGCCCGGTGCGGAAGCCGAGCTCCGCGAGCGCGACGGCCTGATCGCCGTCCACGCGCGCGACGGTGAGCTCCTCGGCTTCCTCGAGCCGAAGGTCGGCCGCCGCCTGCTCGACCTGATCAACACCGGCAACCAGTACGTCGTCGCGGTCGTGAGCAACGACCAGATGAACCCGCGCGTCGCGATCCGCGAGACGCTGCAGAGCCCCGAGAACGCGCAGCGCATCTCGTTCCCCGGTCATCACCGTCCGGCCGAGACGAAGGAGCGTGCCTACATCAAGGGCAACTTCTTCCGCTTCGGTTCCGAGGACGACGAGGGCGAGGAGTCCGGCGACGACGAGACCGAGCCGACCGCATCTGCGGCCGACGACGACTCGGAGCCGGCGATCGTCGAGGAGCCTCTTGCCGTCGAAGCCGACGATGACGACGACGACGAGGATGAGGACGACAAGTAGCGGACGATCCCGCGTCGCGGTCTGCCTCCTCCTTTTCATCGCGAGCGCGTGCGATCAAACACCGAAAGTGGTGCCGAGCGGCGATGTCGTGGACGCGCCCAAGATCGCCCGCGCCACGGGCGCACTGCTCCTGCAGCTCTCGGCCTACGACTGGGCGCTCGCGGGCACGTACGCCGGTGAGAAGGTGCGCGTCGTATCGCCCGACCGGTACGTCACGGTCGCTCGCTCGCTCCTCCCGCGCCTCGCCGATCTGACGTCGAGCTCGCTGTCCGCGTCGTCGAACGCCGCCGGGCCCGTGCGCGACGCCGTCGTGTCGCTTGCCGACTCGCTGAACGATCTGTCCAAGGACGCGGGGACCTACTCGGGCGCGAGCGATACCGGCGCGTTCGCGAAGATCACCGGCGACGTCGCGCTCGCCTGGGACAAGCTGAACGTCCTCGAAACGAAGGTGCCGGCCGACCCCGAGCTGCGGAAGTCGCTCGCGCGCGGGCCGGCGATCACCGTGAACGCCGCCTCGAAGCCGCAATTCGCGGTTTCGGCGGGGCCGTACGCGACCGTCGCCGATGCTGATGCGGCGGCGAAGAAGATCGGCACGGTCATCTCCGTCACCCGCGTGACGCCGTTCGTGATCCGCGTCGCGACGTACCCGACGAAGGCCGCGGCCGATACCGCAGCGGCGACGCTCCGGACGAAGGGCACCGACGTGGTCGCGGTGACCGAGGAGAAGGTCTACACGTTCGGGCGGTCCGGGACCGCGCCTGACGTCGAGCTCTGGCGCGAGCCCATCCGCGTCGTGGATGGTCCAGGCGCTGCGCGCCGGGTCGCGCTGTCCCCCGACGGCAAGTGGATCGCGATGGGCACCGACGACGGGACGCTCGCGATCTTCTCGGCCGACGGTACCCTCGTGGCGCTCCCGAAGTTCCCGGTGGCCATCAACACGCTCCTGTTCAGCGGCGATAGCGCGTGGCTGTTCGCCGGCGGCGCCTCGGCCACGGTCCTGTTCGTCCCATCCGGCCAGTCGCCGCTCAGCATCGCGAATCAGATGCGGTTCCCGGCGGCGATCACGCAGGTCCTGTATGTCGGTGTGCCCACAGCACGGGCATTCGTCGCGGTCTCGAAGGGGGGCAATGCCGCCGGCACCGCGACCGGTGGTGGCGGGCTCGTCGGAGCGCGGGCGCCGGATGGCGCCTTCCTGGGCGACCCGTTCCCGATCGTCACGCCGCCTGCCGGCGGATTCATCGCCGTCAGCGACACTGGCGAGGTTTTGATCGCGACATCCACCAACGGGACGACGGCGGTGGACCTGCTCCGGCTCGGCAAGGAGCGATCCACCCGCGGCGTGATCAAGATCCCCGGCACGGCGATCGACTTCGCGATCGATCCCGCGGGGGATCGCGCCGCGCTCGTGACCGATCAGGGGACCTACCAGTTCTCCCCGCACGCGCCGGATCCGGGCGCGACGTTGCAGAACGTCGGGCCGGCGGTCCGCGACGTCGCCTTCGGCGCGGACGGCACCTTCTACCAAATGGACAAGAACAAGGTCACCGCCACCGCCGTGGACGGCAGCCAGAAGTGGCAAGCGCCTCTGACCGATGGCCGCAAGCTTCTGACGGGCACCCGGACCCTCGTCTGGGACGGTCCCGACGCCATCTGGGCGATCGCGCCGGACGGCGCCAGCGACGCGCTCGGTATCGACGGCACCATCCAGGACCTCGTGACCTCCGCCGACGGGAAACGCGCAGCTGTGGTGTTGGATGGCCGTCGGGCTCTAGTGTTCGAGCTGCAATGACGGTCGAACGGCTCGACAGCTTCGTTCCCGTCGAGACCGTTCCCCTTCCCAGACCCCTCCATCGGTTCGGCAGCGCATTCCCTCTGGGAGTCGCGGAGGTCTACGTCACTGCGTACACCGAGGAGCGCGCCGTGGTCCTCGATCCGCTCGCGCATCCATATTCGGCAGCGGACGCCGCCCAGCGGAAGGACCGCGCCGGCGTCGCGCGCTCTCCGCAGGCGATCGGGGCGTGGGCCCGCAGCGTCGTCGCCGCCGCGCCGTCCCTCGCCCTGGTCATCGCGGCACTCGAGCTTGTCGGCGATAGCACGCTCGGTGGCGCGCCGCACCGCGCGGTGATGCGCGACCTGTACGCGTCCCATTGCGCGACGTGTCGCGGACCGGTCGTGGTGGAGGCGTTCCTCTGGGAGCGCGACGCGCCGGCGCCCACCAAGAAGGCCTTCCGCTGCACGATCTGCGCGCGCGAGGGCCGCGCCCTGCTCATCGAGCCGACCGCCCTGGAGGACGAGGAGCGCGCGCGGCGCGTCGAGGGCGACGGCCTCGCGTACTGGCAGTTCGTCGAGCGCTTTGGGCCGGGCGAAGAGCGACGGGTGCTCGCACAGAGCATCGCCGCGTTGTACACGCCGCGGAATCTCGGCGCACTGATGGGCACGCTGCGCGCGATCGAGACGGCGCTGCCCGACGGCGCGCCAAAGGCGTTCCTCCGGCTCTGCCTCCTCGAGGTCATCGTCTCCGGCAGTCGCCTCAACGCCGTCGCCGGCCACGGTGCGCCGCTGCGCATCGAGAAGGGCCGTGCACGCAAGGGGCAGGCGGCGCAGTCGCGTGAAGTGAATGTCTGGCTCGAGTTCGAGCGCACCGCGCGCGAGCTCGCGTCGTGGCTGACGGCGAACCCGCCGGCCCGCTCGACGCCGTCGCTCAAGACGCCCGCGGATCTCGTGCTCGTGCAGGCGCCCGCGGAGGACGCGCTCGGCGGCTGGGCCTATGTCGCGAGCGTCGTGCTCGCCGGCGCGCAGGAGGATCCGAGCGCGGATTCCGACGGTCGGCTCGCCGCGCGCGAGCGCCTGTTGCGGACGTTGCGTGGCGCGCTCATGGACGCGCACCGGCAGTCGAAGGACGGCGCGCCCTGTGTCATCTACCTGCCGCACGCCGACGGCGCGACGATCGCCGCGTGTGCGCTCGCCGGCACCGGCGCCGGCTACCGGCTGCGCGGCATCCTCTATCAGCGGGACGCGTTGCCGACGGCGACGGGCGGCTCCACCGGTGCGGTCGCAGTGCTGGACTTCGATCGCGCGGTCCCGCTCCTCAAGGACCAGCGCAGCACCGATTCGCTGACGCTCGAAGAGACGATGCGCATGGGCGTGCATGCGGCGATCGTCGCGCGCGGCGAGCCGATCGGCAGCGACCGCGCGGCCGTCGCCGCGCTGAACGCACTTGCCGACCGCGGACTTCTCGCCTCGCTCGCGATGGCGCGGGCCGGCGGCGTATCGGAGCTGGAGCTCTTCCTCGACCACTTTCGATCCGCGCTGGGCGATGCGCGGCGCACCGGTATCGAGCGGCTCGATGGACCGGACAAGGACACGCCGCTGTTCGGCCTGATCCAGGGGGGTGATGACCACGCGCCGCTCGATGACCGCGTTGAGTGGGGGGTCTGGGGCGTGCTCTCAGCCGCCCGCGATGTGGACACCCGCTCGTTACTGAAGCGCTCGTACAGCCTGTTCCGCGGGGTCGAGACGCCGGACCGCGAGCTCGTCGAGCGCTGCATCGCCGCGTACGGCGTCCAGGGCGATGACGGCCGCTGGCGCCTTCGCGACGAGGATCCGCTCGCGAGGCGGCAACTGGAGCAGACGCTGCTCGCGGCGAGCCTCATCGACGCGGGCCACCGCATCGGCTTCAAGGTCCAGATCGGGCGCGAGCTGCGTCGCCGGCCGCTCGGCGCAGGCTACGTCGGGAAAGCGAACGTGCTCGCTGATCTCCTCAGCGATCAGGAGAAGACGACGCCGCTGGCGCGCGCGCTGCGCGGGCCGGCCGACGTCCTGGATGCCGTGGATCTCGCCTGGTACGACCGCGGGAAGATGGTCTTCCTCTGGCAGCTCGACTGGACCGCTCGTCTGCACCGGAGTCTTGTCGCCATCGGCGAGCAGATCCCCGATGACGATCGGGTGTTCCGGTTCCTGGCTCTCGCCGACGAGCGGAGGCCGCTGGCGGCCTTCAAGCTCGAGCGATCGGCGGTCCTCCGGCAGGCCGTTCGACGGCGCGGCTGGCGGTTCGTAAAGTGGACCCCACTGCGGTCCTTTGCCGCCGATCCGGAAGCCGGCCTGGATGGGCTCGAACCGGTCCTCGGCCTTGAACCTGCAGTGGAACAAGCAGGACAGCAATTGGCGTTCAAGTGGTAGCAGCGGGTTTTCCCGCGACCCAACCTCAAGACCGGATCAACTAAATGCAAGGAGCGATACAGAAGATGGGAAAGCCCACCGTCGTCACAGACCAAACATTCGAGCAGGAGGTCCTTAAGTCGGACACTCCGGTGCTCGTCGATTTTTGGGCAACGTGGTGCGGCCCCTGCCGCATGGTGGCCCCGGTCCTAGAGGAGATCGCCTCTGAGAAGGACAACGTCAAGATCGCCAAGCTCGATGTCGACGCCAACCCGATCACCGCGGGCCGCTTCGGCGTCCGCGCGATCCCGACCATGATCCTGTTCAAAGGTGGCAAGGAAGCCCAGCGCCTCGTCGGTTACATGCCGAAGGAGCGCCTCCTCCAGCAGATCCAGCCCCACATGACCACCACCCCCGCGTAGCCGCACCGCCGAGTCGCAACCCGATAGGCGTCGCCACTTTTGGCGGCGCCTATTTCGTCCCCCTCGCGGGGGAGACCGCTGGCCGGGCGTACCCGGATCTCATACCAAAGGGGTAGCGGCTATCACCCGCACAGCCGATGGAGCGGGCCCTGCTGGCGCAGATAGTTCCCTCATACACCGCACTGGGACACAGGGCGGGGAGAAGGGACCAGCAGATGCGCAAGTCCACAACGCTCCTGGCAGGCATGGCGCTCTCCGCGCTCGTGCTGATC
>JBBQHN010000107.1:0-6551 GCA_038324015.1 Candidatus Limnocylindria bacterium | reverse complement strand
TATCGCAGGCCATCACCGAGATCCAGAGCGGACAGGTCAAGGCGGTCGCCATCGTCGGTGACCAGGCCACACTTGATATGCGAGACGGCACCCACCAGTTGACGACGGTCGGCGCGCCGGATGATGCGTTCAAGAAAGTCGTGCTGGATCACAACGGGAGCGCCCCGCCCGAGCGATTCATCGTGATGAGCGTCCAGAACAGCGTGCCGTCGTCCGGGATGATCGGGTCGATACTGCTCCTGCTGCCGCCGGCCCTGATCCTCGGCGCAGTCGTCTGGGTGGTACGGATCGTGGCGCGCCGCTAGTGCTTGAAGTGCCGCCGTCCGGTGAAGAGCATCGCCATGCGGTGACGATTGGCGGTATCGATCATCATTTGATCGCGCATGGAGCCACCGGGCTGGATGATCGCGGTCACGCCGGCGCGGCCCGCGACCTCGATGCCGTCCGGGAACGGGAAGTATGCATCTGAAGACATGACCGCGAGGCGAGCGTTCTCGCCCGCCTTGCGGACCGCGACCTCCACCGCGACGACGCGCGACAGCTGGCCCGGTCCGATGCCTACGCTCATGAGGTTCTTTGCGAGCACGATGCCGTTGGACGTCACGTGCCGCACGCAGCGCCACGAGAAGATGAGGTCGGTGAGCTCCTCGAGCGTCGGGTGGCGCTCGGTGACCACTTTGAAGTTCGATTCGTCGGCCACCGACTCGTCAGGCGTCTGCACGAGCATGCCGCCGGAGACGCGTTTGTAGTCGAGCATCCCGTCGCCGCGGCGGCCGCGGAGCTGCGGCGCCCAGCCCTTCACCGCGAAGATCTCGAGGTTCTTGCGCTCCTTGAGGATCGGAAGCGCGTCGTCGGCGTACGCAGGCGCGATGATCGCCTCATAGAACGTGTCCTTCAGCGCGTCGGCAAGCTCACGCGATACCGGACGGTTCACCGCGACGATGCCGCCGAACGCGGACACCGAATCGCAAAGGAACGCGCTGCGGTAGGCCTTCGCGATCTCGACGTCGGACGCGATCCCGCAGGGGTTCTGGTGCTTCACGATCGCCGCGGTCGGCTGCGTGAAGTCGGACGCGATCCGCCACGCGGCGTTGATGTCGAGCATGTTGTTGAAGCTCGTGGCCTTTCCGTGCAGCTGCTCCATGCCCGTCATGGCACCGGACTCGCCGCGCACGGCATAGAACGCGGCCTGCTGATGGGGGTTCTCGCCATAGCGCAGGTCGCGGACCTTGCGGAGCGAGAGCGTCATCTCGTCGGGGAACTGAACGCCGGCGTCGGTCGCGACCTGCGCCGCGATCGCGGCGTCGTACGCCGCGGTGTGCGAGAACGCCTCCGCCGCGAGCTGACGGCGCGTCTCGACCGAGACCGAGCCCCGCTCACGCAGCTCCTCGAGGACCGGGCCGTAGCGTTCGGGACGCGAGAGGATGATCACGTCGTTATGGTTCTTCGCCGCGGCGCGGAGGAGCGTCACGCCGCCGATGTCGATCTTCTCGAGCAGCGCGTCACCGGACGCGCCGGACGCGGCTGCCTCACGGAACGGATAGAGGTTGGATGCCACCAGGTCGATCGGCTCGATGCCCTGGGCCTTGAGCTCGCCCATGTGCTTCGCGTTCGAGCGCCGCGCGAGGATCGCGCCGTGGACCTTCGGATGCAGGGTCTTCACCCGGCCGTCGAGCAACGACGGCGAGCCGGTGATGTCCTCGACCGAGCGCGAGGTGATGCCCTCGGCCGCGAGCGCGGCGCGCGTGCCGTCGGTCGCGATCAGCTCCCAGCCGAGCTCCTGCAGGCCGCGCGCGAGCGCGATGAGTCCGGTCTTGTCGTCAACGGAAAGAAGTGCGCGCATGCGTCTCCATCAAAAAGGCATCGTGCGGGGTTTGCGCGGCTAGTATAGGTAGCCCGTGCCTATCGACTTGGGCCATTTCGCCCACCGCCTCATCGAGCCCTTCAACGCCGAGTCCCGGTTCTACTGGCCGGCGGTGATCGCGCTCGCGGTCGCCCTCGTCGCGAACATCGTTTGGTACTACGTACCCGTCCGCGACGTCGCGCCGGCCGAGGAAACGGCGCGCCCGTGGGCCTTCTGGTTCAACGTGCTCGCGCTCATCGTCGTCGCGGTGCTGTTCATCGCGAAGGCGCCGTTCCTGCTGACGGTCATCGCGTTCGCTCTGGATGCCGCGGGCGTCGTCTATCTGTACACCGTCTACGTGCCGCCCCTCGAAGCCGCTTGGATCCGTGAGAAGCGACGCCAGAAGTACCTGCCGAAGCCGAAGCGCCGCCGGCGCTAGCCGATCGCGAAGCCGCGGTGTTGCGGTTCGCCAGGAAGATCCTCGACGTGGACCGACTCCACGCTCGCGAGTGGCGGTCCATGCCCGAGCCACCGCTCGAGCTCGCCGAGCGCCGGTGCGTCGCCCTCGGCGATCACCTCGACCGCGCCGTCGTCGCGGTTCCAGGCCTTGCCGCTGAGCTGGAGGAGCCGCGCCTGCTGGAGGGTCGCGTAACGGAAGTTCACGCCCTGCACCGTGCCGCGCACCACGAATCGCTTCCGGCTCATTTCACCTTGCGCTTGAGCACGGACGCGAGATCGCCGGTGTTGCTCACCCGGTCCGCGGTCGCCCAACCGCGGCGCGCGTTCGCGGTGCCGTATTCGGTCCACTCGAGCTCCTCGACGGCATGGGCGTCCGAATCGATGACGAGCGTCGCGCCCTTCTCCATCGCCTTGCGCACGGCCCAGTCCGGGAGGTCGAGGCGCTCGGGACCACCGTTCACCTCCAGACGCGTGCCGGTCTTGACCGCGGCGTCGATGAGCGCGTCCATGTCGACGTCGTAGGGATCGCGCCGCTCCAGCAGGCGTCCGGTGGGATGCGAGATCGCGGTGACGAGCGGGTGCTGCATCGCGCCCACCAGCCGTTGCGTGATCTGTGCTCGCGGCTGGTTGAAGGCCGAGTGGATCGACGCGGTGACGATCTCGAAACCGGCGAGCACGTCGTCCGGATAGTCCAGCCGGCCGTCTGCGCGGATCTCGAGCTCCGTGCCGATGAGCACCCGGAACGGCGCGAGCTCGGCGTTCAGCTTCGCGATCTCCTTGCTGCGTGCGGCGATCCGTTCGAGATTGAGGCCGTTGGTCATGCCGAGGCCGACCGAGTGGTCGGTCACCGCGACGTACGCGTAGCCCTTGTCGCGTGCGCGGCGGACCATGTCGCCCAGCGAGTCGCGCCCGTCCGTCCAGTCGGAGTGCGTGTGAAGATCCCCGCGGAGATCCTGGACCTTCACGAGCGCCGGGAGCGTGTGCGCGAGCGCCGCGTCGATCTCGCCGTGGTCCTCGCGTAGCTCCGGCGGGATCCAGTCCATACCGAGTGCGGCGTAGATGTCCTCCTCGGTCCGTGACGCGATGGGCGTGCCCTTCTCCTCACCGACGCGGTACAGGCCGTACTCGTTCAGCAGCAGCTTCTTGCGCAACGCGTAGCCGCGAAGCCGGACGTTGTGCTCCTTGGAGCCGGTGAAGTACAGGAGCGCGGCGCCGAAGGACACCGGCGGCACGACTCGCAGGTCGATCTGCAGGCCACGGTCGACGATGACGGACGACTTGGTCTCGCCGTTGGCGAGCACGCGCTCCACGTGTGGTGCGGTCGTGAACGCGGCCATGATCGGCGCGGCCGCGTCGCTCGCCATGAGCAGGTCGACGTCGCCGATCGTCTCCTGCCACCGGCGCAGGCTGCCGCAGACCGAGATGTCGGTCACCGCGGTCGTCGCGCGCAGGTGCGCGATCATCCGGTCGGCGGACACTCGCGCGGTGCTGATGAGCGAACGTCCGGTGCGCTGCCGCAGTGAGGCGATCGACTTGAGGATGTTCTCCTCGGTGCGTGCTTGGATCTTCGGAAGCTCTCGCAGACGGCCGGCCTTGGCCGCGGCCTCGAGCTCGTCGATCGTCGTGATCTTGAGGTGCTGGTAGATCGCGCGCGCGGTCGCAGGGCCGACACCCTTCACGCGGAGCAGCGTGAGGAGCCCGTCGGGCACCACGGCTTTGAGCTCTTCGTGCCGCTTGGCCTTGCCGCCCTGGAGGTATTGCGCGATGGCCTCGCCGACCGATGTGCCGACCTTGGGGATGGTGGCGAGGTTCCCGGCTTCGTAAATGGCCCGGATGGGCTCCCGCAGGTCGCGGATCTCGCGTGCGGCCGCGCGGTACGTGACCGCCCGGAAGACATTCTCGCCCTTCAGCTCGAGCAGGTCACCGATCTCGTCAAGCAGATCGGCGACGCGGGAGTTCTCTTCGGCTGCGTACTCGCGGACCACGCGAGCGATGGTACCTAGGGCTTGCGGTGGGCGAGGTCGAGCATCGCAAAGGCCTCATCGATCGCGCCGCGTGCGCGCAGGATCTGGGCGTACTCGGACGCCGTGATCATCAGGTCCGCCCGGTCGTCGATCGAGGAGAACACCTCGATGGCCGCCCCGAATGCGCGGTCGGCGTCGAGGACCTCGCCGCGGGCCTCACTGGCGGCGGCGATCACGCGAAGCGCGTGCGCCCGCTGGATCTGATCTCCAGCGACCTGCAGGACCCGCTCGGCCTGCGTCGCGACGTCCTTGGCCTCGTCGACCTTGCCCTCGCTCAGGAGGATCCGGGCGCGCACGATCTGCGCGACCGCACCCCAGTGGGTGTCCCCCACCTCGACGGCGCGCTCGATCGTGCGCTCAGCGAGGTCGCGTGCCTGAGCGACATGGCCCTGCTGGAAGTGAATGAAGGCGAGCGATTGCCGGACGTTCAGCTCGAAGTACGTATCTGAGACGCGCTCGAAGAGCTCGAGGGCGCGCCCATAGCTCGAGATGGCGGCGTCGAGCTCGCCGGCGTCGTAGTGCGTGACCGCGATCCCCATGAATCCCTGCGCCGCGAGCCTGAGCTCGTTCGCGCGAGACGCGATGGCGAGTGCGGACTCGTATGACTCGATCGCCTTGGTCGTCCGGCCAAGCCGCCGGTAGGCCGTCCCGAGCGCGACGGAAACGCGCGCCCGCAGGCGCGGCTCGACGACCTCGTGCTTCTCGATCAGATCCCGCACCCCTTCGAACGCTTCGGTGGACGCCACGAGCTGGCCTGCGTCGGCGTAGGCCAGACCACGGACGTAGAGCAGGCGGGCGATGTCGAGCGCGTGCTTCGACGGGTCCAGCAGAGAGAGTCCCTCGGTCACATGCTCGAAGGCCTCCTCACGGCGCCCCTGATTGAGCGCGGCGCCCGCCAGCAGCCGCATGAAGGTGGCGCGGTCCGGGGCATCGGCAGCGACGGCGAGCCCGGCTGCGGCCTCGTGCTGAGCGGCCGCCCAGTCCAGACGCTCGACCGCGGACTCGGCAGCGAGGCGGTGGAACTGCACGCGCTTGTTCGCAGCGAGGGGTTCGTCGGCGATGAAATAGTCGAGCGGCCGGTCGAGCTTCGAGGCAATGTGCTGCAGCGAACGGATCGACGGACGCACCAACCCGGACTCGATCTGGCTGATGAAGCCCTTCGTGAGCTCCTCGCCGGCAAGCTGGACCTGACTCAGGCCAGCGTCCCGCCGCGCAGCGCGCACGCGTTCGCCCAGCGTCTTCCCGCTTTCCGCTACCGCGCCGCTACCGGCGCGCATTGACCGCTTCGGTTCAGCCGCCATAATCGGCGTTCACGATACCGAACAACGTCGTGTGGGAACAGGGAGCGTGGTGAGATGAAGGTGATTCGCGCGGTCGTCATCGCGATCGTCGCAACGGTTGCGCTTCTTTGCGGCACCGCCACGACCGCTCGTGCCGATCCCTACGCGGCAGCCTCTCCCGACATGAGCGCATCGGCATACGCGAGCGACCCCGGCGACCCCGAATTCCCGCCGGCGGAGTAGCTTCCGCTGCCAAGCAAGCCGTTCCGATAGTCTCGATAGGTGCCCATCGCATCGACGGACCGGCGTCAGCTCATCGAGATCGGCGGTAAGCCATTTCTCTATCAGCACGGGTATCGCTTTGGGAAGGTCACCTATGTCACGCGGCTGCCGCTCAGCCTGAGCCGCACCGTCTGGGCACCCGGCCACCTCGGCGACAGCGAGGTCGAGGCCGTCGTCAACGGCGACAATCCGTGGATGCTCGATTGAGCGGAGCCGTTCGCTAACGCGCGCCGTCGTCCAGCGCGTGCGTGGGGCATCGGTCGAGGTCGACGGTGAGGCCGTCGGCTCCATCGGTCACGGGCTCGTAGTGCTCCTGGGTGTCGGCGCGAACGACGACGCGATGCACGGCGAGCGGCTCGCGGCGAAGATCGCGGCTTTGCGGGTCTTCGATGACGGCAGCGGGAAGATGCAGCACGGCGTCGCCGATGCGGGCGGCAGCATTCTCGTCGTCCCCCAATTCACCCTCTATGGCGACATCGGTCGCGGGCGGCGGCCCGACTTCACCGCGGCCGCCCCGCCGGAGCTGGGACGCCGTCTCTATGACGCGTTCTGCGGTGTGCTGCGCGCGAACGGCCTCTCCATCGCGACCGGTGTGTTCGGCGCCACGATGCGCGTGCAGATCGACGCCGACGGCCCGGTCACGATCATCGCCTCCACAGATCG
>JBBQHN010000106.1:0-6590 GCA_038324015.1 Candidatus Limnocylindria bacterium | reverse complement strand
CCTCTAGCGGTCTACCCGGGGACGGCGCGGGCCACGCCATGGTCCCCTGCTCGACCTTGCTCCGGATGGAAGCTTGCCCGTTTCACCCGCGTTTCCGCGGTTCGTCACTGTGGCGCTGGTCCTCGCCTCACGGCGGACGGGAGTTACCCGCCATCCTGCCCTGCGGAGCCCGGACTTTCCTCGACGGCTTGCGCCGCCGCGACCATCTGGCCTGCTCGGCCGACTTCAGTGTATCGGCGGCCGACCGCCTAGAGGAGCTCCTCCGCCGCCGCCAAAGCCAAGCCGTCGTATGCGCGGCCGGACGCGTCGGCGTAGGCCTCCGCGAGCGGACGCGGATCGACGCCCGAGTCGCGCGCGAGCCGGACCACGTCCAGGAGCCCAGGGCCGAGCGACGCGTGGCGCCACTCCGTGATCACCACGCCGCGGTCGGCCCGGACGGCCCGGGCGCAGCCGAGCGAGCCGTGCACGATCACTTCAGGCCAGCCGGCGAGCGCCCCGCCACGCGCCATGCGCGGAACGCCGAGCGCGACGAGCGCCGGCGCATCTGCGCCCACTGCCCGCTCGATCGCGGCCTTCGCGCGCACGATCGCCCCGAGATCATCGCAGGCCGTCGGTGCATCAAGCAGATCCTCGATGAGCAGCCAGGGCCACCCCGCGACCGTGACCGGCGGGATCCCGCGGGCGTATACGACCGGCACGCGGTCGGTCTTGCGCGCGAGGTGCGGCAGCAGCTTCACCTCGAGGGATGCGTGCGCCGGGACGCGCTTCACCACGAGCGAGCGCCGTGCGCCGTCCTGTGTGAAGCGGACACGGTCGATCTCCTCCGCGGTCGTGTCGCGGACGATCTCCTCGCTGACCTCGCTCACCTCGGCTCGCAGGCTGCGGCCGATGAAGGTCGTCAGCGGATCGGACTGCGGCTCGTCGCTCATCCGCCGAGCGCTTCGTCGATCGCGCGGTTCACCTGCGTATCGGCGAGCGTGTTGCGCTCACGTGGCACGTGCTCGATGGTCCGCGTGGGGAACCGTGCGAGCAGCTCGCCCGCACGGAGGGCCAGCGGCTTCAGGCCGGGGTGCTTGATCTTCCAGAGACCCTTCATCTGCTGCACGACGAGGAGCGAGTCCATCCGGATGTCGAGCTCATCGATGCCGCGCCTCTCCGCCTCCTCGAGGCCGATGATCAGCGCGGTGTATTCGGCGACGTTGTTCGTCGCATGACCGAGGAAGCGGCGCAGCTCGGCGATGACCGTGCCATCAGGGTCGAGCAGCACCGCGCCCGACCCCGCGGGGCCGGGGTTGCCGCGAGCGCCGCCGTCGGCGAAGAGGGTCGCCCTCACGCGAGGTAACCGGCGAGCCGGTCCGCGTCGATGTTCCCGCCGGACACGATCGCGACGACGCGCTCGCCCGGCTTCGCCTTCACCGCTCCGCTGAGAAGCGCCGCCACCGCGGCCGCGCCCGCGGGCTCGGGGACGATGCGCGCGCGGGTCACGAGGAACCGCAGCCCGTCGAGGATCACGTCGTCCGGGATCACGACGACGTCAGCGACGTCGCGCCTGATGATCTCGAGGTTGCGCTCACCCGCGAACGGTGCCGCGAGCCCATCCGCGACGGTGGACACGCGATCCAGCCGGACCGAGTGCCCTGCGTCAAGCGCCTTGCGCACGGCCTGCGCCCCCTCGGGCTGCACGCCAACGATGCGCGCGTGCGGTCGCTTCGCCTTGATCCCGAGCGCGACGCCGGAGATGAGGCCGCCGCCGCCGACCGGCACGACGACCAGGTCGACATCGGGGACGTCCTCGAGGATCTCGAGGCCGAGGCTCGCATGGCCGGCGATGACGTCGTCGTCATCGAAGGGATGCAGGAAGTGGAGTCCCTGCGCCTGGAGCTCCTGGACCAGCGGCAACAGCTGGGTCATCTCGGCCGCGAACCTGATCTCGGCTCCGTACCCGCGCGTCGCCGCGATCTTCGTTTTCGGCGCGGCCTCGGGCATGACGACCGTGACGCGGACGCCATGGACGCGTCCGGCGTAGGCGATCGCCTGCGCCGCATTGCCCGCGCTCATGGTCACGACGCCCGCGTCCCGCGCGGCGGGCGTGAGACGGGACATCGCATTGACGGCGCCGCGCACCTTGAACGAGCCCGTGCGCTGGAGGTTCTCGAGCTTCAGGTACGCCTCGGCCCCGATGCGCTCGCCGAGCGTGTGGCTCGTGACGAGAGGGGTCCGCTGCACATGGGCGGCGATGACAACCCGCGCGCGCTCGGCATCGGCGATGGAGGCGCTCACCCGAGATCGCAGCGGGGCATGTCGCCGGTGGTTGCCGTGACCCTCTCCTCGCGCATTCGCGGTGTCGGTGGGCCCGCCAGGGATCGGACCTGGGACCAGCAGATTATGAGTCCGCCGCTCTACCACTGAGCTACGGGCCCCGTGCGACTCAGAGCAGACATTCTGTCTGCTCTGGGTCGGCGGGGCACGCCGGAGCGGCCGAGGGACCGGAGGGTGCGGGCTCCCCGCAGACCAGACAGCACATTCCGTCTCACCTATGCTCAATCTCGCGCGCCGCTTCCAGCGCGGGCAAAGAGAGCACGGGAGTGGGCGTTTGGGCAAGGTCATCGCGCTCGCGAACCAGAAGGGCGGCGTCGGTAAGACGACCTGCGCCATCAATCTCGGTGGAGCGCTCGCCCAGCTCGGCAACACCGTCCTTTGCATCGACCTCGATCCGCAGGCGAATCTCTCGGTCGGCCTCGGCGTCGACCCCGGCACCGTCGAGCGCGGCATGGCGAACGTCCTCATCGAGACCGAGACGAGCCTCGCCTCGATCATCGTGCACACCAAGACCAAGCATCTCGACGTCGCGCCCACGAACATCGAGCTGTCGTCCGCCGAGGTCGAGCTGTTCAGCTCGATCGGCCGCGAGATGGCGCTTCGCGACAAGCTCAACAAGGAGATCGTCGAGCGCTACGACTACGTGCTCATCGATTGTCCACCGACGCTCGGCTTGCTCACGGTGAATGCGCTCGTCGCTTCGAACGGCGTGATCATCCCGGTGCAGACGCAGTACTACGCCCTCAAGGGCGTCGCGGCGCTGCTCAAGATCATCAAGACGGTGCAGGACCGGCTCAACCCGAAGCTCAAGGTGCTCGGGATGCTGCCGACCTTCTACGACAGCCGGACGATCCTCGGGCGCGACATGCTCGAATCGCTGCGTGACCTCGGCGATCACCAGGTGTTCAAGACCGTCATCCGTCAGTCGGTGAAGGTCGGCGAGGCGCCGACCGCGGGCGTGCCGATCACCGTGTACGACCCGAAGTCGGACGCGGCGAAGGCATTCCTCGACCTCGCGAAGGAGGTGGCCAATGCTCACTAAAGGTGGCAAGTCCTTCAGGGACGCCGGTACGCGCATCTTCGCGCAGGAGCGTGAATCCCAACACGGGATCGTGAGCCTGCTCGCGACGAAAGGCCCGAACTCGATCAAGGACCTCCCCATCGAGAAGGTCGTGCCGAACCCCGAGCAGCCGCGCATGACCTTCCACGAAGAGACGCTCCAGGAGCTCGCCGTGTCGATCCGCGAGCACGGCGTGCTCCAGCCGATCCTCGTGCGGCCCGCGGGCGACGATTTCCAGATCATCGCCGGCGAGCGGCGCTGGCGTGCATCCAAGATCGCGGGCAAGGCGACCATCCCCGCGATCGTCGAGCGCTTCGACGACGCGACCGCGCTCGAGATCGCGCTCATCGAGAACCTGCAGCGAGAGGACCTCTCGCCACTCGACGAGGCGATCATCTATAAGAAGATGACCGACGAGCTCGGTTACTCGATCCGCAACCTGGCCGGCAAGCTCGGCAAGGACAAGGGCTACGTCGAGAACCGGCTGCGGCTCGCATCGGCGCCCGACGACGTGCGCGAGATGGTCGCGGCGCGCTACGACACGCTGTCCGCCGCGTACGAGCTCATGAAGATCGAAGACAAGCGGCGCCGCAAGGCCCTCGCGAAGCAAGTGGTCGCCGGGAAGCTGACGCTCATCCGGCTGCGTGACAAGGTGGAGCGCTCGTTACACCCCGAGCTCGTCGAGCAGCGCGCCATCCCGGCGATCCCGGCGCTCAAGGACGACACCCTCATCACCGCGACGCGGAAGCTCAACGAGGCGCTGGCGGAGCTCGCCCGGGCGGTCGGCGATGACGATGGCTCGAACATCCTGGATGCGGACCGGACCAACCTCGCCAAATTCCTCACCATCAGCCGGGCGCGGATGGACAACATCGTCGCGCGCCTCCGTTCGCGGTGACCGGCATGGCCGACCATCGGGGCATCTCGTTCCGGGACTCCGCGATCACGACCCTCGCCATGACCGGCGCGGTCGCGCTCCTGGCGCTCGGCCTCCTCGTGCTCCTCGATCCGCGGGCACAGGCGTTCTGGGGCACCCGGATCAGCGACCTCGGCACGATCGTGCGCGCCCTCGTCAACCAGCTTCCGCCGGCGCCCTGGAGCCGCTAGGAGATCGTCCGAGCGAGCGGGGTTCGGTCTTTAGCGCTCGAGGCTGACGGTCCCCTCGACGACGCGCTGCCGGACCGGGATGTCGCGAACGATCGCGAGGCCCGTCGCGACCAGACCGAGGCCGCAGAAGACGACAAGCGCGGCGTCGCTCGTGAGGAAGGTACTCAGCTCCATCTTCGCGCTCCTTCTTGGCATCTTCTCGGAGACCGGAGTCGCTGAGCGGAGACGCATCCGCGATGCCACGGAACGGGCGAGCAGGGCGTCGCCGGTCAACAGTTCTGTAACGCCGTTGTGGCTCGGCTGTAGCGGGGTGTCAGGCCCGCTCGACGCGTGGCGCGAGCTGCTTCGCCTTCACCTGGGCGACGCGGCGGCCGTCGACGGCCGTGACCGTGAAGCGATAGCCCTCGACGTCGATCGTGTCGCCGACCTTCGCGAGGCGACCGAGCCGTCCGAAGACCATTCCGCCGATCGTGTCGTACGGCTCGTCGGTGAGCTCGATGCCGAGACGCTCGCGCGCGTCGGCCAGCGTCATGAGGCCGTTGATCAGGAACACGCCGTTCTCTTCGCGGATCATCGGCGCCTCGCGGTCGAATTCGTCCTGGACCTCCCCGACCAGCTCCTCGATGACGTCCTCGAGCGTGACGAGCCCGGCGGTACCGCCGAACTCGTCGATGACGATGGCCAGCTGCACCCGCTCTCGCCGGAACTGGGCCAGCGCCCGATCCAGGTGCGCGGTCTCCGGAAGGTAGAGTGGCTTCCGCATGAGCTCGTGCGCGGGCCGGTGCGGCTCTGCGCCGACCACGTCCTTCACGTGGATGACCCCGACGATGTGATCGAGGTCGTCGCGGTAGACGGGGATCCGGGTGAATGGGCTGTGACGCAACAGCTCGATCATCCCGCCGACCGTCGTGTCATCCGGTACGGCGACCATTTCCGTTCGCGGGACCATCACCTGCCGGACGAGCCGGTCCGCGAAATCGAGGACATTACCCAGGAGGACCCGCTCTGACTCCTGGAGGATGCCCTTGCGAGTGGATGCCGCAACGAGCATGCGGAGCTCCTCCTCGCTATGCGGGTCAAGATCGTCGGTGGCCTTGATGCCGAGCAGGCCGAGGAGCCGGTTCGCACTGCCGTTCACGAACGCGATGAACGGGCTCAGGACGACGTAGAAGAGGTGCAGCGGCAGCGCGCACCACAGGGCCACGCTCAGGGCGCGCTGGATCGACAGGTACTTCGGCGCGAGCTCGCCGATCACGACGTGCACGTACGTGATCACGCCGAACGCAAGCGCGAACGAGACCACGTGGAACGCCGCATTGGATCTCTCGCTCAGCCAGGTGAAGGCGGGACCGATGAGCGCCGCCATCGCCGGCTCGCCGATCCAGCCGATGGCGAGCGAGGCGAGCGTGACCCCGAGCTGCGACGCCGAGATATACGTGTCGAGGGAACCCTCGATCCGCTGCGCCAGGCGCGCGCGGGTGCTGCCCGTCGCGACCACCTCCTCGAGCTGCGTCTTTCGCACCCGCACGAACGCGTACTCGGCGGCGACGAAGAATCCGTTGAGGAGGACGAGAACGAACGTGATCAGGACCGCGGGGATGGCTCCGCTCGCGTCCATGCGGAGTGATTCTCGCACGTACCATTGGCTCGATGAATGTGCGCGTCCGGCTGTTCGCCTCGTATCGTGAGGCCGCAGGAGTCGGGCAGGTCACCCTGGATCTCCCGGCAGGGGCCACCGTGCGTGACGCCGTCACCGAGATCGGGCGCCGGCACCCGCAGACCGCCCGCATCCGGGACGTCGTTATCGCGAAGAACCGCGACTACGTCGGGCTCGACGAGGCCATCGGCGACGGTGACGAGCTCGCGATCATCCCGCCGGTGTCAGGCGGCGCGGTCACCGCCGGCGACCGGATCCTCGTGAGCGAGTCGCCCCTTTCGATCGACGCGGCCATCGACACGGTCAGCGGCCCCGACACCGGCGGCATCGTCGTGTTCCTCGGCACGGTGCGGGATCACAGCCGCGGGAAGCACGTGCGCCACCTCGAGTACGAGGCGTACGCCGAGATGGCGGAGGCGAAGATGCGCGAGATCGCGCAAGGCCTCG
>JBBQHN010000105.1:0-6608 GCA_038324015.1 Candidatus Limnocylindria bacterium | reverse complement strand
GCGACGCCGCGGAACGTTCCGCGGGTCGGTGGCACGTCGTGATAGTCGCGGCCAACGGCCATCTTCACGTGGTGCTCGCTCGCCATGAGGTCGTTCGTGGGATCGAAACCTCGCCAGCCGTGCGTCGGCGTGAAGGCCTCGACCCACGCATGCGATGCTCCGGTGCCGCGCTTCGGCGCACCGGTCTCGGTCCCCGCGAGGATGTAGCCGCTGACGTAGCGCGCGGGAATGCGTACCGAGCGGCAGAGGCCGATCAGCACGTGGGCGAAGTCCTGGCAGACGCCCGTCCGATGAGAAAGCACATCCGTCACGGTCGACGCGACGGTCGTCATGTCGCTGCGGTAATCGAACCGCTCGAACACGGCGTGCATGAGCTTCTGGACCGTTTCGAAAGGAGCTTCCCCAGCCACCGCGAACGGCGCGGCGATCGCCGCAAGCTCTGGGGTACGCGGGATCAGCGGCGACGCGGTCAGATAGTCCGCCGCGTCGCCAGGCCCGAGCGCGGTCGGTCGCGCACGCGGTGGCTGGAACGGATCTACCAGCGTGGTCTCGATCTCACCGCGCATGACCACGTCGATGGTGCGATGTGGCTTCGCCACCGTGATGAGGTGCGCCGTGTTGCCGAAGCCATCGGCGTAACGCCGGATCGACGCACTCGGGGTGACTCGGAGCTCGAACGGTCCCCAGCGTTGATGCTCATCGGTCCGCGGGCCGAGCCGCGCGTCCATGACGCTCTCGACGACGTCCGCGCTGTACTCGAGCACGGTGCGGTGCTCGACCTGGATCTTCACTGTTGTTGCTGCTGCGCGGCCATGAGCATTGCGGCCCGCGCGACCCCCACGAGCCGGCCGGGTGCAGGCTGGTCGCGGAGGTACGTCGCCGAGAGCTCGTCGGACGCCTGTGAGATGAGGATCTGGATCGTGCCGAGGAACGCCTCGAGTCCGCGATCGAAGATCTCGTCGATGGCGGTCAGCTCGACCTGCGCGCGGGCCTTGCCGAGCGTCCGGATCGCAGGACCAGGATCGTTACCAGCAGCGACGCGCAGCGCACCGATCGCCTCGAGCGCCTCGCACGCCTGCACGAGGGCGAAGCGCACCGACTGCGGGAAGATCGGGTTGAGCAGCAGGAACTCGAGCAACCGCGCCGGCTCGACACGGAGCGAGTAGTAGCGGGCGTACGCCTCAGCGGAGCCGCAGGTGCGGAGCACGGCGAGCCAGCGGACTGTGTCTGGTCCGGTCGGATCGGTGCCGTCGGCAGGCCGGGTCAGGAGATGCGCCTGGCGATTGAGGAGGCGGGCGACACCGTCGGCGCGCTCGAGGTGGGTGCCCAGGCGGATGAATTGCCATTCCTCATCGCGCGCGAGCGTCGATTCGGTGAGGCCCTGGAACGACGCGAGGCGATCGCGGACCGCGCGAGCGAAGGAGCCGGCTTCATTGCGCATCTGGCGGCTCGTCGCCGGCGTCGCCAGCGCGACGTGCAGGGTGTTCAGCTCCTCCCACATCTCGCTCGAGATACTCTCGCGAATGCCCCGCGCGAGCGTGCGCGCCTGCCGCGCGCACGACACCAGCGAGTCCGGATTCATGACGTCGCTCGTGAGGTAGAAACGGACGTCGTCGCTATCGAGGTCGATCGCGCCGACGAGCGGCGCCCAGAAGTCCTCGGTGCCGGCGTCGAGCTCGAGATGACGGGTCACGTCGATGAGTCGCGATACCGCGATGCCCCGCTCGACATAGCGGCTCATCCAATACAGATCCTCCGCTACACGGCAGAGCATCAGGCGTCCTCCAGGACCCAGGTGTCCTTCGCGCCGCCGCCCAGCGAGCTGTTGACGACGAGTGAGCCACTGCGGAGCGCGACGCGCGTCAGGCCCCCTGGCGTGACCTTGACCTCGCGGCCGAAGAGCACGAACGGCCGGAGGTCGATGTGGCGGCCCTCGAGATGATCGACACTCCAGGTGGGATGACGCGATAGGGCGAGGGTCGGCTGCGCGATGTAGCCCCGCGGGTTCGCCTCGACCCGAGCCCGGTACTCGTCGATGTCCTTCCGCGGCGCATGCGGCCCGATGAGCATCCCGTATCCGCCGCTCTCGTTCACCGATTTCACGACCAGCTCGTGCAGGTGCTCGAGGATGTAGGCGCGCTCGGTCGGGTCGTCGGCGACGTAGGTCTTCACGTTCGGCAGGATCTCGTCCTCGCCGAGGTAGTACTTGATGATCGTGGGCACGTAGGCGTAGATGGCTTTGTCGTCCGCGACCCCGGTCCCGATCGCGTTGGCCAGCGTGATGCGGCCCATACGATTCGTCGCGGCAAGCCCCGGTACCCCGAGGAGCGTGTCCTCGCGGAACGCCAACGGATCCAGATAGTCGTCGTCGACGCGGCGGTAGATGACGTCCACGCGCCGGCGGCCGCGGGTCGTGCGCATGTAGACCGCCGCGTCGTCCACAAAGAGATCGGTACCCTCGACCATGTCGATCCCCATCGACTTTGCCAGGAAGGCGTGCTCGAAGAACGCCGAGTTGTGCACCCCGGGCGACAGAAGGACGACCGTCGGATCATCCGACGCCGGCGACACTGCTCGGAGGACCTCGAGCAGGTCCTGCGGATAGCCCTCGACCGGACGGACGCGGTAGTCGGCGAAGAGTTGCGGCCAGACGCGCTTCAGCACGCGGCGGTTCTCGACGACGTAGGAGACTCCGGACGGCACGCGAAGGTTGTCCTCGAGCACGAACCAGGTGCCCTTCCCGTCCCTGACGAGGTCGCTCCCGACGACGTGGGTATACACGCCGAGCGGGACGTCGACGCCCTGGAACTCCCTGCGGTAGCCGCGCGCCCCGAGCACGAGCTCTGGCGGGATGAGGTTCGTCCGCAGGATCCGCTGCTCGTGATAGATGTCGTGCAGGAAGAGGTTGAGCGCCCGGACGCGCTGCTCGAGCCCGCGCTCGATGCGGGTCCACTCAGCACGCAGGACGACGCGCGGGATGAGGTCGAACGGCATCGTCTTCTCGGCCCCGCCGGGGTCCTGGTTCACCGCGAAGGTGATCCCTCGTGCCTGGAACGACAGCTCGGCCGCGCGCTGCCGGCGCGCGACGTCGGCGGGCTCGAGCGTCGCGAGCCGGCGCGCGAGCTCAACGTAGTGCGGCCGCACGTGTCCGGGAGACTCGAACATCTCGTCCCAGAAGTTCCCGGGGTCGTAGGTCGGCGCGTTAGGACGCTGCTCCACCGTCACGCGACCGCCTCGCTTGAGCCCGCGTAGCGGACCTCGACGATCTCCGCCTGCTTCGACGCGGCGAGCTTCCCGAGCGCAGGCCCGCTGTACCGGCCGGAGGTCGGCGAGACGTCGGCGAAGTCGCGGCCGACGGCGACGGTCAGGTAGTCCAGCCGGACCCGGCGGGCGTGGGTCGGGTCATAGCCGATGACCTCGACGTCACCCGGACCGCGCTCAATGAAGGCCTCGACCCACGCGTGTGGCGCCCCCTCCCCAATGAGGTGGCCCGACACGTACCGCGCCGGCACGTTGAGCAGGCGCAGCAGCGCCAGGAGAATGTGCGCGTAGTCCTGGCACACGCCTTTGCCCAGATGGAGGGCCATCGCGGCGGGTGTGCTGTAGCCAGTGATGCCGAACTGGTAGGTGATGGCCGTCGCGCTCCACGCGCTCGCGCGTTCCGCGCGCTCGCGGGCGTCGGCGGACGCGTGCGCGATCTCGAGCGCCGCGTCGATGAGCCGCTTGTCCGGCGCCGTGAGTGCCGTCGGTCGCAGGTACTCCAGGCGCTCGGCGTCGCTCCGCCACGGCGCATCGGCGATCGGGACATGGACATCGCGCTCAACACGGAACGTGGCCTCGAAGTCGACGGCCTGTGGAACGCGGTTCGCGATCACCCGCGCGACGCGGTTGCCGAACTGGTCACGCTCCCAGCTGGTCCGATGGTCGCCCTCGGTGCCCCGCACGGCGAGGTCGTGCTGCAACAGCACCTGGTCGCCCTGACGGTCGCGCGGGATCATGACGAGCCGCTGTTGCAGGTCCCACACCGGGCCGGTGTACGTGTACCGATAGTGCTGGCGGACGCGGAAGACGGCGTGCTCGACCCGAGACCAGTCGGGCCGGGCGTTCAGGGCTTCGCCCGTGCGGCGGCCTCCGCGCTGTCCGCGTCCTCCTCGCCGGGCCGCTCCGCGGTGATCTCGTCCGACCACACGGTGAACTTGGCGAGCTTCGCACTGCCGTACGACGTGGAGAGCGCGCAGTCGACGGCGTCACGGCCACGACCGATGACGACGCGCCCGACACGTGGCGCGTTGTGGCGCGCGTCGAACGTGTACCAGCGACCGCCGACGTACGCCTCGAACCACGTATGGAAGTCCATCGGAACGTCGGGCGGCTCGATCGCGATATCCGGCAGGTAGCCGAACGTGTAGCGGGCCGGGATGTTCATCGCCCGGCAGAGCGCCACCGCGAGGAGCGCGAAGTCGCGGCACACGCCGGCGCGCTGCTGGTAGATGTCCCAGGCGGTGGTCGCGGGCGTCGACGAGCCGTTCTTGAACTCGATATGTGTGTGCACCCAGTCGCAGATCGCCTGGATCCGCTCCCAGGTCGGTGCCGTCCGGCCGAAGAGATCCCAAGCGACGTCCAGCAGCTTGTCCGACTCGACGTATCGGCTGGGGAGCGTGAACACGAGCGCGTCGTCGGGCAGGTCCTCGACGGCGTGCAGTGTCGCGTCGGGGACGACCGGATCGGGCGTCTCGGGGATCTCGACAACGGCGTCGTAACGGATCGTCGACGTGCCGGTGGGCGCGAGGAGGCGCCAGCAATTGTTGCCGTATAGATCCTGGTATTCGTGGATCTCAAGCTCGGGCTCGGTCCAGGTCGACTCGTAGACGAGCACGTGATCGGCGTCGGCGCGCGGGCGCACGAGCATCAGCGTCGGGACCGGCGCTGCCGTTTCCCAGACGAATTCACAGCCCACACGGATACGCACCCGGAAAGTCTAGCGAGCCAGCAGGCGCAATCCGTCCACCGGTGCGTCCTTCGCGAAGCACAGCACCGCGTAGGCCCCCAGCCCGTTCGGATCCAGGAGGACATCGATCGCCGAGCGTTTGCTCGCCGCGCGCAGCTGGTCGAGCGGGTCGGTCGGGCGACCGTAGGCCTCGCGGACACCGAGCCCGATGAGCGCGTCCCGCTGCGTCGTTACCCCAGCCAGGGTCAAGCCCGCTCCCTCCGCCGCACGCCGGATCGCCGTGAAATTCACGCTCGCGGTGAGGTCATGCTCCCCCGGCGCAGCGAGCGCGTCGGTGACCAGACGGTGCCGGGAGAACCCCCGAAGGGTCCCGGCGCCCGCTCGCGTCAGGAGGTCAGCCTCCTCGCCGCCGTAGTCGATGACGATCACGTAGCCCTGGCCGACCGCGGCCGCGAGCTGCGCCATCCAGCTTTCGGCACCGAGGCTCACCTCCCAGCGGCCGCCTACCGGCAGGCTGTCGGGGACCCGGTACCGCAGATCCGGGTGACTCGGCGCGCGCAGGGTCTCGACGAGCGTCCCGTCCTTCGCGTCGACGTAGACCTCGCGCAGGCCGTCCTCGGCGCGGGTGAGCACGTGGACCGGGAACGCGTCGAGCACCTCGTTCGCGAAGACCACGCCCCGGATCGGCGCGAGCGTGCGCGCCACGGCTGCCCAGCGGAGCTCGCGGCCTTCGAGCGCGAGCGCCTGCTGCTCGCGAAGGCGCGGCGAGACCTCGACGATCGCCGGCTTGGCACCACGACCGGCCTCCGCGCGCTCTTTGGTGAGCGCGTCGAGGAGGTCTCGCATGAGGATCCCGCGCCCGGCGCCGGCCTCGACCACGTCCCACTGCGCCGGCTTGCCGATCGCGGCCCAGCAGTCGACCGCCGCGCGCGCGAGGGCGCGGCCGAATGCGGGTCCGAGCTCGGGCGACGTAAGGAAGTCGGCGCCGTCGAAGCCGATGGCGGCTTTGGTCGTGTAGTAGCCGTCCTTGTCGTCGTACAAGGCGGCGTCCATGTAATCCGCGAATGTGATCGGGCCGCGCGCGCGGATGCGATCGACGAGCCGGTCGCGAAGGGTCACACGTGTCGCCGGTCGGTGCGGGCTATGCGTTCCAACGCGGCGGTCCGGGCGGGCGGATCTCCGGCGGCCGGATCGCGCTGCGCTGAGACTCGTCGGCGAGCGGGATGTGCTCGGACGGCTTCCAGTTGCGGGCCGCCGCCAGCTCTTCCTTCGCAAGGACGGTGACGCCGAATCGCTGGTAGGTGGAGAGCTCGAAGTTCGAGGTCTCGCCGAGCGCGCCGTGCGGGCACACCTCGACGCAGTCGCCGCAGTAGATGCAGCGGACGACGTCGAGCTCGTAGGTCTGCAGGTCGCGCTCGCGCATCATGAGCGCGCCGGTCGGGCACGTCTCGGCGCACGCGCCACAGGAGACACAGTCGGTGTAGCTGAGCGACACGTTCCACGGGGTCGTGACGATCGAGTCGTAGCCGCCGCCCATCAGGCCGTAGCAGTTGGCGCCGATCACATCACGGCAGATCCGCACGCACTGCGTGCAGTTGATGCACTTGTTGAGGTCGCGAAGGATGAAGTCGTGGCTGAAGTCGTACTCGTAGTCGTGGTA
>JBBQHN010000104.1:0-6617 GCA_038324015.1 Candidatus Limnocylindria bacterium | reverse complement strand
CTCGGTCGTCCGCGTGGACAAGCGCGTCGAGGACACCGCGATGGTCTGGCCGCACCTCCTGGTCATCGAGTTCATCGCGGCGATGCTGTGGTTCATCGGCCTGTTCATCATCTCGGCCGCGTTCAACGCGCCGCTGCAGGACCACAGCACGCCGGACTGCACGCCGAACCCGTCGAAGGCGCCGTGGTACCTGCTCAACCTGCAGGAGCTGCTGCTCCACATGGACAAGGGCCTCGCCGGGGTCGTCGTCCCGACGATCTGGATCGTCTTCATGATGGGTATCCCGTACATCGACCGGTCGCGCGAGGGCGTCGGGATCTGGTTCACGTCGCCGCGGGGCCGTCGAGTCACCTATTTCGCGGCGATCTACGCGACCGCGATCACGTTCTCGCTGATCATCTTCGACAAGGTCCTCAAGGATCACGGCTACATCCAGTTCGCGAGCGACTATTTCCCCGGCGGCAAGCAGCTGTTCCCCGATTACATCATCCCCATCGTGACGATGATCACGCTGTCGCTGCTGCTCGTGATCCTCGTGAAGGTCATCTTCAAGGGCAACACTCGTGACTGGATGATCGCGGTCTGGACCGGATTCGTGTGCGTGTTCCTGGTGCTCACGATCGTGGGCACCTCCATGCGCGGACCGGGTATGGATATGTTCGCGCCGTGGGCGCTTCCGAGCACCCACCAGTGCTTCGCACCGTGATCCGACCGCAGGACGACATCGCGACGACCCATTCCGGGGTGCTCGGCCGGATCAAGCGCCGCCAGCTGCTGCGGCTTGGATTCCTCGGCGGAACGCTTCTCGCGCTCGGCGAGATCAGCTTGATCCTCTATCCGTTCCTGAAGCCGAACAAGATCGTCGGGCTCGGCGCGAAGGTGCCGGTCGGGTCGAAGGAGTCGGTCGTCGCGGCGTTCTCCGCGACGCAGGACACGCCGATCCTCAACATCCAGGGCCGCTTCTTCCTGCTGCACCCGCCGGGCGGGATCATCGCCGCGTACCGCAAGTGCACCCACCTTGGGTGCGCGGTGCCGTACGTGCCGTCCGAGAACCGGTTCCACTGCCCCTGCCACGGCTCGCTCTACAACAAGCTCACGGCCGTGGTGGAGGGCGGACCTGCGCCAAAGCCGCTGCAGCTGTTCCACATCGTCGACCAGAGCGGCACGCTCGTTGTCGACACGAACCCGCTGAACGTGATCGACCGCCAGAAGAATGAGTGGGACCCCTCGGTGATCGAGGTCACGGCGTGACCATCGACACCAACATCGTCTTCGCGGCAGCCAGCGTCCTCCTGTTCGTCGGTCTGCTGGGCTTCTTCGGTTTCCTCATCAAGCACCAGAACGAGATTGAGCCCGCGGAGAAACCGGTCGAAGGCATCGAGCTCATCCGCCAGCACTACGGTGCGGGGCAAACGATCGAGCAGCCGACCCCGTACTACGTCGCGCCGATCCCGATGTCCCCGGACCCGCTCGAGATCGCCGGCAACCTCGATAAAAAGATCGTCCTCGGCGCATTCATGCTCTTCAGTGTGTTCGCGCTCATCGGCGCGTATCTGTTCACGCTCCTTGTGGTTCGCGCCGACGCGAGCAGTGGCACCTGGCGGGACAGGGTCGCCGAGGAGAACCAGCTCGAGGCCCTCGTCGTGCGTGGCCGGAACCTCTATGCGAATTTCTGCTTCGACTGCCATGGCAAGGATGGCAAAGGCGACGTCGGCGTCGGCCTGCCGCTGAACAAGCCGGACTTTAAATACGACAACGTCAAGAACGATCCAGCCAAGCTCGCGCAGGTCGATTCGCTGCTCGACCTCACGATCCACCGCGGCCGGTCGAAGCCGCCCCCCGGCATCTCCATGCCCGCGTGGGGCTCGCAGGACGGTGGCGCGCTCAACGACGAACAGATCCGCCAGCTCATCGCCTTCATCGAGCATGCGCCTGACAGCGAGTGGGCCGACATCGTGACCGTGCGCCGCGAGCTCGGGTTAGCGGACGTGCCGAACCCACCGCAGGCGCAGGTCTCGGGCAGCGACCCGGTCGCGCTCGGAAAATCGATCACCCAGGCGAGCTGCACGACGTGCCACAGCTTCACGCCGGGCACGAACTCGCCGATCCCGCAGGCGCCGAACCTGGGCAAGTACGGCGCCGAGGGGCCGTTCAACACCGAGAACAAGGCCGCCAAGGCCGCCGCGGGCGGCAGCGACCAGTGGCTCACCGATTGGGTCTCGCATGCGCCGAAGGTCAAGCCCGGGATCATCATGCCGGTGTTCGCCAAGGCCGAGGGTGGTCAGCTCGACCCCGACCAGATCAAGGCGGTCGTCGCGTACCTTGAGAGCCTGAAATAGGAGGGCGAGCGTGATCACCGAGATCGGCGAGGCCAACGAGTTCTATATGGTCGCGGTGACGACGTTCATCCTGATCGCCACCCTCTACTTCCTCCAGAAGTGGTGGACCAACTACCGCTAGACGGCCCTCCGCGGCCCCGCCCGCATCTCCGCACGCTCAATCTCCTCGTCGGCCGCATGACCACGATCAAGCTTGCGTACTGGGCCGCGCTCACCGCGTGGGAGTTCGGGGGTCCACGAGGGTGGTCCAGCCACGCGGCGGCCCTGACCAGCCTCGTCGCGATGTCGTGGGCTGCCTGGTCCGCGCAGCGGATCGACGCGCGTGCCGGCGCGATCGCGCGTTCGTTCCCGGCGGTCGCGACCGCGTTCGTCACGGCATCGGTCGTCGCTGCGCCCGCCAGCCTGCCGCTCCTTCTCATCGAGCGCCAGCGCTCCATCGAGGGCTGCGTCCCGCCGCAGACCACGTGCAACCCGACGGCCCTCCTGCTCTGGGTCGCGGTGTTCGCCATTGGCTTCGTCGTCATTCCCGCCGCGTTCGCGCTCGGCCTGCGTCGGGGAGAGTCCGCCTAGGATTCGCGCGTGAAGCGTCCCCTCGCGATCGCCGGCGTCATCGCGCCGGTCGTCGTATTCGCGTACCTGGTCTACAGCCCGGGAGCCAACCTCGACCTCAACAGCCCGGTCGAGCACTTCGTCATCACCACGAACGTCGCCGTGTTGGCCTTCTTCGCGTCAGTGCTCGTCGCGCGATCGGCGCTGCAGCTGCGGCAATACCGGGCGCTGCTCGTCGCGCTCGGCTTCGGCTCGATCGGCGGCATCTTCGCGGTGCACGGCCTTGCCACGCCGGGCATCCTCCTGCGCGGGCGCAGCGACGACGCCCTGGCCGTGATCGCGCTCTCGGCCCAGCTCGCACTGCTCGTGCCGGCCGTCCTCTTCGCGGTCCGCTACACGCCGCTGGTCGACCGACTCGAGCGCGCCATCCCGCCACGGGCGCTCACGGGCATCGTCGTCGGCGGGATCGTCGCGTACGCGGCCATCGCGCTCTCCGCGCCGGGTGCCATCGGCACCATCATGCGGACCATCCTGCCGTCCTCGACCGGCGGCTTCGGCGGCTACGCCGGGAACGCGACGAACAATGGTCTCGGCACGGCCGACCTGGTCATCCTGTTCCCCGGCACCGTCGCGATCGGGCTCTTCTTGTTCGCGGCCTTCCGCCAGGGGCAGGAGTACCTTCGCTCGCGGCTTCCGCTGCAGGGTGCCCTCATCGCCTCGTACGTGCTCCTCGCAGAGACGCAGATCTCGATGACCCTCGGGCAGCTCTGGACGCTGGCGTGGTGGGAATACCACGGGCTGATGCTGGCGGCGGTCGCGATCGCACTGGTCGCGCTGTTCGTGGAGCTCGACCGGCGCCGCGGCCTCGAGCGATTCCTTCCGCCGAACGTGGTCGAGCGCGTCATCCAGGGGGACACCCTGCGCTTGGCCGGTGACCGCCGCGTCGTGACCGTGATGTTCACCGACCTGCGCGGCTCGACCGCGCTCGCGGACACGCTCGATCCCGAGCGCGTCGTCGCCATCGTGAACGCATACCTGCGCACGATGGCCCGTGCGGTCGTTGACCGCGGCGGCATCATCGACAAATTCACCGGCGATGGCCTGATGGCGATCTTCGGCGCAATGAGCGACGCTCCGACCGGTGCGCGCGCGGCTGCCGGTGCGGCCCTCGACATGCGGGCCGCGATCGCCGCGCTCAACGCCGAGCGCACCGCCGCCGGCGCGCCGGTCCTCACGCACGGGGTCGGCATGCACGTCGGCGAGGTCGTGCTCGGCGCGATCGGCCTTCCGGAGCGCTCGGACTACACCGCAATGGGCGACACCGTGAATCTCGCCTCGCGAATGGAGTCGCTGTGCAAGGAGCTGCAGGTGGATGCGGTCCTGTCCGGCGACGTCGCAAGCGCGCTCGGCGACGCGCTGCCCCTACGCTCGTTGGGTGACGCGACCGTGAAAGGCAAGGCGCAGCCGGTACCCGTCTTCACCTTCGCGTGAGCGGCTCCGTCATCGAGCCGCGATGACCTTCGATACCGAGATGCAGGCGCAGCTCGCGAGGTCGACCGATCCGCGCCGGCTCCTCGCCTGGACGCTCGGCTGGCTCGCCGAATCGATCACCTTCAAGGGAGGCGCGATCGCGCGCCTTGACGTGCATGACGAGCTCGAGCTCGTCGCAGCCTTTGGGCAGATCGACGATGCGGCGCGTCGGGTGAAGCTGCGCCGCGGCGAGGGGATCGCCGGCAACGTGGTCGCGACCGGCCGCACGATCTACAACCCGGACCTGGACCGCCCCGCGCCGGCCGGCGTCGCGGCCGCGAACCGCAGCGTCGGGACGAACCGCCTGATCCGCTCGTACCTGTGCTCGCCGCTGAAGGTCGGCGACCGTGTCGTCGGCGTGATGCAGATCGACAGCGAGCGGGCCGATGCGTTCAGCGAGGCCAACGTCGCGCTCTTCGAGTCGGTCGCCGCGACGCTCGCGACGTCAGGCGTGTTCGCGGACTGGTAGCTAGAGCGAAGCGAACAGGTCGACGACGTTGCCGTCGGGATCGAGGACCTGCGCGTAGCGCTGGCCCCAGAACGCATCCCACGGCGCGGTCTTCGATGGGTGGCCGGCCGCGGTGACCGTCGCGTGGACCGCGTCGACCTCCGCGGGTGACGCGCATTCGTAGGCGAGGCCCATCGCGTGGCCGGTGGGCTGGGTCCACTCCGGGTCGAGCTTCTTCATGAGCTCGAGCGAATCGAGCATCAGCCGCAGGCCGTTCGGCAACGCCGCCTCGACGTGATCGCCGTCACCCTCGAGCACGCTGAACGCGACGCCGAGCAGGCCGTAGAACCGGACGGATGCCGGGATGTCCTTGGAGACGATCCCGATCGCGGCAAGCGCTGGCACGCGACGACGCTAGACGAATTCGCGGAGCTGCGCCACGAACGCATCGGCGGCTCGGGAGCGGTGACGGTCGCGGCGGAACGCGACGCCCACCGACCGGGAGAGCGTGGGCTGCGAGAGCCGCACTGCGACGAGCGGACCGCCCTTCTCGACGACCATGCTCGGCACGATCGCGACCCCGACGCCGGCCGCGGCCATTCGCAGGACGCCGTCCATTTCGCCGCCCTCGATAGCGAAGGTCGGGTGGAAGCCGGCCTGCTCGCATGCGGTGACCGTGACGCTGCGCAGGTCGTAGCCGTCGCGGAACATCACGAGCGGCACGCCGCGCAGCTCGCCGATCTTCACGCTCGTGCGCTTCGCGAGCGGATGGCGCTTGGCGACCGCGAGCACGAGCTCCTCGCGTAGGAGCGGCGTCGTCTCGAACAGCTCTTCGCGCGGCACTGGCAGGATCACGAGGGCCAGGTCAAGGTCACCCGACGCGAGCCGGTCGACAAGCTCGCGCGAGCCGGCCTCGGCGACGCTCAGCGTCACCCCCGGGTGTGCTGTGTGGAAGGCCGCGAGGACCCGCGGCAGCAGGACCGTCGACAAGCTCGGCGTGGCGCCGACGGACAGGCGACCGCGCTCGAGGGTGGCCAGGCCCGCGACCTCAGAGCGGGCGCCGTCCACGTCCGCGAGGACCCGTCGGGCCCAGGGGAGCAGGATCGCGCCGGCATCGGTCAACGCGATGCCGGCCTTGCGACGCTCCAGCAGCACGGAGCCGAGCTCGGCTTCGAGCTTGCGGACCTGCTTGCTCACCGACGGTTGCGCGACGCGCAGCTCGGCGGCGGCAGCGGTGAACGTGCCGGTATCGGCCACCGCCACGAAGTACCGCAGCTGCTGGAGCTCCACGTCCTCGACAGGGTAGCCCAGCTATGCCCTACGGCTATGGCTCTCAGTCCAACCATGTCTTTGTCAGCAAGGCCCCACCGGCATAGCGTTCCGTCATGGCAACGGCGACCGGCGTCCGCAAGATCGGCGACCGCATCGAGCGCAAGGACCTCTGGTGGGTCGAGCCGCTCACCTACGTGCTGGTCCTTGGCGGGTTCATCGTCTACGCGACGTGGGCCAGCCTGGTGAACGCCAGCTACTACTACGACCCGTATCTCTCGCCGTTCTACTCGCCCTGTCTCGCCCAGAACTGCGTGCACCCGATGCTGCCGATCTTCGGGTCGTGGTGGAACCTGTCGCCGGCGATCCTCATCGTCGGCTCGCCGCTCGCGCTCCGGTTCACCTGCTACTACTACCGCCGCTCGTATTACCGCGGATTCCTTCTTTCGCCACCCGCGTGCCTCGTCCCCGACGCACCGAAG
>JBBQHN010000103.1:0-6641 GCA_038324015.1 Candidatus Limnocylindria bacterium | reverse complement strand
GAGGGGCGCCCCCAAGCACGTGTGAATGCCGGCGCCGAAGGCCAAGTGCTTCGAGAGATCGCGATCGAACCGAATGGCATCCGGCTCCGGGAACGCCCGATCATCTCGATTCGCGGCAATCCACATCAACGAGACGTGTGCGCCAGCCGGGATGGTCCGTCCGTGCACCGCCGCGTCCGTCTGAGCGGTCCGGCTGTTCGCCACGAGAGGCCCGTCCGACCGCAAGATCTCTTCGACGAAGGCCGGAACCAGTGCGCTGTCGGCGCGCAGGCGCGCTTGCATCTCCGGGTGCTCGACGAGGTAGAGCGCGGCGATTCCGGTGGCGCCGACGGTCGTTGAAGTTCCTGCCGCGAAGTTGCGCAACAAGCCCACGAGGTCCTCGTCACTCAGACCCTTTTCATCCAATGTCAGCATGAGGAGGCTCGCGGTCAGGTCCTCATTGGATGCGCCCTCCCGCGCGCGGCGGGTCGCGAGCTGATGCCCGATGTAGGCGGAGAAGTCCCTCGCCAGCGCTCCAGCCGCATCATGCTCTGCCGTGAACGCGGCGTGCTGGTTCGCACGGGTCCAATCACGAAGGCGGGCCCAATCGTCGTGCGGCCAGCCACAGAAGGCACACAGAGCGCTGAGCAGGTATGGCTCAACGAAGTCGTCGATGAATTCCGCGTTCCCCTGCGCAACGAGCGGCTGCAAGAGGTCGATCGCGATCTGCCGACACCGCGGTTCAAACGCGGCCATCCGCTGGGCGCTGAAGTAGGGATCCAGCAGGGAACGGTACCGAGTGTGTTCCGGTGGATCCCACCCGTTCGGGATCGGATGGCGTTTCGTCGCGTTGCTGAAGGTCTTCACGTCGCGCGTCGCCGCTAGCACATCCTCGTATCCGAACAGAGACCAGCCGAGGAAATCGCTGTAGGCGACCGGACAACGCTGGCGCATTTCGTCATAGGCCTGTCGTTGGTCGCGCAGCACGACGGGGTCCCGCGGATCCCAGTCAGGGCTCGGCCCACTGTGCTTGATCGTCGTATCAGCCACCTCGTATGAGCGTACGGACGGTGCGCCCTCAAGGAGCGGACTCACGTTGTCCCATACCGTTTGATGCTCTGGGCTGGTCTGCATGGCCAGGAAGGTCTTTTCGCTCTCGTGCTCGACGATCGCGGCGTAGCGCTCCGCGTTCTGGGTCGGTTTCAGGAGCCGGCGCGCCACGAAGCCTGGGAACGTCGCGAAGAGCTCCGTGGACGACGCGAACCATCGCTCGAACTCGGCCTCGCGGCCGTCTTTGATCTTCGGGAACTCGACCAGATTGATGAACATCCGTCCTCCGCCTTCGGGTGACCGTCCGCCATGTCGCACGGCAGGATCGAAAAGACCTCATGCTGATGCTAAGGCGGTATCTCCCGTTCTTGGGTGGCACTCAGCTGGAAGATCTCCGCGAGCTCGGAATGCCCATCCGTGTGCACGTGGTCCGCGAACAGGTTGTGTGGCGATCTGGAAACACTTGAGCCAGCACATCGCCGTCGTCTGTGTGACCACTAACTAATTCGCGCTAGCCTCGGTAGCTGGTCCCAGGTCAGTCGACGCTCGTGGGTTGCCTCGGGGGATCGTGACTTGTGTGCAAGTCTGGTTCTGGCTTGAAGCGGTAGCCGTGTCCTTGCACCGTCTCGATGTAGCGGGGATCGCGCCAGTCGCCGTGCAGCTTGACCCGGAGCGAGCGAATATGCCGGTCGACGGTCTTTGCGGCCGGCACGCGATCCTGACCCCACAGAGCCTCGACGATCATCGCTCTGGTCATCACTCGGCCGGCGTTTGCCGCGAGGAGAAAGAGGAGCGTCCGCTCCGTACCGGTCAGAGCCACGACCTGTCCAGCGCGCGTCACTCGGTTGCGAAGCAGGTCGATGCACAGGTCATGGATGACGATCTCCGGCTGGAACGGAAGCTTTTCCCCGTACACATGGCGAAGGAGGATTCCGACCCGCAAGGCCAACTCCTCCGGCGGAAAGGGCAGGCTGAGGGCGTCATCGGCGCCCGCGCGGAGGGCTCGCAGCCGGTCCTCTCCGTCCGCTGAAGGCACGATTGCGATGACCGGCAGGCGGGTTGAGCGGAGGCGGTCGCGTCCGAACCACGGGCCGGACGATGGCGGTGCCAAGCCGAATTCGACGATCACCAGATGTGGCTGCCACGTGCGCAGCAGCCGGTCGGCATCCTCACTGGAATCGGCAATCCGGCTTTCCTGCGGAAGCGTCGCGAGACTCGCTCGAAGGATGGCTACGACATCTTGGTGATGAGCCGTGGCCAAGATTCGAACTGGACCGAGAACTCGAGCGGGAAGGATCGGCATCCCTTTTCGACCGAAGGTAGCACCGATCGGCTGGCGGCGAAGCGTAACCGCAACCTGCCGCGATCGGTCGCGCATGCGTCTTCGTGCGGTCCGTTTGGAGGCCGACTGTGTGGACGCCGTTGCATTTGCAGAGGCCAGCCGCGGCCTTCGTCGTTGCAGCCCTAGGTAATTGTGTGCTTGCCCCTCGCATATGGCGGTCATGACCTCGGCAGCGGCGCGCCTGCCACCGGCGCATGCTGGATTCATGCAGATCATTCTCGTGGCGCCTCTCGTGAGCGTGATCGACGACGAGCAGAAGCAGATCGGCGGCGCGCAGGTGTTGGTCGCGGATCTCGCGCGCGGCCTTGCCGGACGTGGCCATGACGTCACGCTCATCGCCGCCAACGGATCGCGGCTACGTGGCGTCCGCGTCGCGCCGATCGACATCGACAGCGCGCAGCTGGTACCCGCGGCACTCGGCGTGACCGCAGCGAAACGGCCCGATACGGCGAACCAAGCCGCCGCCTTCGCAAAGGTGCGGGCCTGGCTCGATGAAGAGGGATGGCCGTGCGATGTCATACACGCCCACGCCTACGATGCGCCGGCGTTCACCGCTCTGGGCGGAGCGCCCCGTCCGGTCTTTCACACACTGCACCTGCCGCCTCAGGACGCAGACGTGGTGCATGCGGCCCGGCTCGCCAGAGACGCCGTGATGGTGACCGTGTCAGAAGCGAACGCGCGCGGTTGGCGCGCAGCGGGCGTCCCCATCCAGCACGTCGTCCACAACGGGATCGCCCTCGATGACATCCAGGTGGGCGCAGACCGCGGACCGCATCTGCTCTGCGCTGGTCGGATCTCGCCGGAGAAAGGTGTCGACATCGCGATCTCGCTTGCCCACCGCATCGCGCGGCCGCTCCTTATCGTCGGCGGCATCTACGACCGCGCCTATTTCGAAAGGAGCGTCGCGCCCGAGGTCGAATCCAGGCCGGAGTGGCGCGTTGGCGATGAGGTTCGCGGGGCCATCTGGATCGGTGCGCGACGGCGCGACGAGGTGCTCGCGCTCATGCGCCGAGCTGCTGTTACGGTCATGCCGGTGCGCTGGGACGAGCCATTCGGCCTCGTTGCAGTCGAAGCCTTGGCCACCGGCACGCCGGTCGCAGGATTCCGTCGCGGCGGTCTCGCCGAGATCGTTGACGAGTCATGTGGCGCCCTCGCGGAACCAGACGACGAGGATGATCTCGACCGAGCGGTCCGGCACGCGCTGACGTGCAGCCCGGAAGCGTGCCGAAGCCGTGCCGAGCATTTCTCGCTTGGTGCCATGCTTACCGGGTATGAGCGCATCTTTGAGGATGCGCTGAGACCATCGAATATCGACCGGGGCTCGTAAGCCGAGATTTGCGGAGGACATCCATGGCAGAGTCGGATCATTCGGGCGGCGCGCTCGCGCACGTGCATCTCCCCCCGGACGACGAGGAGATTCGCACGCCCGAGCTGGTGCAGCATCGCGAGCTCACCAACGAGCAGTGGGCCCGATTCGAGAAGTACGTCGCGGAGATCTTCAGTGCTCTCGGTCTCCGGATCGATACGCCGGGCACCCGCGAGACGCCGCGTCGTTTCGTGCGGGCGCTGTTTGACGCGACGGAAGGATATGAAGGCGACCCAAAGCTGCTGACGGCATTCCCGACCGAGTGCAAGGGCGGGCTGAGCTGCGAGATCAATCAGATCGTCGAGGGCCCAATTCCTTTCTTCGCGCTCTGCGAGCATCATGCGTTCCCGTTCTTTGGCAATGCCTTCGTCGGTTACATCGCCCACGAGCAGATCATTGGAATCTCGAAACTCACGCGACTGGTGCGCGTTTGGGCGCGGCGATTCACAGTTCAGGAGCGGATGGGGGACCAGATCGCCGACACCCTGGAGAGCCTCATCCGCGCCCACGGCGTCGCAGTGCGCATCGAAGCGCACCACCTCTGCACTCAGATGCGCGGCGTGCGCGAGCTGCATCCTCGGACGCGAACGATCGTCTGGCGCGGCGAATACGCGAAGAAAGCGGACTTGCGTAGCGAGTTCTTCCAACTCACGCGTGACCAGCCCAGCTAAGCTGGTCGTGGCCGACGGGTCCGCCGACGTTCTCACGACTCTCCTCGATCGGACCGAGGGCGACGCAGCTCTTCCGCTGTCTCCGCAACTCCGCGAGCAGTACGGCGGAGCGCTGTCGTTCCCGGCTGGCGGACAGCCCTATGTATTCGCCAACTTCGTGAGCACCATCGACGGCGTTGTGTCGTTCGGTCTTCCCGGCCGCGCTCATGCAAATCTCATCAGCGGCGGGTATGCGGGTGATCGCTTCGTGCTCGGCCTCCTTCGCGCGGTCGCGGACGCGATCATCGTCGGCGCGGGCACGCTTCGGAAAGAGCCCGGTGTCACCTGGGCTCCCGAGGCCGCGTTTCCCGAAAGCGGGCGATCGTTCGGGGAGCTGCGCAATCGGCTAGGCAAGCGGCCGCGCGCGCTCACCGTGCTCGTCTCGGGCTCCGGCGAAGTCGATCTGGGTGCTCCCGCGTTCGCGGAGGGCACGCCGGTCGTGATCCTGACTACCGAGAAGGGGGCCCGCGCCCTCACGCGGCTTCCGCCGCATGTGCGCGTGCGCACGCTACTGCGCGGCTCGACGAAGGAAATGGTCGATATCGCGGTCGCGGAATCGGGCGGGGCGCTCATCCTCACCGAAGGCGGACCGACCTTGTTCGGCCAGTTCCTCCGCGAGCGGACCGTCGATGAACTGTTCCTAACGATCGCGCCTTTGGTTGCCGGCCACACGCGCGAGGCAGCGCACCTGTCGCTCGTGGAACGGACCGTGTTCCTTCCCGAGGATGCGCCGCGACCGACGATCCGTTCGGTGAAAGCCTCTGGGGACTACCTGTTCCTGCGCTTCGCGATGCGAGCGGCCCAGGCGTAGGCCTTAGAGCGGCTGCACCTCGAGCTGTCCTGCGCCGTTGGTACGCACACGCCGTCATGCGATCCAGCTCCGCGCCAGATAGACGTATGCGAGAGTGCCGCACAACGGAGGGTGCAAGACGTGGATCCAATCGTCATCACGGAGCGTGCAGCAGTACGAGATGGGCGTCCATGCTCGTCCTGCACAGCGCACCAACGCTCGTGGGCCGTCGGCGGCAGCGGTCGATTCATGAAGCGTTCACAGAGATGACGGCGCTTCTTTCTCTGCTGGTGCGCTTAATGGCCACATGGGAGAACCGATCATGAAAGTCATCCTTGCGACTGACTTCTCGCCCTCGTCGATCGAAGCCCGCCAGCTTGCTGTCAGTCTCACGTGGCCTGCCGAGACGCACATCGATGTCATCCACGTGCTCGAGCCGCTCAGTGGTGATCTGCTGGAGATCAGGCCCGAGCCTCTCGAGTCAGAGCTGTCTGCGGCCGAGATCGAGGTCTCGGCATTCGCCGACGGTCTGCAGCAAGGGCTGGCCGCCGGACGCCGCCTCGTACACGGTTCCACCGCGGTCGGGGATCCCGCCACCGTGATCGCCGAGCGCGCAGACAAGATCGGCGCCGACCTGATCATCGTCGGTAGTCGTGGTCGCGGCCGTATCGGCAGCACCCTGTTGGGCTCGGTCTCGGCCGGCATCGTCGACCGTGCGCCCTGCTCCGTCCTTGTGGCTCGCACGACCTCGGTCGAGCGCCTGATCTTGGCCGATGACGGATCCGAGCAGGCGGCGGCCGCGAGCGGCGCCCTCCAACAGTGGGGTCTGTTCGATCAGGCTGCCATCACCGTCGCAAGCGTCGTCGACGTGTTCGTGCCGACCGACGGGGGCCTCGGCATGGGCGCCAGCATCGACATCTACACCGACACGCTGGGCTCGTCTCGCAAGCGCGCCTCTGCCATCGTCGATCAGCGCGTTGCCGAGCTGCTTCGTCGTGGCCGCACTGCGGATGGCATCGTGCTCGAAGGTGGCGCCGCCTTTGAGCTCCTCCATCTTGCGCGCTCACGCCGCTCGGACCTTATCGTGCTCGCGCATAGCGGCAAGGGTGCCTTCGCCCGGCTGTTGTCGGGAAGTGTCGCGCGCAGTGCGCTCTTCGATTTCGAAGGCTCGGTCCTCGTGGCCCGGCCGCTGCACTCCCATGCCGAGCCAGATCACGCACAGTTCCAGGAGGTCGTATGAAGCTGTTCTTGGACACCGGCATCTACGACGAGATCAAGCAGGGCGTCGACTGGGGCGTGATCGACGGCGTGACCACCAACCCGACGCTCATCGCGAAGGCCGGCCAGGACCACGAGACCCAGGTCAAGAAGATCTGCGGGATCATCGGCAACGTCTCGGCCGAG
>JBBQHN010000102.1:0-6729 GCA_038324015.1 Candidatus Limnocylindria bacterium | reverse complement strand
CAGCAGGTCAAGGATTGCAAGGCCGCGGGCATCCGCGTCGGCGCCGCGGTGGGCGTCTCCGGAGACGCGGACGAGCGCGTGAGCGCCCTTGTCGCGGCCGGCGTCGACATCGTCTTCGTCGACACCGCGCACGGCCACTCCGCGTCGGTGATCCGGATGGTCGAAAAGGTGAAGGCCCGCCATCGTGTCCAGGTGGTCGCGGGCAACGTCGCGACGGCCGAAGGGACCGACGAGCTCATCGCGGCGGGCGCCGACGGCGTGAAGGTCGGCATGGGTCCCGGCGCGATCTGCACCACCCGCGTCGTCGCCGGCGCCGGCATGCCGCAGATCACCGCCATCTACGACTGCGCGAACGCCGCGGCGAAAGCCGGCGTCCCCATCTGCGCCGATGGCGGCATCCAGGAGTCGGGCGACATCGCGAAGGCGCTCGGCGCCGGCGCACACACGGTCATGCTCGGCGGGCTGTTCGCCGGCGTCGATGAATCGCCCGGCGATGTCGTCGAAACGGACGAGGGCCGCTTCAAGTCGTATCGCGGCATGGGCTCGATGGGTGCGATGCAGGCCCGCCAAACGTCGCGCGACCGCTACGGACAGGGCGACGTCTCAGAGTTCAGCAAGCTCGTGCCCGAGGGCATCGAGGGCCGGGTCCCCGCGCGCGGCGCGCTCGAGCCGTTCGTGCATCAGCTCATCGGCGGACTGCGTGCCGGCATGGGCTATACCGGCGCGGCGACGATCGAGGAGTTGCGCACCAGGTCGCGGTTCGTCCGTATCTCCGGCGCGGGTTTGCGCGAGTCGCACCCGCACGACGTCCGGATCACCGTCGAGGCGCCCAACTACCGGGTCCGCACCTCCTGATGCTCGGTTCCGTCGAACGGGACCTCGCGCATCGCGCGCTCGACACAGCCAGGTCCCGCGGCGCCTCGTACGCCGACGTCCGCTTCGTGCGCCGCTCGGTGGAGGACGCACTGGTGAAGAACGGCCATCTCGACAACGTCGATCGCTCGGAGATCTTCGGATTCTCCGTGCGCACGATCGCAGACGGTGCCTGGGGCTTCGCGGCGTCGCCGATCCTCACCGCCGCGGAGGCGGATCGTGTGGCCGCGCTCGCCGTCGAGGTCGCGCGCGCATCGGCCCTCACGAAGCTCCACGACGCTCAGCTCGCGCCGGTGAAGCCGGTCACGGCCACCTACACGACGCCGATCGAGATCGACCCCTGGGCCATGCGTTTCGAGGACCGCGTGCAGCTCCTCGTCGATGCGGATGCCGCGATGCGGCACGCGCAGCCGTCGCTCCGCACGACGCGCGCCTCCTATGAGATCTGGCGCGAGGAGAAGCTGTTCGTCTCGAGCGAAGGTGCGGACATCGCGCAGACGCTGTACGAGACCGGCGCCTCTATCGCCGCGGAGTCCGTTGGCGACGGCGAGCAGCAGATCCGCACGTACCCCGGATCGGGCGGGCGGAGCCAGAACACCGCGGGCTGGGAGTACGCACTCAAGTGGGACCTCGCGAAGCACGCGCCGCGTATTGCCGACGAGGCGGTCGCGCTCCTCACCGCGAAGCAGTGCCCGCAGGACATCTCGACCTCCGTGATCTTGAGCTCGAACCAGCTGATGCTCCAGTGCCACGAGAGCTGCGGGCACCCGATAGAGCTCGACCGCGCGCTCGGGACCGAGGCCGCGTTCGCCGGAACGTCGTTCCTCACGCCCGACCGTCTCGGCTCGTTCCGCTACGGCAGCCAGCACGTGAACATCGCGATCGACTCGACCCGCAAGGGCGGGCTCGGGACATTCGGCTTCGATGACGAGGGCGTGCCCGCGAGCGAAGGCTGGGCGGTGAAGGACGGCATCTTTGTCGGCTACCTCATGAGCCGCGAGACGGCCGCCGCGCTCGGCACTGTCTCGAACGGCACGGTCCGCGCGGACGGCTGGAGCCGGCTGCCGCTCATCCGCATGACGAACGTGTCGGTGATGCCCGGAACGGCGGGCTCGCTCGAGGATCTCATCGCCGACACCGACGACGGCATCTATATGGACACGAACCGCTCGTGGTCGATCGACGACAAGCGGCTCAACTTCCAGTTCGGCACGCAGATCGGATGGGAGATCAAGAATGGGAAGCGCGGCGCGATGCTGCGCAACCCGACCTACACCGGCATCACGCCCGAGTTCTGGGGCAGCTGCGACGCGGTCTGCTCCGAATCCGAGTGGGTCATGTGGGGCACGCCGAACTGCGGCAAGGGCCAGCCCGGTCAGGTCGGGCACACCGGCCACGGCGCCGCGCCCGCACGGTTCCGCGACGTGCACGTCGGGGTCGTGAAATGACCGATGCCCTCTTCGGTGAGCGTGAGCTGCGGGCGATCTGCGACAAGGCGCTGAAGGACTGCGATGGTGACCAGGCCGAGGCGGTCGTCGTCGCCCGCAACGCGGCGCTCACGCGCTTCGCGAACGCGGCGATCCATCAGAACGTCGTCAGCCGCGAGGCCGAGCTCCGGGTGCGCGTCGTGCGCGGCACGCGCGTCGCGATGGTCACGACCGACCGGCTCGACGACGAGGGCATCCGCCGCGCGGCGACGGACGCGTCCGAGCTCGCGAAGCTCACACCCGAGAATCCGACCTTCGGCGGACTGCCGGGCGACCGCGGGCTCCGGCCCGCGCCGAGCGCGTACGTCGAGCGGACCTCATGGACGACGCCGCTGGACCGCGCGCGTGCCGTCAAGCAGCTCTGCGACGCCGCGCGCGCTGCGTCGCTCAGTGCCGCCGGATATGTCTCGACCAGCACGCAGGAGCTCGCGATCGCGAACTCCCTCGGCGTGTGGGCCTATGCGCCCGCGACCACGAGCGACGCTGAGCTCGCGGCGCTCGGCGACGCCGGCTCGGCGTTCGCGCAACGCGTCTCACCGGATTTCGGCACCCTCGACATCGCGGGCGTCGCGGCCGAGGCGGTCGGCAAGGCGAAGGCCGCGCAGAAGCCGCGCGACCTCGCGCCCGGTGCGCGCGAGGTCATCCTTGAGCCGTATGCGGTCCGCGACATCGTCACGTTCCTTGGGTCACAGCTCACCGGTAATGCGGTCGAGGAGGGCCGCTCGTTCGTCATCGGCAAGCTTGGCCAGAAGATCACCGGCGACGCGATCACGCTCGTCGACGACCCATTTGATCCAAAGTGCATGCCGCGGGCGTTCGACCTCGAGGGCCAGCCCTCGGAGCGGCTGACCCTCATCGAGCGCGGTGTGGCGAAGGCCGTCGTGTATGACTCGGGCACCGCCTACCGCACGCGGGAGAAGAACACCGGCCACGCGCTGCCGCCGAATCCGTTCACGCCGGCCTCGCCGATGCACCTGCGCCTGGAACCGGGCACGAAGACGCGCGAGCAGCTCATCCGCGACACGAAGAAGGGCGTGCTGGTGACGCGGTTCTGGTACACGCGCTGGGTGCACCAGCTCCGCACGATCGTGACCGGTATGACGCGCGACGGAACGTTCGCGATCGTCGATGGCGAGATCGCGTATCCGGTCAAGAACTTCCGCTTCACCCAGTCGTACCACGAGGCACTCGGCGGGACGATCGGTGTCGGCTCGGATCTGGCTCTGCTCCTTGCCGGCGAGCAGTTCGGCCTGCAGGTGAGCGCGTTCCGCGTACCGGCGCTGCACCTCGCGTCATTCAACTTCACCGGCGCGACGCAGTACTGATGGGCGCCCGCGAGACGATCGCGGTGCTCGACTACGGGGGCCAGTACGTGCAGCTCATCGCGCGACGCGTGCGCGAGTCGCGCGTGTATTGCGAGATCTTTCCGCACGACGTCACTGCGGCCGAGCTCGCGTCCCGCGGTGTCATCGGCGTGATCCTCTCCGGTGGTCCGGCCAGCGTGTACGAGCAGGACGCGCCGCTCGTGGATCCCGCGATCCTCGACGGCCGCTTCCCGGTGCTCGGCATCTGTTACGGGATGCACCTCATGGCCCACCTGCTCCCCGGTGGCGAGGTCGTTGCCGAGGGGAAGCGCGAGTTCGGCCCCGCGACGCTCTCCGTCCAGGATCGCACCGGCATCTTCGACGGGCTCGGCGAGGCCGAGCGTGCCTGGATGAGCCATGGCGACTCGGTCCGCACGCTCCCGACGGGCTTCCACGGCGTCGCCAGCACCGACCGGCTCGCGGCCGCGGCGATGAGCGACGGCGCGCGCCGCTTCGGCGTGCAGTTCCACCCCGAGGTCGCGCACACGCCGCGCGGCGCCGACATCCTGCGGAACTTCGTGCTGCACGTTTCCGGGGCGAAGGGCGACTGGACCCCCGCCGCGTTCGTCAAGGAGTCCGTCGCGGAGCTGCAGCGCGTCATCGGTGACCGGCACGCGGTGCTGGCACTCTCCGGCGGCGTGGATTCGGCGGTCGCGGCAGCGCTTGTCGCGCGCGCCATCGGCGACAAGCTCACCTGCGTCTTCGTGGACACCGGGATGCTCCGCGAGAACGAGGCCGAGCAGGTCGTCGCGACGTTCGGGTCGCGCCTCCGGCTGATCCCCGTGTACGCGGAGGCGCGGTTCCTCGCCAAGCTGGCCGGCGTGGCAGATCCCGAGCGTAAACGCGCGATCATCGGCGAGGAGTTCATCCGCATCTTCGAAGAGGAGGCCGGCAAGCTGGGCTCGGTGGAGCTCCTCGTTCAGGGCACGATCTACCCCGACGTCATCGAGTCGCGGTCCAAGGACAGCAAGACGAGCGCGCGCATCAAGACCCACCACAACGTCGGCGGGCTGCCCGAGATCATGTCGCTCGAGGTCGTCGAGCCGCTGCGCCGCCTGTTCAAGGACGAGGTCCGCAAGGTCGGCGTCGAGCTCGGCATCCCCGAGGACATCCTGTGGCGTCACCCGGTCCCGGGCCCGGGCCTCGCGGTGCGCGTCATCGGTGCGCTCACGAAGGAGCGCCTCGACATCCTTCGCCGCGCCGACGCGATCTTCCTCGACGAGCTGCGGGCGGCGGATCTGTATCGCACCATCGCACAGGCTTTCGCCGTGCTCACGCCCGTGCAGAGCGTGGGCGTCATGGGCGACTTCCGGACCTATGGCTTCCTCGTCGCGCTCCGCGCGGTCACGACCGAGGACTTCATGACGGCGGACTGGGCGCGCATCCCGTACGACGTTCTGGCGCGCATCTCCGCACGCATCGTGAACGAGGTGCCCGCGGTGAACCGCGTCGTCTACGACATCTCCTCCAAGCCGCCGGCAACGATCGAATGGGAATGAGCGAGCCGAGCTGATGCGCATCTTCAATGACGGCGAGCGGATGCGGCGGCTCATCGCCGACCAGCGCGCCCAGCGGAGCCCGGTCCGGCCGCATGCCGGATCGGGCCTCAACGCCCTCGTGCTCGGCGGCGGCGGACGCGAGTACGCGATCGCCTGGCGGCTCGCGCGCTGCCAGAGCGTCGCGACCATCGATGCCATTCCCGGCACACCGGCGATGAACCTCTTCGCCCGGACGATGGACATCCCGCTCGAGCGCGTGGACCGGATCGAGCAGCACATCGCCGCGTCGCACATCGACCTCGTCATCGTCGGCCCCGACGAGCCGATCGCCGCCGGCATCGGGGACGTCCTGCGGCGGACAGGCGTGACGGTCGTGTGCCCGTCGCGCACCGCGGCGAAGCTCGAATGGAGCAAGTCGTTCGCGAAGGACGTCATGGCCGAGGCCGGCATTCCCACCGCGAGCTACCGGGTGTTCCCGGATGCGCAGACCGCGCGCCTGGGGCTCCGTGCGGGTCCGGTCGTCGTGAAGGCCGACGGCCTGGCCGGCGGGAAGGGCGTCATCGTTGCGCGCGACCGCGCCGAGGCCGAGGTGGCACTCTCTGCCGGCGCGATGAGCGGCGGCACCGTCATCCTCGAAGAGGTGCTGAGCGGCGAAGAGGCGTCGCTGCTCGCGCTCGTCGACGGTGAGACCGTGGTCGCGCTGCCGCCGGCGCGCGATCACAAGCGCGTTGGCGATGGCGACACCGGTCCGAACACTGGCGGGATGGGCGCCTGCTCGCCGACGCGCGTCCTTCCCGATGACGAGGCGCAGCCGCTCGCGGAACAGCTCATCGCACCCGTCGCGCGCCTGCTCGCGCAGCGCGGGACGCCGTACCGCGGGGTCCTCTACGCGGGCCTCATGAAGACCGCGGACGGCTGGAAGGTCCTCGAGTACAACGCGCGCTTCGGGGACCCGGAGACGCAGGTCATCCTGCCGCGCCTGGGTGGGGACTTCGCGAAGCTCATGCAGGCGCTCGGGGACGGGCGACTCGCGGCGTACACGCATACGAATCCGGTCCGCTTCAGCCAGCGCGCGTACGTGTCGGTCGCGCTCTGTGCCGAGGGATACCCCGGCCGGCCGCGCGTCGGAGATCCGATCACGATCGGCGACCTCCCCGATGACGTGTGGACGTTCCACGCCGCATCGCGGCTCGCGCCCAGCGGCGGGTACGTCACCGCGGGCGGCCGTGTCCTGCACGTCGTGGCTCAGGGAGACACGCCCGCACATGCGCGCGACCGCGCCTACGCCGGTCTCGAGCGGATCACGTGGCGTGGCAGGTTCTATCGTTCGGACATCGCCGCTTCGGAGGGCAAGGTGCAGGTGACGGCATGAGACTTCCTGTGTCAACCTCAGGCCGCGACACGCGCAGCCCCGAGGTGGCGCGCGGGGTCGTACGCGACGCGGTCGTACCAGCAGCGCCACAGGACCCGCAGCCACGCGCGGGCGAGGATCCGGACAGCATGCGG
>JBBQHN010000101.1:0-6733 GCA_038324015.1 Candidatus Limnocylindria bacterium | reverse complement strand
GGCGATCCGCGATCGCCTCGAACACGCGCTCTTGCTCCGGCTCCGCGAGGCGGCCGATGGCCGGCCTCGCCCGGATCAGCTCGCCTCGATGCTGCGCGAGGCCGCGTCAGCCGAGCGGATCGCGCTCTCCAGCGCCGAGCTCCGGGAGCTCGAGCGGCACTTCGACGACCGTTTCTTCGGCCTTGGCGCGATCGCGCCGCTGCTGCGGGACGAGCACGTGAGCGAGGTGATGGTGAACGGGATGCGCGGCGTCTGGGTCGAGCGCGATGGCCACGTCGAGCTGACGCCGATACGCTTCCGCGACGCCGAGGACATCCTTGTCCTGATCGAGCGGCTGGTCGCGCCGCTCGGTCGGCGGATCGACATCGCGCAGCCGGTCGTCGATGCGCGGCTCCCGGACGGGTCGCGCGTCCATGCCGTCATCCCGCCGATCGCGATCCTGGGTCCGGTGCTCACCATCCGCCGCTTCTCGCCACGGCCGCTCGATCCGGACGATCTGGTCCGCCGCGGCACCGCCTCGCCGGACCAGATGCGCTTCCTGGTGGACAGCGTCCGGCAACGGCGCAGCATCCTGGTCTCCGGCGGCACGTCGAGCGGCAAGACCACGACCCTCAATGCCCTGGCGTTCGCGATCGGCGATGACGAGCGCATCGTCACGATCGAGGATGCGGCCGAGCTTCGTCTGCCGCAGCCCAACGTTGTCGCGCTCGAGACGCGCCCCCCGAGCGTGGAAGGCACCGGCACCATCGACACGCGCACGCTGCTGCGGAACGCCCTTCGCATGCGCCCCGATCGCATCGTCGTCGGTGAGGTCCGCGGCGGTGAGGCGCTGGACATGCTCCAGGCGATGAACACCGGACACCGCGGCTCGCTCACGACGGCGCATGCGAGCGGCGCATACCGTGCGCTCTTGCGGCTCGAGACGATGGCCATGATGGCCGGTCTCGAGCTGCCCCTCCCCGCGATCCAGGAGCAGATCCGCCGCGGCATCGAGATCGTCGTCCATCAGGAGCGCGATCGCGATGGTCGACGGCGCATCGTCGAGATCGCGGAGCTTGACGCGGAGGCCGGCGGCAGCGGGTACGCCCTTAAGGCGATCCGCACCTGAGCGTCGCGCTCGCGCTCATCGGCCTCGCCGTCATCTTCGGCGCGCTGCCCCGTGACAAGGCGGTCGCGGCGATCCGGAGAGGGCGAGCGGCACGCAACGTACGCGCCGCATTGCCGGCGCTCGTCGACACGCTCGGCGCGGGGCTCGCCGCTGGTCTGTCGCTCGAGCTCGCATTCCGCGAGGTGGCGCCGACACTGCCGCCCGCGCTCGCGCGTGCCACAGCAGGTGCGAGCGCATCACTTCGTCTCGGCGAGCCGATCGGTCGCGCGCTCGCGGCGTACGAGGGTGTCGTCCCGGCGGCCGAGCTCGCCCCGTTCGCGATCGTGCTCGGCGCGTTCGCCCGAAGCGGCGGTCCGGTCGCGCGGAGCCTGGCGCGGGTCGCGCGGCTCCTCCGGGGCCGCATCGCGCTCGACACCGAGCGCGCCGCATTGACCGCCCAGGGCCGGCTCTCAGCGACCGTGCTCGTCGCGCTCGCGCCGCTTGGCGCGCTGTTCTTCGCGATCCTGATGCCGTCCTATCTCGGCACGTTCGCCGGACCGGGCCGCGCACTGGCGCTGCTCGCGATCGCGCTCGAGATCGTGGGCACAGCGTGGCTGTGGCACCTGGTGCGAGCTCCATCGGATACACCTGAGCTCGCTGGGTTGCTCGACGCGGTGGTCGTCGGTCTCGATGCGGGTCTGTCGTTCGAGCTCGCACTCGCGATGCTCATTTCGCGATCGCCGCGGGTCGCCCGGCTGCCCGAGGCGCGCCGGCTCCTCGCTGATCTCCGTCTCGGCCGCTCGCCGCACGCCGCGTTCGCGGCGTTCGCTTCGAGCGGTCCGGACGAGGCGCGGATCGCCGCGCTGGTCGAGTCCGCCTCGCGCTTCGGCGCGCCTTTAGCGGAACTCCTGGTGACCCAGGCCGACGCGCTCCGTGATGCGGAACGGCGGCACGCGGAGGCCGCGGCTCGGCGCCTGCCGGTGCTCATGCTCTTTCCGCTGTCGTTCTGTGTGCTGCCCGCCCTGCTCATCGTGTTTCTCGGGCCGGCACTGTTGTCTTTGCTTGCGTGATCAGACGTCGAGACCGTGCGCGGGCCACGGCATGGGGAGGCCCCATGCCGTGGCTGCGGGCCTTAGGCCTTTACGACGTAGGTCTTCGCGATCTTGTCGTGCCAGCCCTGCTTGTTCGCGTCGAACGCCACCCAGATGACGCCGATGAAGAGGCAGAAAAAGCTGATGAGCAGACCGACGTACCGGATGAGCGCGTCGGTGATCGTCAGCTCCGTTCCGTCGGTCTTCACGACGCGGATCGAGAGTGCGCGCTTGCCGAGGGTCTGGCCGTGACCGTATGACGACCAGAAGTACATGTAGTACGCGATGCCGAGCACGAAGCCGAGACCGTTCCCGGTCGTGCCCCCGTTGCCGACTAGCCCGCCGAGGATCGCGCCGACGATCCCCAGGAGGACACCGTCGATGATGGTGGCGAGCGCACGCGGCCAGAATCCGACCTTCTCTGTTGTCACATAGGTGTTCGCAACGGCTGTTGCCATGGAACCACCCCCTTCTCTGCGCGGCGAGTGTACTGAGGGCCCCGGCAAAGGGGTTAGTACCGCTTTCCTAGTTGTTCCGGGTCGGATGCTCGGTCAGGCTGCCCACGCAGAAAGGGGGTACCTGTGGAAAGCCTGCGTTTCTTCCGCGACGACGACGGTCAGGGTCTGGTCGAGTACGCCCTCATCATCGCTGTCATCGCCATCGCCGTGATCGTTGCCATGGTCTTCCTGCGTGGCCAGATCCAGAACATCTTCAGCAACATCGGGAACAACCTGACCTAGTCTCATCAGCGAGCAGGACACCTGTAGGAGCGGCGCTGCCCTGTGGCGGCGCCGCTCTTTGGGATCGGAGGGGAGAGCGGGATGGACGGGCTGCGGCTGGCGCAGGACACGATCCTCGTCGTGTTCGTCCTCACGATCATCGTCACCGACTGGCGCTCGCGACGCATCCCGAACGTCGTTACGTATCCCACGATGGTCGCCGGCCTGGTCCTCGGCGTCGTCGAGGGCTTCCCGGGCGGAGTGTTCTCCAGCGGGCTGCTCGATCACGTCGCCGGCCTCGGGCTCGCCTTCCTGATCTCCTATCCGTTCTACGCCGGCGGCGGCCTCAAGGCGGGAGACGGGAAGTTCCTCATGGCGGTCGGCGCGCTCAGGGGCACGGCGTTCCTGTTGCAGGCCGCGATCTGGGGTGCGCTCATCGGCGGACTCATCGCGGTGGGCTTCATCGCCGCCAGGCGGCTTGCGGCGTTGCGCGCGCGAGAGCACACCACGATGGGCGCGATATTGCACACCTGGATCCCCTACGGAGTGGCCCTGGGAATGGGCGCGCTGGTGGCTCTGGTCTTGGAGTTGCGCCGCATATCATGAGGCGCATCCATGGCTGACAAGATCCGGATCCTCGTTGTCGACGACATCGCCGAGACGCGCGAGAACCTGGCCAAGCTGATCGGGTTCGAGCCGGACATGACGATCGTCGCATCGGCTGACGGTGGCCAGCAGGCCGTCGAGTTCGCCAAGAGAGAACGGCCCGACGTCATCCTCATGGACATCAACATGCCGGACATGGACGGCATCACCGCGACCGAGATCATCGCCAACACCGTGCCCGAGTCGCCGATCATCATGATGAGCGTCCAAGGCGAGCAGGATTACCTGCGCCGCTCGATGCTCGCCGGCGCACGCGAGTTCCTCGTCAAGCCGTTCTCTGCGGACGAGCTCGTGAACGCGATCCGTCACGTCCACGAGATCGAGAAGGTGAAGCGCGCCCGCTACCAGCAGGTCGCGCCCGTCCAGCAACAGCAGCAACCGAGCCTCACGTCGATGCTCGGTCCGGAGAAGGGCAAGATCATCACGTTCTTCTCGCCAAAGGGCGGCGTCGGCCGCACCACCATTTCCACGAATCTCGCGGTCGCGCTCCATCAGTCGACCGGCAAGCCAGTGGTGCTCGTGGACGGCAGCCTCCCGTTCGGCGACATCGCGGTCATCCTGAACATGAGCCCGAAGGCCAAGACCATCGCCGACCTCGTCGGCTCGTTCGATCAGGTCGACGCCGAGGTCATGGAGTCCGTCCTGGTGCAGCACTCGACCGGTATCAAGGTCCTGCTCGCGCCGCCGACGCCGGAGGCCGCCGAGCTGATAACCGGGGCGAACATCAAGAAGGTCCTGGAACAGCTCCGTGAGCAGTACGCCTTCGTCGTCGTGGACACCTGGCCATCGTTCCAGGAGCAAGTTCTCACGATGCTCGACGTCGCGGACGTCATCCTCACGCTCATGACCCTCGAGATCACGAGCCTCAAGAACGTACGTGTGTTCATGGAGATCGTCGAGAAGCTCGGTTACGACGAGCAGAAGGTCCAGCTCGTCGCGAACCGTAACGACAGCTCCGGCGGCATCAAAGCCTCGGATGTCGAAGCGAGCCTCGCCCGAAAGATCCCGCACACGATCGTGTCGGACGGACGCGCCCTGGTCCTCGCGGTCAACCGGGGGGTCCCGTTCGTGATCAGCCACCGGGACAGTCAGGTCGCCAAGGACATCTTCACCCTGGCCGACAAGCTGTCCGGGGCCTCCGCGGCGGCCGCGGCGGGCACGACGCCACCGCAAAAGGCGGCACCCAAGCAGGGGCTGCGGCTCTTCGGCGGCGCCCGCTAGCCCACGAGCGGGTTCAACTTGGTCTAGGCACCGCCCTATAGCCCGAAAGTGCCCCTTCCGGAGGGTCCGATACCGACGTTAGGGTCGTAGACTCGCGCGGCAGGGAGCATGGCGTGGAGCCTTTCCCTGTGTTTACGGAAGGGGTCGGGAGCACCTATGTCGCTACTGAGGCGGATCGAAGGCCAGCGTCCTGCGGGGACTCCCGAGGCCCCCAGCGCATCCGGCGGTGCCAAGGGCCCGGATGACGGTCCCATCGGCTCACAGGCGCCCACCTCCGGACCCCTCACGCAGACGGCAGCACCGGCCCGCGACACGAACCGCGACCTCCGTCAGACGCTCCAGACCCGGATCATCAACAACCTCGACCCCCGGCTGAACCTCTCCGACGTGAAGGCCGTCCGCACCGAGATCGACAACATGTTCAACCGGTTCATCGACGAGGACGGCACGGTCATCACCCGCGTCGAGCGCCAGCGGATGCTCGAGCAGATCGTCGACGAGATCCTCGGCTTCGGCCCGATCCAGCCGCTGCTCAACGACGACTCCGTTACCGAGGTCATGGTCAACGGGCCGTTCCGCGTCTACGTCGAGCGGAAGGGCAAGCTGCAACTCTCGGACGTCACGTTCCAGAACGACGATCACGTCTCGCGGGTCATCGAGCGGATCATCGCCCCGATCGGCCGCCGCGTCGACGAGTCGAAGCCGTTCGAGGACGCCCGCCTTCCCGACGGCTCCCGCGTGAACATCATCATTCCGCCGCTCGCCCTGAACGGTCCGGTCATCACCATCCGGAAGTTCCCGAAGTACCGGATCCAGGTCGCCGACTACGTGAAGTTCGGCACCGCGACCGACGAGATGATGGAGTTCCTCCGGGCGTGTGTCGAAGCACGTCTCAACATGTTCATCTCCGGCGGCACCGGGTCCGGAAAGACGACGCTCCTCAACATCATGTCGGGCTTCATTCCCGAGGACGAGCGGATCATCACCATCGAGGACGCCGCCGAGCTCCGGCTGGTCCAGGATCACGTCGTGCGGCTCGAGTCTCGCGCTGCGAACATCGAGGGCAAAGGCGCGATCACGATCATGGACCTCGTCAAGAACTCCCTCCGTATGCGCCCGGAACGCATCATCGTCGGTGAGATCCGTGGCGGTGAGGCGCTCTCGATGCTCCAGGCCATGAACACCGGTCACGACGGGTCGCTGTCTACCGGCCACGCGAACGCGCCGCGCGACATGCTCTCGCGTCTCGAGACGATGTGCCTGATGGCCGGCGTCGACCTTCCGTCGCGGGCCATCAAGGAGCAGATCGCGAGCGCGCTCGATGTCATCGTCCAGATCTCGCGGCTGAAAGACGGATCGCGCCGGATCACGCACATCACCGAGGTCCAGGGCATGGAGGGCGACGCGATCGTCCTGCAGGACGTCTTCATCTTCGAGCAGACCGCATATGTCGACGGCAAGGTCATCGGCCGCTTGCGGCCGACGGGCATCCGACCGAAGTTCTCCGAGAAGTTCGAGGCCGCCGGCATCCGGCTGCCGCAGGGCGTCTTTGGCGACATGTCGCAGAGTCTTCGCTAAGTGGAATACGCGCTTCCCGCCGGCGTCTTCATCGGCATCCTCCTGACGTTCTTCGGCCTCTCGAGCGTGCTCGGGGGCGGGAGCCAGAGCGTCGAGGCCCGCATGACCCGGTACGCGGGCCCGAATGCCGGTCAGGCCGCCGTCGATGCCGCGGAGAAGAAGGCCAAGATCAAGAAGAAGCGTGCGCGCAAAGAGATCGACCCGTTCGCGACGCTGTCCGCGGACGTCGAGGACAAGCGGTTCGCGACAAAGGTCGCCCGCGACCTCGCGCGCGCGAACCTCAAGCTGCGCGTCGCGGAGTACTACTACATCCGCATCGGCATGTCGCTCGGACTGGGCGTGCTGCTCTTTGTCTTCCGCGACCCGCTCTC
>JBBQHN010000100.1:0-6744 GCA_038324015.1 Candidatus Limnocylindria bacterium | reverse complement strand
TCGTCCGCAGCGGCGGCCCGACCGGGCCGCGGAGGTGCTGTCGCCGAAGAAGAACTGAAAGCACCCATCGCGAGCGGACGAGCGCCGCGGTGGGTCAATTCCCTGGCGCGAGGCCGGGTCAATAACGTGGCGTTCGACACGCTTGCTTCCTACGCTGGACCGATGGCCATGAGGAGCATCTCCGCGGGTCCGGGCCGTCCGCAGGGGCCGATGGCGGTGCGCTCGGCGCTCGCGGACTATCCCCCGGCGAAGATCCGCGAGATCCTGCGCGGCCTACCGAGCGCGACGGGCTACACGGTCACGGTGAAGGAGTTGCGCTGGAGGGCGCGGCCGCACCTGGTCGCGTTCACCTTCTGGGACACGCCCGAGATGCTCATCCAGGTGCCTGCGCCGTTCCGGCCGTTCCGCGAGCTCGTCGACCTCGGACAGCGCGGCGTTCCGCTCACACCGTTCCGGAACCGGCGCGAGGTCATCCGGTTCCTCTACCTCCACGAGTTCTGCCACTGGTGGCTCTACCTCACGCACGGCTGGGGCACGTCGGCCGAGGTGCTCTGCGACACCTATGCCTACGACAACTTCCGTAAGCGCGGACCGGTCGCGCCGCCGGCGTGGCGCCGCCCGCGCGAGCGGCTGGTCGTCAAGACACCGAAGCGAGCAGCCCGGCTGCGCTGACCGGCAGCAGCGAGAGGCTCGCCGCCGGGACGAGCGCGTTGTAGCCGTCGATCCGCCGATCGAGGTCCCGCACCGCCGACTCCAGCTCCGCCAGGAACCGTCCGTCCTCACGTGCAGTGACGCGCGCTGCCTCGACCATCCGATCCGCGGGCAGCGTCCACAGCCGCGCCACGCGCGCGTCGAGCCACGCGCGGTGCCCGCGACAGCGCGAACGGAGCCGGTCGAGCTCGGCGTCGATGTCGATGCGCTCCTGCGACCACGCCGGGAGGACCTTGTTGTTCCTCATGAGCCGGAACGCGGCCCACGTGCTGTCGTTGCCCTCGAGGTCGCCGCGCGCGAACGGTCGACCATCGCCCGGCAGGCCAGTCAGCTCGCCCGCCTCGACGAGCGCGCGCAGGCGCTGCTCACCGAGGCGCTCGTGTCGTGCGGCTGGGCCCGGCTGTGCCGGAACCGGCCGAGCCCCATTCAACGGATGCGCGTGCGAACGACTCCGTCCGGATCGACCAGCACGGCGGTCGGAACGACCGTCACCCCGTACTTGCGCGCGAGGTGCGGCTGCTTGGACACGTCGACCGTGAGGACCGCGCGGCCCTCCTTGCGGAGCGTCTTCTCGAGCTCGCGGCAGTCGGTGCACAGCGGATGGGTGAACTCGACGACGACCTCGCCGTCGACGACGGCGCCGAGCTCCACGAGATCGACCCGGTCGATCACCTTGGATCGGATGCCGCGGAGCCGCGCCGCGAAGCGATACATCTCGCAGCCGACGCACAGACCCGTGGTGGCGGCAAGGATCGCGAGCGCCGCGACGATGCCGCCGAGGACCTGCCCCACCGTACCCTGCCCCACGCCGTACGCGATGCTCGCCGACGTGAGGAACGCGACGCCGACCATGTTCGCGAAGCGCGGCGGGCGCGAGTCCTCGATCGGACCCTCGCCGAGCCGTGGCTGGATGAGCTCGAAGTACAGAACGCACGGCAGGCAGTACCTGCGGCCGAACCGCAGGCCGATCGCGAGCTGCAGAGCGACGGCGGCGAGGATGCCCCACCAGCCGGTGAGCACGGCGAGCAGCGAGAGCGTTCCGACGATCGCCTGATTCGTGCGCGGCGCCCGCGCGTCGATGACCGCGGTGTCGCGATACGGGTGCGCGGTGCGAGTGACGGCGAGGCTCGTCATGGTGGCTCCCCCTGCGTTGTCCGAATACCTAGTATCGCACTCGGAATTCGAGGGCGAAAGCCTCGGCTACGCTCGCGCGCGGTGGGGACACTGGATTTCGGACCGTTCCTGAGCCTGCCGGAGGCTTCCCGGCAGCGCCTCGCCGCCTCCGGCTCAGCCGCCGCATTCTCGCCCGGAGAGACGCTCCTACGTGAGGGCGACCCGCCCGGCGACATCGTCGTCCTCGCGACGGGCCGCGTCCGGGTCATGACGGGCGACCGTCACCGGACCCTCGCGACCATGGCCGCGCCGCTGCTCGTCGGTGAGATGGCGGCGGTGCTCGACCAGCCCCGCAATGCGAGCGTGGTCGCCACCGCCGCGTGCAGCGGCATCCGGATCCCCAAGGACGCGCTGCTCGCGGCGGTCGGAACCGAGCCGGGATTCGCGGCCGAGCTGCGGGCGTTCGCGGATCTGCGCGCCGCGACGAACTTCCTGCGGCGCGACAGCCCGTTCGCGGACCTCCCGTCCGAGGCGATCGCGGATCTCGCGGCACACCTCTCCTCGGTCCGCTTCTCGGCCGGCGACGTGATCCTGCAGGAAGGCGAGCGGGGCGACGACGCGTACCTGCTGCGCACCGGCGAGGTCGACGTCATCCAACAGCGCGAGGGCTCCGATCGGACCGTGGCGCGCGTCGGCCCCGGCACGTTCCTCGGTGAGGTCTCCGTCCTGACCGGCTCCGCGCGGAGCGCGACGGCGCGTGCGGCGACGCCCGTGCGCGCGTTCAGGGTCGGAGGCGACGATGTGCGCGGCGTCGTGAAGAAGTACCGGCAGGTCGTCGCGCGGCTCGAGTCGACCATGCAGGCGAATCACGCACCCCGACGCGCCGGTACCGTCCGGATCCTCCCCGCCCCGGACGATCCGGACAACGTCATCCTCCACGAGCCCAAGACCGGCACGTACCTGCGCCTCTCGAAGCAGGGCGTCGCGATCTATGAGGACCTTGACGGCGACCGCAGCCTCCGTGAGCTCGCCATGCGGCACGCCGAGCGCACCGGCCTCGACGACCCGGCCACCGTGTTCGCCACCGTAGCGACGCTACAGGCCGCCGGACTGGTCACGACGCCGCGCATCGCTGGCGACGAGCCGGACGCCCGGGTCATGCGACTTCTCGATCTCCTGCTCGCGCCGCGGATCGAGCTGAAGGACGCCGACCGGCTCGCCACCGTCCTCCACCGGGTCATGCGGCCCGTGTTCAGCCGTGGCGGGACGATCGCTGCGCTCGCCGTGGGCGTCGCCGGCCTGATCGCGCTCGCGCGGACGTTCCGCCAGTCCTCGTCCGCCGACTTCGGGATCGGTGGGCTCCTCGTCGCCTTCGGCGGTCTGGCGCTCGCGGGCCTCGGCCACGAAGCGGCGCACGCGATCGCGACGAAGGCTGAAGGCCGCCGGGTCGGCCGCGCAGGCATCGGGCTCATGATGTTCACGCCCGTCATCTGGGTGGACACATCCGACGCGTGGTTCATCGGGCGCACCCGCCGCGCGATCGTGAACGCAGCGGGACCGCTGTTCAACTTCGCCGTGGCCGGGATCCTCGGGATCATCGCGGCGACCACGACCGGACGCGTGCAGGACCTGGCCGTGTGGCTCGCGGTCGCCAACGTGATCAGTGTCGTCTTCAACCTGTCGCCGCTGCTCGAGTTCGATGGCTACTACGTGCTGTCGGACCTGACGAATGTCAACGCGCTCCGGCACAAGGCGCTGCGGTTCGTGTTCGTCGACCTCGCCACGAAGCCGCGCCGGCCGCGCACGCGGCTCGAGGCCGGCTTCGTCGCCTACACCGCCGCTGCCGCGGCCTATGTGCTCGGAATGACGGCGCTCGTCCTCACCGGCGTGCCCGGGATCGTCGAGGGGTTCGTGCCGGCCGGATTCGGCGGCGAGGTCCGCCTGGTCGCGGGCCTGGGCGTCGCATTGGTAATGTCGGCGCTGCTCGTCGGGCCGTTCGTCGGTGAGATCGTGGCGACACGGAAGCGGGTCGCGCCGGACGCGACGCACGCCGAACGGCTCGAGGAGCGCATCTCCAAGACCGACCTCTCCGCCGCAGTGTCCGCGAAGACCTCATCGCCGATCCTGCACGCACCGTCCGAGACCCGCCGCTAGGAGAGCACGGCCAGGGCGCGGGTCGCGTAGCGCGGACCGTGCGGCGACAGCGTGCTCTCGACCACGGCGATCCGGTCCACCCGCGTCACGAGGTCGGGCACGCGCAGCGCGTCGATGGCCGCCGCGATGGTCCGCGATTCCGGGCCGCTCGCCTCGGCGCGGACGCGCGCCAGGGTCAGGTGGGGTGCGAACGGCCGGTCTTCCAGTACGAAGGATCGCGCCATGACCTGCCGGGAGACGGACGCAGCCAGGTGGGCCAGCTCCTCCGCGCCTTCCCCGACCCCGAGCCAGAGAGCTCGCGGACGCCCGGTCGGTGGGAACCGGCCGGCATGGTCGAAGGAGAGGTCAAAAGGTCCGATCCCGGTGACGGCCGCGAGCGCAGCATCCGTCAGCGGGCCGAGGCGCTCGTCAGGCACCCAGCCGAGGAAGGCCAGGGTGACGTGCAACAGCTCGGGACGGACCGGTCTGAGCGCCGGAAGTGCCGGTGGCAGGCAGGCGGCTGCGCGGTCCGTGATCTCGCTTGGGAGTGGGACCGCGATAAAGAGCCGCACGGACCGAGGCTAGGGCGGGCGCTAGAGAGCGGCGGCCTGCACCTGGTCGGAGACGAGGAGCACCATGAACGCGACCGCCAAAATGAGGGTGAACGCCGCCAGCAGAGCGGTGCGGAAACGCTCATCGCGCTCGACCGTCTCGCGGATGCCGTAGAGCGTGCTCACGCATTCCGCTTAAGCATCCGCCGTGCCGACCGTTACGCCCACACGCGCCGCTGTATTGCGATTGTGTATCGGCGCCGGGCAGGTCCCGTTGCGCTACGCGGGCGTCGGTGCGGGCGCAGGCCCCCGGCCAGTGCCCTCTTCGGGACGGCGCTTCGGCTCCGGCGTGCCCGCCGGCAGACCGCTGGGCGGCGTAGAGCCGCTGCCGCTCTCCGGCATGGAGGCCGCGACCGGCTTGCCGCCGAGGAACCCGTCGACCAGGTTATTGAACTCGTCCGAGCTCAGGGTCTCCTGGGCGATCAGCCGCTCGACGACCGCGTCCAGCAGACCACGGTATTGGGTCAGGAGCTCGTGGGCCCGCCGGCGGGCGCGGTCCACGATCTCGTGGACCGCGCTGTCGATGAGCTTGGAGGTCTCTTCGGAGTAGTTCTTTTCCTCCTGGATCTGGCGGCCGAGGAAGATGAGCTCGTCCGTTTTTCCATACTGGAGTGGGCCGAGCTTCTCGCTCATGCCGTACTTCGTGACCATGTGGCGGGCCATCTCCGTGGCCTTCTCGATGTCGTTGGACGCGCCGGTCGTGACATCGCCACCGAGGTGCAGCTGCTCCGCGGTCCAGCCGCCGAGCGCCGCCGCGATGTCGTCCTCGAACTCACGCTTCGTGCGGAAGTACCGGTCCTCCTGCGGGAGCGACCAGGTGACACCCATCGCCATGCCGCGCGACACGATCGAGATCTTGTGGACCGGGTTCGTGTTCGTGAGCAGCTTGAAGCAGAGGGCGTGGCCGGACTCGTGATACGCGACGATGTGCTTCTCCTTCTCGGAGATGACGCGCGAGCGCCGTTCGGGACCAAGGGAGACCTTCTCGAGCGCTTCCTCGAAGTCGATCTGGGTGATGACCTTGCGGTTCTTGCGAGCGGCAAGGATCGCGGCCTCGTTCACGACATTCGCGAGGTCCGCGCCGGAGAAGCCCGGCGAGATCTGGGCGATCCGGAGCAGGTCGACGCCCTTGTCCAGGGGTTTGCCCTTGATGTGGACGTCGAGGATGCCCTTGCGGCCCTTGATGTCGGGACGGTCGAGCACGACCTGGCGGTCGAATCGGCCGGGCCGCAGCAGCGCCGGGTCCAGGACGTCCGGGCGGTTCGTCGACGCGAGGACGATGACGTTGGTTCCGGTGTCGAAGCCGTCCATCTCCACGAGGATCTGATTGAGGGTCTGCTCGCGCTCGTCGTGCGAGCCGCCAAGGCCCGCGCCGCGCTGGCGTCCGACCGCGTCGATCTCGTCGATGAAGACGATGCACGGCGCGTTGCGCTTCGCCTGATCGAACAGGTCGCGCACCCGCGACGCGCCGACGCCGACGAACATCTCGACGAACTCGGAGCCGGAGATCGAGAAGAACGGCACGCCCGCCTCACCAGCGACCGCGCGGGCCAGCATCGTTTTGCCGGTGCCAGGTGGGCCCACGAGCAGCACGCCGCGCGGGATGCGCGCACCGAGCGTCGAGAACTTCTCGGGGTACTTCAGGAACTCGACCACCTCGGTCAGCTCCTGCTTCGCCTCATCGACTCCCGCGACGTCGTCGAACGTCGTCGCCGGCTTGTTACCGATGAACATGCGCGCGCGCGACTTCCCGAACGACAGCGCCTGGTTATTCGTGCCCTGGGCCTGCCGCATCATGTAGACGAAGAATCCGCCGATGAGCAGCACCGGCAGCAGGCTGAGCAGGACCGACCCGATGATGCCGAACGTCTGCGAGTCCTTCTGCTTGCTCCACGTGATCTGGCTCGTCGGGTCGTGCGTCGCGTTGTAGTCAGTGAGGACCTTCTCGAACGCGTCACTCGGCGTGCCGACGGTCGTGACCTGGTGGGTGCCGTCCTTCAGGTCGATCGTGGCCTGGTCGGCGCTGATCGTGACCGACTTGACCTGAGCGCCCTGGATCTCGGAGATGGCTTGGGAGATCGGGACCGGCGCGGCCGAGGGGCTCTGCGCCCGGTATGCGTAGAGGAGCGCCACGCCCATGAGCACCAGGAGCATGGTGAGGATGCCGTTCTTGATG
>JBBQHN010000099.1:0-6827 GCA_038324015.1 Candidatus Limnocylindria bacterium | reverse complement strand
CGAACGGGCTCGCCGGCGACGTCGAACTCGAAAGCGTTGCGAGCGTCGCCGGCGCGCTCAGTCCAGTGCCGGGTGGCCTCGGCGCAGTGACCGCCGCGTTGCTACTGCGAAATGTAATGACCGCGACGGAGCGCCAGACCGGCTAGCAACACGTTGGCGGTTGCCCGATCGGAAACGCCAGGACTTGGCCCGCGTTCACGACAAACAGGAACATGACGAACTTCAGTCGACTAATCATCTCTCCACCAAAGCGCTGATTTTCTTGGTCGTCCTGTACGCAAGGTCCGCGTATCGCTGAGAGTCGCGAGTGTCGTTTCGCGCCGCGGCAGACTTGCTCAAGCGCATGTACGTGTCGCCGAGCTCCGCTTTCGCTCCGAGAACCTTGTAGATCGCCGCTGCCTCCTCCAGCTGCGTTTCTATCTGCGAGCGGTCACCGTTAGCTGCGCTGATGTCGGCTAGCACGAGCTTGGCTGCGGCGGCCGCGCGTTGGTTCTTGATCGCCTCGGCGGCTGCGAGCGCCTCGCGGGCATGGGTCTGGGCGAGGTCTAACTTCCCTGCTTTCAACTCGCCTTCCGCCTTGGTGCAGATGTAGTGCGGCAGGTTGAAGGCTGGGCCGCTCGCAGTCGCGATGCGTATGGCTTGATCGACGTGATCAGTTGCTGCTCTGAAGTGACCGCGTTCGGTCGCGATCACGGCGAGGAAGTTCAAGGTCATTGCCATGACCGTCATGTCCTGCCCAGCCTCATTTAGAGCCAGGGCTTTTTGCGTGTAACCGGTTGCTGCTTCAAGGTCACCGAGCGCTCGATACGCGTAACCGAGCGCGTTGTAGATCGATACAAGACCGGCGACATCGCCGAAGTCCTGCGCCCATTCGAGGGCCGTCTGCAAGTAACTGTTCGCCTCTTCGTAATCCCCGTTGTCTATGAGGATTACGCCTAAGTCTTTGACGACTCGAAGCCTGAGCAACTGATCACGCACTGCCGCCTTATCGAGTTCTCCGAGCAGCTTTCGCAGCATCGTGACCGCCTGAGGAGCATTCCCGCTCTGCCTGTACGCAAGGGCTGTCTGGTACTGGATGCGACTGACGGCGGACGAGCTTGCCGATTGCTGCAGTCTTTCTGCAGCTGCCAACTCGCGTAAGGCATCGCTGCCTTGGACGAGGTGGTTGTACGCCGTACCGAGAATCAAGTGGAGCCGGCAGCGCTCGGCGGGTGAATCAGACGACTCGAGAAGCGGACGAGTTCGTTCAATCGCCTCTCCTGCCGTTTGACGACTTAGAAGCGACTCCGCGCTGCGGATTTCAAGCTCTCGCTCTTGACGACGACGATCGGCGTCTGCATCTTCTAGGAAGTACGAAGCCGGCTTGCTGAGCTTCGCGGCCAGGAACTCGAGCGACTTCATCGCCGGACGCACCTTGCCGAGCTCGATCGCGCTCACGTACGCGCGTGTGAAATGCGGTGCGCCGAGCTGCGCCTGGCTCAGGCCCGAATCGAGCCGAGCCTTGCGGATCCGGTCGCCGATCTGCTGCAGCGAATCGGATACGGGCGCTGGGCGGCGGACACGACTGCGTACCTGAGGCATGGCGCCGCGACGATATGCCCGCCGCCGGGCTACGTCAATATCGAGTCGACAGTCTGTTCTAGAGCGAGCTGGGTGCGCGGATGACCGGCGGGTGGTCCGGGTCATCGAAGTGCTGGGTGTCGATGTACCGGACGCGGCCTCGCCCGGCGTCCAGGAGGATGGAGTGCGTGCGGGCGCCGCGGCTAAAGAAGCGGACGCCACGGAGGAGCTCGCCATCGGTCACGCCCGTCGCGACGAACCGGATGTCCCGGCCGCTCGCGAGATCCTCGGTGCGGTAAATGCGGTTTTCGTCGGTGATACCCATCTTCTTCGCCCGGGCACGCTCCTCGTCACTGCGAAACCTGAGCCGGCCGATGATCTCGCCGCCGAGGCAGCGCATCGCGGCCGCCGCGAGCACACCCTCGGGCGCGCCGCCGGTACCCATGACCGCGTGCACGGCGGTGCCGGCGACTGCGACGGACATTGCGGCCATGAGGTCCCCGTCTTCGATGAGCTTGATGCGCGCACCCGCAGCGCGGACGTCGGCGATGAGCTTCTCGTGACGCGGCCGGTCGAGGATCACGACCGTGAGGTCATCGATCTCGCGATTGAGGGAGTCCGCGATGATCTTGAGGTTCTCCTTGACCGGCCGGTCGAGGTCGACCTTCCCTTTCGCCGGCAGACCGACGACGAGCTTCTCCATGTACGTGTCCGGCGCATTGAGGAGGCCACCACGCTCCGATGCCGCGAGCACCGCGATCGCGTTCGCGCGGCCGTGCGCCACCGGGTTCGTGCCTTCGAGCGGATCGACCGCGATGTCGACCTCGGGACCGATGCCCTTGCCGACCTCTTCGCCGATATACAGCATCGGCGCTTCGTCACGCTCGCCTTCGCCGATAACGATGCGTCCGTGGAACGAGACCTCGTCCATGGTCGTGCGCATCGCTGACACGGCTGCTTGGTCGGCCTGGTTCTTCTCACCGTGGCCCATCCAGTGGGACGCGGCGATCGCCGCCGCTTCAGTGATACGGACAAGTTCCAGACCCGGTGTGCGTTCGATCACGATTCGCAACGCTAGCGGAAAGCAGGCACGCATACGATTCCAGGCATGAACCGGCGCTGGTCCAACGTGCTGCTGCTGACGGCCCTGCTCATCGCGAGCGGTGCGCTGACGAGTGCGGTCTGGCGGTTCGGAGGGCGCGAAGCTCAAGCGGAACCAGTACGCCTCGCTCCGGTTGCGTCATCACCAGACCCCGACGATCTGCCGAACACGATCGCGTTGCAGCAGCCGATCCTCGCGCCGCAGCCCGGAGATCCGCCGGGATTCACCCGCGTTCCCGCACCGAAGGTCGCGGGTGGCGCACGACGGATCGGCATCCAGATCGGCCATTGGCAGACCGACACCGTGCCACCGGAGCTCCGCCGGCTCGAGGTGCAGACAGGGACCAGTTGGAACGGACTCAGCGAGGTCGACGTCACGATGGAGATCGCGAATCAGATGTCCGATCTCCTCACGAGCCACGGGTATGTGGTCGACATCCTGCCAACCACGGTGCCCGCGGGGTACATCGCGGATGTCTTCGTTTCGCTGCATATGGATGGGGACGGAACCGGCGAGAACAGCGGGTACAAGCTCGCGCATGGAACACGACGCGGACCGTATGAACAACAGCTCCTCGAGGACATCAAGGACGAGTTCGGCACGGCGACCGGACTGCCGTACGACGGACTAAGGATCACTGGCAATATGCGCGCTTTCTATGGATTCTCTTGGCAGCGCTATCGGTCGGCGACCTCGCCGTTCACCCCGTCGGTCATCCTCGAGCTCGGATACCTCAGCAACGACGGCGACCGCGCGCTCGCGGTCCGCCATCCGGACGTGCTCGCGCGCGGGGTCGCAAGCGGCATCGAACGATTCCTGTCCGAAGTCCCGTCGACGGAGTTGTTCGGTAAGGACCTGCTTCTTCCGCCCACCCGCGCCGCGTTCTCGCCCTCGCCCTCGCCCTGCCCTCAGCGACCCAGTAGCTTCGCAACGAGACGCGCAGCGGCTTCTTCGATGAGCGGCTCCGCATGTCGCATCGCGGCCGCGAGCGGCATCCCAGCGGGCCTGCTCACCTCGATCGACTCGACGCCCTGCTGCAGCAGCGCCTCGTAGCCGGCCGCGGTCCCGCCCACCACCATCGCGGCGCGAACGCCGGCATCGCGCGCCGCATGTGTCACGGCCTGGGTGAGCTTGCCATACGCACTTTGCGCATCGACGCGACCTTCGCCGGTGATCACGAGGTCGGCGCCAGCGATGCGCGAGGCGAACTTCGTTGCGTCGAGCACGAGCTCGGCGCCTGAACGCAGCCGCGCATCGAGGAACGCGAGGAGGCCCGCGCCCAGACCACCGGCGGCACCGGCCCCGGGAACGTCGCGCACGTTGCGCCCGACGAACGCCTCGATCACATCGGCGTACGTCGCGAGTGCTGCATCGAGCTCGGTGATCATCGCGGGTGTCGCGCCCTTCTGCGGACCGTAGATCGCGGACGCGCCTTCGGGGCCGAGCAATGGGTTGGTGACGTCGCACGCGACCTCGATCGACGGACGGATCAGCCTCGGATCGGTCTGCCCTTCCAGGTGATGGAGCCGCTGTAACGGGCCACCTCCCTCGGGAAGATCGCGACCCTCGCGATCGAGGAACCGGTAGCCGAGCGCGCGTGCCATGCCGGACCCGCCGTCGTTCGTCGCGCTGCCGCCGATCCCGATGATGATCCGATGCGCGCCGCTCGCTGCCGCCTCGAGGATGAGCTCACCGGTGCCGCGCGTGCTCGTAATACGCGGATCGCGCTCGCTCTCGTGCAACAGCAGCAGCCCGCTGGCGGCGGCCATCTCGACGACCGCGGTCTTGCCGTCGCCAAGGATGCCCCACTCCGCCTCGATCTCGCGCAGCAGCGGATCGTGCACGAGGGACGTGCGGATCGCGCCGTTCGTGGCGCGGACAAGCGCGTGGACCGTGCCTTCCCCGCCGTCAGCGAGCGGGACCAGGTCGAGCTGCGCATCGGGCAGGACGCGCCGGAAGCCGCGCGCGATCGCGGCCGCGACAGCGACCGCATCGGCGCTTCCTTTGAAGGATTGCGGCGCGATGACGACCCGGTACGGAATGCCGCTGAGCGTAAACGCGTTGACGGAACGGTGGTCCTCGACAGAAATAGACTCGACCGGTGACCGTTGTTTCCCGGGAGAGCGATTCCGGGTGTATCGAGCGCGAACCGGCCGAGCTCGCGCCGGCCTGGTCCGCGCTTTCCGCCGATCGGCAGCCGCCGAGCGTCTTCCTCACCCCTGAATGGATCGCCACCGCCCGCGCCCACGACCGCTCCACCCCCATCACGATCTCGGTCGGCACGCCCGTGCGCGGCATCGCCGCACTCGCGCGCGAGACCGACGGGACCATCACGTTCGCCGGTGGCCACCTCACCGATGAGCAGGACGTCGTGGCGGCACCGGCACATGCGGCCGACGTCGCGACCGCGGTGGCCCGCTGGGTCGCAGAGCAGCGCCCGCCGCGCGTCCGCCTCGAGTTCGTGCCCGAGGACCGGCCGACCCTCGACGCCTTCGACTCCGTTCTGACCGCCGCGGGCTACCGGGTGACGCGCGCGAAGCAGATCCTCTCGCTGCTGCTGGCCCTGCCGAGCTCGTACGAGGACTACGTGCAGTCCCTCGGTAAGAAGGAGCGCCACGAGCTTCGACGCAAGGTGCGCCGGCTCGAGGCCGCGGGGGCAGCGGGCTTCCGCTTCGCGGGTGACACCGAGCGCGGTGCGGTCCTCGACCGGTTCTTCGAGCTGCACCGGCTCAGTCGCGGCGAGAAGGCCGGCTTCATGACGCCGGATGTCGAGCGCTTCTTCCGCGACATCGCCGACACACTTGCACCCCTCGGTCGCCTGCGGCTCGGCGTCCTGTCGTTCGCCGGCATGGACGCTGCGGTGCTGTTCAGCCTCAGCGTGGGCCGCGTCCTGCAGCTGTACAACGCCGCCTACGATCCTGGCCTTGCGTCACTCTCGGTCGGTATCGTCAGCCACGCCTGGGAGATCCGCGAGGCGATCGCGCAGGGTTACACGACGTACGACCTCCTCCGCGGCGACGAGCCCTACAAGTACGACCTCGGCGCGACGGACCGGTGGCTCGCGCGCCTCGACGCGGAGCGCGCCTGATGCGCGTCGCGATGCTCTCGGTGCACGCCTGCCCGATGGCGAAGCTCGGGGGCCGCGACTCCGGCGGCATGAACCTGTACATCCGCGAGCTTGCCCGCGATCTGGCCAGCCGCGGCGTCGAAGTTGATGTGTACACGCGTCAGCGCGAGCACGACCACCCGCTGATCCAGGAGATCGTGCCCGGCGCGCGGGTCATCCACATCTCGGCCGGTCCGGTGAGCTACATCCCAAAGATGGAGGTCTACGACCGGCTCGATGAGTTCACGGCCGGTGTCGACGCGTACGTCACGGAGCACGGGATCAGCTACGACGTCATCCACGCGCATTACTGGCTGTCCGCGGAGGTCGCGCGCGCCCTCGCGCCGCGCTGGCGCGTGCCGCGCATCCAGATGTTCCACACGCTCGGTCTGGTCAAGCGCGAGGTGATGGACGAGGACCTCGACGGCGAGAGCGACGTGCGTGTCATCATCGAGCGGCGCGCGGTCGCCGAGTCTCAGGCGGTCGTCGCGGCGAGCGAAATCGAGGCGAGCGAGCTCGAGCAGCTCTATGCCGCCGACCCATCGAAGCTCCGCATCATCCCCTGCGGGGTCGATCCGGACATATTTCATCCGATCCGCCAGGCCGATGCGCGCCGCGAGCTCGGCCGCGACGAGTGCGAGCAGATGGTGCTGTTCGTGGGGCGGATCGAGCAGATCAAAGGCATCGACGTGCTCCTGCGCGCGATCGGTCTCCTCTTCCGGACGTATCCGGAGTTCCGCAACGAGCTGTGCCTGCTCGTCGTCGGCGGCGCGCTCGATGCGCAGGACAGCGAGGCCGAGACCGAGAAGATCGTCGAGCTCCGCAGACTCGTGCACGAGCACCGCCTGGAGGACACCGTGGACTTCGTCGGATCGCAGGAGCAGCAGCGCCTCGCGCTCTTCTACAACGCTGCGGATGTCTGCGCGGTCCCTTCGCTGACGGAATCGTTCGGCCTCGTCGCTCTCGAGGCCATGGCGTGCGGCACGCCGGTCGTCGCGACGCGCGTCGGCGGCCTCCAGACCGTGATCGATAACAACGTCTCGGGCCTCCTCGTGCCGG
>JBBQHN010000098.1:0-6929 GCA_038324015.1 Candidatus Limnocylindria bacterium | reverse complement strand
CGAGAGTCTGGTCGTCGGGGTCATCAAGACGCCGCACGGCGTCCACGGCGAGGTCACCATCGATCCCCGTAGCGACGTCCCCGGCCGGTTCCGTGTGGGCGCGGTGCTCGAATGCGATGGCCTCGGACCGCTCACCGTCGTCTCCCTGCGCGGCACACCGGGAAAGCCGATCGTCGGCTTCGAGGGGTATGCCGACCGTCCGGACGCCGAGCCGCTCCGCGGCCGATCCCTCCGGGTGACGAAGGCTGAGGCGCGGCGCGCGACCAAGGGCAGCTACCTGTGGGCAGATCTCGTCGGCCTGCGCGCCGAGACGCCCGAGGGCGAGGAGATCGGCACGGTGCGCGACATCATCCGCGCGGGCGAGACCGACGTGCTGGTCCTCGCGTGCGTGACGGGCGGCGAGCTGCTCGTTCCCGCGATCGCGTCCGTCGTGCGCGAGGTCGATGTCGCAGCGGGCCGCGTCGTCATCACGCCGCAGGAAGAGCTCTAGATGCGCATCGACGTCATCACGCTGTTCCCGAAGATGTTCGAGAGCCCGTTCGCCGAAAGCATCGTCGCCCGCGCGCGCGCGGCCGGAAAGATCGAGCTCGCGCTCCACGATCTGCGGAGCTGGGCGGATGATCGTCACCGTACCGTCGATGACACGCCGTACGGCGGCGGTGCGGGCATGGTGCTGAAGCCCGAGCCGCTGGTGCCGGCGATCCGCGAGACGAAAGGGAAGGACGGGCACGTGGTCCTCCTCTCGGCGCAGGGGACGCTGTTCGACCAAGCCGCCGCGACGCGGCTGGCGACGCTCGCCCACCTCGTGCTCGTCGCCGGGCACTACGAGGGTGTCGACGAACGCGTGATCGAGAGCGTCATCGACGAAGAGATCTCGATCGGCGACTACGTGGTGACCGGCGGCGAGCTGCCGGCGATGGTCGTCATCGACGCCGTCGCGCGGCTTCTTCCCGGGGTCATCGGTGCCGCATCGCTCGACCTGGAGTCGCACACGAGCGGTCTGCTCGAAGGTCCGCAGTACACCCGTCCGCACGAGTTCGAGGGCCGCAAGGTCCCGGCGGTACTGGTCTCGGGCGACCACGCCTCGATCGCCACGTGGCGCCGCGCCGAGGCGATCCGACGAACGGCCGAGCGCCGGCCAGATCTCATCGGGTCGGCCGACCTCACGCCCGCCGAGCGGGCGAGGCTGCCCCGGCCCGCGGCCAAGGCGCCCGTCCGGAACGCCGACCTCGTGGCGGCATATCGCTCCGGCGTCGGCTCGTATCGCATCGCCGCACGGTTCGGCATCTCTCCCGCGACGGTGCGCGCTCGACTGCGCGCCGCCGGGGTGCGGCTCCGCGCTGCGCGCAGCACGCCGCGCGGCCCGACCGCGACCGAGGTCTTGCGCATGCGGGCAACCGGTCTCACGGTCCGCGAGCTCGCTCGTCACTTCGGTGTCTCCCACGTGACGATCCTCGATCGGCTCAAGAAGGCCTCCGCGAAATGAGCTATCATTCGATGACCCCGTGAGCACAACTGTTATGTCTATGAACGACGTCTTGAAGACGCTTGCCTCCGAGCAGCTCAAGGCCGACCTCCCGGAGGTGCGGCCCGGAGACACCGTCCGGCTATCCGTGCGCGTCGTCGAGGGCGCCCGCGAGCGGCTCCAGGCCTACGAGGGAACCGTGCTCCGGGTCCGCGGCGGCGGCCTCAACGCCCAGATCACGGTGCGCCGGATCGCAAGCGGCGTCGGCGTCGAGCGGACCTTCCTGGTCCACTCGCCGCGCCTCGAGAAGATCGAGGTCATCCGTCACGGCCACGCCCGCCGGGCAGCGCTGTACTTCCTTCGCGACCGAGTTGGCAAGGCCGCGACCCTCCGCGAAAAGCGTCGCTGAGATAGCGACGGCGCCCGGACCGGGATAATCCGGCCGTGCCGTCGCTCCGTTTCGAGAAAGCCCTCTGGGACCAAGGCCTCATCCGGATCGTCGGCGTCGACGAGGTCGGGATGGCCACCCTCGCCGGACCCGTCGTCGCAGCCGCATGCCTGGTCACCCCTGAGGTTCGCATCATCCGCGCCGTCCGCGACTCCAAGCTGCTGTCACGGAAGGAGCGCGAAGACCTCGTGCCGGAGATCAGGGCGCGCGTCGCACGCGTCGGCATCGGCGCCGCATCGGTCGCGGAGATCCACCGGCTCAACATCTATCACGCGAGCCACCTCGCGATGCAGCGCGCGCTCCGGCAGATCGGTGACTACGACCATGTGCTGGTCGACGGTCGCCTGATCAAGGACCCCGCCTTCTCGCCGGGCAAGCACACCGAGATCGTGAAGGGCGACCGTACGTGCTTCGCGATCGCGGCCGCCTCGATCATCGCGAAAGTGACGCGTGACAACCTCATGACGAAGCTCGCGGGCCGCTATCCCGGATATGGGTGGGAGCACAACTGCGGCTACCCGACCATCGATCACCGCAACGCGCTGCGGGAGCTCGGTGTCACGCCGTTCCACCGCCAGGACTTTGGCACCGTGAAGCTCATGCTCGAGCGGGAGAACCAGCTGACCTTGGACCTCGGGCCCGTCGAGCGTGCGGCGACCGTGTGACCGTCTCGCTCAGGCCGTTCGGTGAAGGCGACTACCCGGTGTTCGTCGAGATCTCGAACGAGTCATTCCCCGACTACGGCTGGACGGTCGACGAGGTCCGTCACTACGACGTAGACTGGCGTCCGGAAGGTTTCTTCGAACGGCGGGTCATGGCCAGCGAGAACGATGCTGTTATCGGCTTCAGCAACGCGTTCCATTCACGCGGCCAGTTCGCGCCTGAGAACTACAACCTCGAGGTCGTCGTGCGTCCGCCGGCTCGCGGCCGCGGCATCGGTCAGGCGCTCTACACGGATGCCGCTCGGGTCCTCACAGAGCGTCGAGCCCACTGGGCCCGGAACGGCGTGAAGGAGTCGAATGCGGACGCGGTCGCGTTCGTGAAGCGGATCGGAGCGATCGAGCTCAAGCGAGACTGGGAGTCCCGCCTCGACCTCGCGTCCTTCGACCCCGCGCCGTTCGCGAACGCACCGGAGCGCGCGGCTGCCGCGGGGATCCGCATCACGACGCTTGCGGAGGAGGTGAAGACGGACCCGGAAGCGGTGCGAAAGACCTACGCGCTCCACGCAGCGGCGCGCGTCGATGTGCCGGGTCTTGATCCGGCCACGCCATCGCCGTACGAGCGGTTCGAGAGCGAGGTGCTCCGCGGGCCGGGGTCGTTGCCAGAGGCGTACTTCATCGCGCTCCGCGACGGCCGCTATGTCGGGGAATCGGCGCTCGGCAAGGAAGGCGCGGATCCGACGGTCATCCATCAGCAGCTGACCGGGGTGCTCCGTGACGAGCGCGGGAAGGGCATCGCGATGGCGCTCAAGCTCAAGACGGTCGAGTACGCGCGCGCGAACGGCTTCCTCCAGATCCGGACCTGGAACGATTCGCTGAACCGGCCGATGCTCGCGATCAACGAGGCTCTCGGATTCGTACGGGAGCCAGCGTGGATCACGTTCGGGAAGGACTTCTCGGCCGAATAGCGTCTGCCTGAAAGGCCTGTCCGTCATCGTGTAGGTGCCGGATGCGCGGAGACTCCTCGGCGACAGGGGCGAGGCCGAGGCGGCACGGACCCTCGAGCGATCCGGCGTGCGGATCGTCGCGCGGAACGCGCGCACCCGCTACGGCGAGATCGACCTCGTCGGTCGGGATCGCCGTGGGTGGGTGTTCATCGAGGTAAAGACGCGCCGCCGCGGCTCGTTCGTCTCGGCGCGAGAGGCCGTCGACGGCAAGAAGCTGGCGCGGTTCCGACGTCTGTCGCTCGCGTGGGCCGGGGAACATCGCGTGCGCGGCGCCATCCGGATGGTGGTCGCGGCGGTGACGGTGGATGGCGAGTGCGCGGTCGTCGAGCTGATCGATGTCGCGAGCGAGTCGGGTTAGAGCGGTCCGCCGCTCGCGAAGATCTGCGCACCGGCGGCGAACATCGCGCCGAACGTCGCCGCGATCGCGACGAGCGCGACGGCGACGCGCCGCAATGCGAATGACTGGTCGGGCGTGAGGCGATGGCGCGCGGCGGGCGCCGGGATCGCGAGCGGCCGCGGCGCCGGCGATGCAAGCAAGACGTTGGCATACGAGCGCTCGAGGATGGCTGCGTCGAACGAGCCACGGGCCTCGAGACGGGCGATGAAGCGCGCGTATTCGGCGTGGGCGCTCTCGCGGTCGCCGGCCACCGCATAGGCGGCAGCCAGACGGCGGTGGGCGGTGCGATCGTCGGGAGCGAGGCCGACTGCGGAGAGCAGCGCCGCGATCGCGGCGATGCGGTGGCCGGCGCGGCTCAGCGTCACGGCACCGTCCAGGAGCGCCGCAAGCTCGTCCGTGGTCGTGCGCAGCTCGCCCAAACCCTTGCCGCTCCCCTTGGCGACCGCTCGTGCAGCGCCTGCACCCGGATTCGGTCGCCGAGCCCGAACGGTACGCGCAGCCGGAGGCCGTGGTCAATGGCCGGTACGGAGGTCCTGGTCAGGGGTCCTATCGCACGCTTGGCCGCCGAAACCAAGGATGAGCGCTGTGGGCGCGGTCGCAAAGGCGCTGGGCTGCGCCCTCTGGGGTCTCGAGACCGCACTGGTGACGGTCGAGGTCGACGTCGCGAACGGCCTTCCGCATCTCGCGATCGTCGGCCTCCCCGATACCGCCGTGCAGGAGGCTCGCGAGCGGGTCCGCGCCGCTATCCGCAACGCCGGGTTCGAGTTCCCGCTGCGTCGCGTGACCGTGAATCTCGCTCCGGCCGAGCGAAAGAAGGAGGGCGCGGGCTTCGATCTCGCGATCGCGCTCGCGATCCTCCGCGCGACCGGCCAGCTGCACACCGATCCCGACGGCCTCTGCCTTGGGGAGCTCGCCCTCGATGGAACGGTCCGACCGGTGCGCGGCGCGATGCCACGGGTCCGTCGTGCGCTTGCGGCCGGCATCACGCGCGCGTATGTCGCGGCGGAGAACGCCGGAGAGGCGGCGGCTCTCGGCGCCGAGGCGATCCCGCTCGCATCGCTCCGTGCGGCCGTCGATCACCTCGACGGGTCTTCGCGGATCGCTCCCGTTCTGCCACCTCCGCCTGGTCGCCCGCCCGCCTGGCCGGTCGATCTGGCTGACGTCGTCGGGCAGGAGACGCCGAAGCGCGCGCTCGAGATCGCGGCGGCCGGCGGACACAACCTCTTGTTCGTTGGGCCGCCGGGAACGGGCAAGACGCTGCTCGCGCGTGCATTCCCCTCGATCCTGCCGCCGCTTGACCCCGATGAGGCGATCGAGGCGAGCGCGGTCCACAGCGTTGCGGGACTCATCGATCCCGAGCGGCCGCTCCTCGTCAGTCGTCCGTTCCGTGCTCCGCATCACACGGCATCGCGTCTCGCGCTCGTGGGCGGAGGGACGCCACCGCGGCCTGGCGAGGTCTCGCTCGCGCATGCCGGCGCCCTCTTCCTCGACGAGCTCGGCGAGTTCCACGGCTCGGTGCTCGACACGCTCCGTGAGCCCCTCGAAGAGGGAGCGGTCACGATCTCACGCGCCGGCGGAGCGGCCACCTACCCGGCGCGTTTCGTCCTCATCGCCGCGATGAATCCCTGTCCCTGCGGTCACGACGGCGATCCGGGCGCGGAGTGCACCTGCCTCCCTGAAGCGGTCGAGCGCTACCGCGCGCGCATCTCTGGACCGTTGCTCGATCGCATCGACCTCCGCGTGCATGTGCCGCGGGTCCCGTATGCGCGCCTTCGCGCGGACGACCGTCGCGAGTCCTCCGCCGCGGTGCGGGAACGGGTGTGCGCTGCTCGCGCGCGGATGGCTGCGCGCGGCTGCCGCACGAACGCCGAGCTCACGGTCGCCGGAGTGAGGAAGCATTGCCGGCTGGATGCCGACGCCGATGCGCTGCTCGGTGATGCCATGCGCTTGCGCCGACTGTCGGCGCGCGGCTATCACCGGCTGCTGCGCGTCGCGCGGACGGCCGCCGACCTCGAGTGCCGCGATGGCATCGGAGCCGATCACGTGGCGACCGCGCTCCTGATGCGGGCACTGCCGTGATCGCACTGCGTCCGTCGGAACGCGCGTACCCCGCCGCGCTGCGCGAGCCGGGACCCGGTCCTGACCCGGTGTGGATCGATGGCGATCCCGCGGTCTTCGACCGGCCGAGTGTCGCCATCGTTGGGACGCGTCGCATGAGCCCGTACGGCGAACGGATGGCCCGTGAGCTCGCGGCCGCGCTCGCGTCCGCGGGAGCCGTGATCGTGTCGGGTCTCGCGCCGGGTATCGACTGCGCCGCGCACGCGAGCGCGATCGAAGCGGGCGGATCGAGCGTCGCCGTCCTCGGCGAGGGCATCACCTCATTCCTTGCGAACTCGAGCGGCCGCCGGCGGAGACTGGCCGTGCGGCTGCGAGAGCGTGGCGCCCTGGTGTCGACCTATCCGCCGGTCGTGCCGGCGCAGGGCTGGATGTTCGCGAAACGGAACGCCGCCATCGCGGCCCTGGGACGCGCGGTCGTCGTGGTGGAGGCGCCTGTCGGCTCAGGCGCCCTCATCACCGCGGCCGACGCCGTGCGGCTCGGGCGGCCGCTATTCGCGGTGCCTGGGCCCGTGGGAGCGCGGTGCTCGGAGGGGACCAACGCGCTCATCGCCGCCGGCACGGCGCGGGCCTGCGTTGGCCCGGATGCGGTGGGTGAGGCGATCGGCGTCCCGGCACAACGCGTTGCGGCGTCGGCCGACGTGCTCTTGGACGCGCTTGCCGCGGGAGCGCTCGACATCGACGACCTCGCCCGGCGCACGCACCTGGATCACGCCGCGCTGCGGGCGCGGCTCGTCGTCCTCGTGCTGTCCGGCGTGGTCGCGGATCGCGGCGATGGCCGCTACGGCCGGTGTCGCTAGACGTCGGCGCTCGCTGGCTATTGCGGCGCGACGCGCAC
>JBBQHN010000097.1:0-7127 GCA_038324015.1 Candidatus Limnocylindria bacterium | reverse complement strand
TCGTACCAATCGGGTCATCGGAGGCGTCTGTGGCGGGCTCGCCGAGTACCTCGACATCGACGCCACGATCGTTCGCGTCGGTATGGTCATCCTCGGGTCATTCGGCATCGGGATCCTCGTCTACTTCGTCCTGCTCGTCCTGATGCCGCACCCCGGCGAGGCGTCGCCGTTCGTCCGGCCCTCGACGGGCGATCCGGTCGCGGTGCCGGTCGCGCCGACCGCTGGCGCACCCGGCTTCGTCGACCCGGTCGAGATCGATCGCCGGCGCAGCAGCGTCGGCATCCTTTTCGTGGCCGTGGGCATCATCTTCCTGCTCGGCAACCTCGGCGCGTTCCGGTTCATCGAGTGGCGGGTCATCTGGCCGCTCGTCCTGATCGCCGTCGGTGTCTTCTTCATCGCTCGGCGCGCGACACGCTGAGCTGAGTGACGTGATGCCGCCCACCGAGCCGACCGAGCCGACGCCGCCCATCCCGCCGGCACCTCCCGCGCCACCCTCGGGCCCGATCACTGACGGGTCCAAGCGCCGGCGGGGCATGTTCTGGCCGCTGCTGCTCATCGCGATCGGTCTGATCGCGCTCGCGAGCAACTACGGCTGGGTGCAGCCGGTCACGGTCCTGTCGCTCCTCGCGCTGTGGCCGGTGCTGCTGATCCTGCTCGGGATCGACATCGCGTTCGCGCGCCGCTGGCCCGTGGCGACGCTCGCCACGGAGATGCTCGTCATCGCCGCCGCCCTGTCGCTCGCCGCCACCCAGCCGTCGGCCCTCCGGCTGGTGAGCTTCTCGTTCGATCACTCGAGCGATTGCACCGCTGCCTCGCCGTCGGGCGCGGTCGCGCGTGGCTCGATGCAGAGCCTTCGCCTGTCGATCAACGGCGGCGCGGCGCGCTATCACGTCGGCGGCGGTGCGACGGCCGCGGTCACGGCGTCGGCGGACGGCGCCGATCTCTGCCTCGCCGACCGGACCAGCCGCGACTCCACGAAAGGCGATGTCCGTCTCACACAAGCCGGCGCGACCTTCGGCGGCAACACCGATGTCACGGTCCAGATCGCGAACGATCTCCCAGTGTCCCTTCAGGTGAACGCCGGCGCCGGCGAGTTCACGTTCGACCTGCACGACGTGCGGATCACCGACGCCCGACTGAACATCGGGGCGGCCAGTACGACCATCGTCCTTCCGAAGCCGACCGGTGACGTTGGGATCCGCATGGACGGCGGCGCCTCGAGCGTCGTGATCGAGATCCCGGTGGATGTGGAAGCTCGTGTCACCATCACCGGCGGGCTCGTGTCCTGGAGCTCCAGCAACTTGCGAGCGACGAAGAACGGGAACGTGATCGAGACAGCCGGCTATGCGGCCGCGAAGGACCGCGTCACGGTCACGGTGACCGGCGGAGCGACCTCGGTCTCGGTCCGCTAGGACCCGCGACGCGGACCGGAGCTAATCCCGCTGGTCCAGTCCGCGCCCGCCGGCCCGGCGCACGCTCCGGGCGAAGATCTTCCGCTGCCGTTGTTCCTCCGAGCGGGCCAGGGCGTCACGCTTCTTCGCGATGAACGCCTCCTCGCGCTCGAGCTTCCGGTAGCTCGCGTAGCGGTCGGCGCCGAGCGTGCCGGCCTCCATCGCAGCGCGGACGGCGCAGCCCGACTCGGCCTCGTGCGAGCAGTCACCGAAGCGGCAGATGAGCGCCAGGGCCTCGATATCGCTGAAGACCGCTGACAGCCCCGCTTCCGCGTCCCAGAGCTGCAGCTCGCGCATGCCCGGCGTGTCGAGGACCATGCCGCGCCCTTCGATGACCACGAGCTCGCGCTGGGTCGTGGTGTGGCGGCCGCGGCCGTCTTCGCGGGTCGCGGCGGTCGGCCGGTCTCCACCTTCGAGGGCGTTGAGGAGCGTCGTCTTGCCGACGCCGGACGGCCCGAGGAAGACGATGGTGCGGCCGGGCCGGCAGTACGTGTCAAAGACGTCGAGCCCGATCCCGGCCGGTGCGCTGATCGCATGGACCGGTGTGCCCGGCGCGACCTCACGGACCGTGGCAAGTGCCGCGTGCACGTCCGGGCAGAGGTCGGACTTCGTCAGGATGACGGCGGGCGCCGCGCCGCTCTCGTATGCGACGGTGAGGTACCGCTCGAGGCTGCGGAGATTTGGCTCGCCGGCGAGCGACGCCACGACGAACACGACGTCGGCGTTGGCCGCCGCCACCTGCTCCTCCCACGCGAGCACTGCCTTGCGCGAGAACGACGTACGGCGCGGGAGCACGGCCTGGATGACGCCATCGCGCGCAAGCACCCAATCGCCGACGGCCGGCAGGTCGCTGACGCCGCGGGCTTCGTGGCGCAGCCGTCCCGAGATCGACGCGGTCTGCTCGCCATCATCGCCGTAGAGCACGTAGCCGCCGCGATGCTGCGTCGCCACACGGGAGGGCGCAAGCTCCGCGAATTCGTTGATCGAGCGGAGGGCTTCCCAGGCGGGATCCCAGCCCAATTCAGGTAGTGCGATGCGTCGTGGCTGCACGCGGTCCTCCTTCAGCATCGTGGACCGACCGGTCACGACGCGAAGGACAGGAAGGTCAGACCGCGGCGCGACCGGAGGTGCGGGTCGGGTTCGAGAGCGCAACAGTCATTTCGGGCACCTCCATCACGTCATCGCGTCCGTGCGCGTGCGGCAACGATAGCATCGGGTATCGAATGAAGGCGCTTCTCCGGCTCATCGCGGTCAGCGGTCTGGTGATCGCGGCGATGACGCCGGCAGCCGCCGCGGACACCGGCTGGACCATCGATGCGTTCCGGGCAGACATCACGATCCAGGCCGACGGCTCGCTCGCGATCGTCGAGACGATCGACGTCGACTTCGGCGCGCTGCAGAAGCACGGCATCTTCCGCACGATCCCCACGAAGTACCGCTATGACGACCGGCGCGATCGCGTCTACACGCTCGTCGTCGACAGCGTCACCGACCGGACCGGTCGCCCGTGGACATTCCAGATCACGCGCGGCGATGCCGCGACCGAGATCAAGATCGGCGATGCCGCCCGGACGATCAGCGGTACGCAGGCGTACAAGATCACGTACCGGATCGCCGGTGCGCTCAACTCGTTCTCCGATCACGACGAGCTGTTCTGGAACGTGAATGGTGCCGCGTGGGACGTCCCGACGCGCGGTGCCAGCGCAGGCGTGCTGGCGCCCGCGGGCTCGGTCCAGCGCGCCACGTGCTTCGAAGGCCCGGCCGGCTCGACCGCGCCGTGCCGCGGCACGTGGACGGCGGCCCGCGCGGACTTCGTGGCGACCCGGCCGTTCGTGCCGGGCGAGCAGCTGACCATCGTCACCGCCCTGCGCACGGGCGCGGTCGCGGTGCCGCCGCCGGTCCTGGTCGACCGGCCGCGCGGATTCGTCGACTACTTCTCCACCTCGCCGGCGGCGATCGCGGCGGCGGTCATCGCTCTGGTCGGCGGCAGCTTCGGGGTCTGGTGGCTGTGGTGGACGCGCGGCCGTGACCACGGCCGCCCGCGTGGCGCGATCATCGCCGAGTACGAGCCCCCCGAGAAGCTACGGCCGGCGCAGCTCGGCGTGCTCATCGACGAGACCGCCGATCCGCGCGACCTCATCGCGACGATCGTGGATCTCGCTGTCCGCGGGTACCTCACGATCACCGAGCACCCGAAGCAGGGGCTGTTCGGTCACGCCGACTGGACGCTCGATCAGAAGAAGCCGGGGGACGATCTCGTGCAGTACGAGCGCACGCTCTTCGATGGCCTGTTCAAGGGCGGGCCGAGCGTCGTCGTATCGAGCCTCAAAGGGACCTTCGCGCCGACGCTCCTGCTGGCCGAGTCGCACCTCTATGCCGACGCCAAGGACCATGGCTGGTTCGTTGCCGACCCCTCGCGGGTGCGCACGGCGTACGCGAGCCTCGGCTGCCTGATCGTCGTTGCGGGCATCGGCCTGGTGTGGGCGCTCGGCGCGAGCATCGGGTGGGGGCTCGTCGGTCTCGCGATCGTCCCTGCCGGTGCGCTCCTCGTCATCATGCATCGCGCGATGCCGGCGCGGACCGAAAAGGGCGCCGCTCTGCTCGCCCAGACCCTGGGCTTCAAGCGGTACATGGACACCGCCGAGACCGATCGCGCGGCGTTCGCGGAGAAGGAGGGCCTCTTCACTGCCTACCTGCCGTATGCGGTGATGTTCGGGAGCGTGGACAAGTGGATCCGCGCGTTCGCGGGGCTCGACATCGCGAAGGCCGCGTCGAGCTTCTACTACGGGCCGACTGCCTTCAACGCCGCCGTGTTCGCGTCGAGCTTCAACACGTTCTCGAGCGCGCTCACTTCCACCGTCGTCTCGACGCCGGGCGGCAGCGGCGGCAGCGGCTTCTCCGGCGGCTTCTCGGGTGGCGGCGGTGGCGGGGGAGGCGGGGGCAGCTGGTGACCGGGCCGGATCCGCGCGCTGTGCCGGCGAAGGTCGAGGCGCTCATGGCGGCGCACCTCGTCCCGGGCGTTGCCGTCGGGATCACCGATCCCTCCGGAGAGCGCACCTGGTCGTTCGGTATCACCAACGTTGAGCACCCGCTGCCGGTGGACGATCGCACCGTGTTCGAGATCGCCTCGATCACGAAGACCATGACGGCGACCGTCGCCGCGATCCTCGCGGCGCGGCAGCAGCTGGACCTGGATGCGCCGGTATGCCGCTACCTGCCCGAGTTCCGGGTCAGAGATGCCGGTGTCAGTGAGCAGGTCACGGTGCGCGAGCTGTTCACCCATACCGCGGGGTGGTTCGGTGAGTACCTGCCGCCGACCGGGCATGGCGCGGACTCGATCGAACGCGCGGTCGCGGCGATGGCGGACCTCGAGCAGGTCTCCCCGGCCGGCACCTTCTCCTATACCAACGTCTCGCTGACAGTGGCCGGCCGGGTCATCGAGGTCGCCTCGGGCCTGCCCTACGAGCGGGCCGTACATGAGTTGCTGTTCGCGCCGCTCGGCATGACCGGGTCCGCGTTCCGCGCCGAAGATGTCCTCTACGACAGGCTCGCCGCCGGCCATACCGTTCGGGACGGGCGGGCGGTGCTCGTTCGGTCGCGCTTGGGCGAGGGGAGCGCCGGCGGACCAGCGGGTGGCGTGCGCTCGACGGTGCGCGATCTGCTGCGCTACGCGCGGTTCCAGCTCGGTGACGGGACGGCGAACGGCGAGCGGCTCATGCCGGCCGCGTCGCTGCAGGCCATGCGCGAGCCGCAGGTCTCGATGGGGTCGCTGGGCCACGTCGGCCTCTCGTGGTTCCTCGAAGACCGTGGCGCGACCACCATCGCGTCCCACGGCGGAGCGACCGTCGCACACATGAGCCAGCTCACGCTGGTACCCGGCCGCGGCGCGGCGATCGTCATCCTGACGAACGGCGTGAACGGCGCGCGGCTCAGCGCCGACCTCACCGAGGGGCTGCTGACCGGGTGGCTGGGGCTCCCGGCTCGGGCCGCCTCGCGGGCCCTCGCGCGGCAGCCGGAGCTCGACCCGTATGCCGGCACCTATTGGGCGCCGCTCTCCGACATCACCCTCACGGCCGAGGACGGCGCGCTCGTGCTGCGCCTGGCCTGGAAGGGCTCCGTCGCGGAGCGGCCCACACCACCGCCGGTACGGCTCGCGTTCACCGGACCGGACACCGTCGCGGCGACCACGGGCGATCCCCGGCCGATGGGCGATTTCATCCGCGACGTGGGCGGATCCGTCGCGTACTTCCGCTGGGGCAGCCGTGCGCGGCGCAAGGTCGGCTGACCGCCGTCACTTCGCGCGCACCATTTCGGACCGCTGCCGCAACTCTGCGTGTCAGGGAGCGTGCCTACCATCGGAGAAACCCATAACGCAGGTGAGGGAGACATCCGCATGAGCGTCTACCGCGCTGAATACATCTGGATCGACGGCACGAAGCCGACCCCCAAGCTCCGTTCCAAGGCCAAGGTCGTGCCCATCGGCGAGGCTCCGCCCATCTGGGGCTTCGACGGGTCGAGCACCAACCAGGCCCCTGGTGCGAACTCCGATTGCGTCCTGAAGCCCGTCTTCGTCTGCCCGGACCCGATCCGCGGCGGCGAGAACAAGCTCGTCATGACCGAGGTCCTGCTCACGGACATGACGCCGCACCCGACGAACACCCGCGCCGCGAACGCGGAGGCGGCGAAGAAGTACGCGAGCGACGACACATGGTTCGGGATCGAGCAGGAGTACACGTTCTTTGATGGCTCCCGGCCGCTCGGCTTCCCCGATAACGGCTTCCCGCCGCCGCAGGGCGGCTACTACTGCGGCGTCGGCGCCGACGAAGTGTTCGGGCGCGATGTCGTCGAGGCCCACCTTGATGCCTGCATCAAGGCCGGCCTCAGGATCGCCGGCATCAACGGCGAGGTCATGCCGGGGCAATGGGAGTTCCAGATCGGCCCGATCGGCGCGCCGGCCATCGGCGACCAGATGTGGATCGCGCGCTGGCTCCTCTACCGCGTTGCCGAGGACTTCGGCATCAGCGCGACGCTCTATCCAAAGCCGGTCCGCGGCGACTGGAACGGTGCTGGTGCGCACACGAACTTCTCGACCAAGCTGATGCGCTCGAACTACGAGGCGTGTGTCGCGGCGGCCGAGGCGCTCAAGACCCGGCACGACCTGCACATTAAGAACTACGGGTACGCGATCGAGGAGCGGCTCACCGGTCTGCACGAGACCGCCTCGTACAAGGAGTACAGCTACGGCGTGTCGAACCGCGGCGCGTCGGTCCGGATCCCGTGGCAGGTCGCGAAGGACCGCAAGGGCTACATCGAGGACCGTCGCCCGAACGCGAACTGCGACCCCTACGTCGTGACCCGGCTCATCATCGAGACGGTGTGCGGCGCGGCCGAGAAGCGCAAGCCGGCGCTCCTGGCGGCCGCCAAGCGCCCGGCGAAGGCCAGAAGGAAGAGCGCCGCCTAGTTTCAGTGTGGGTGGGTCGGGTCCTTCGTGCGGCCGGGCCGGCGGTGCCGGCCTGGCCGAGCCCCATTCGAATGGTGGACTCGGCTGGATTCGAACCAGCGACCCCTCGGATGTGAACCGAGTGCTCTAACCGCTGAGCCACGAGTCCGTCGCGGTGTGGTCTCAAGTCTAGGGCTCGGACGCACCCGTTCGGGGGAAGTCTGGTGCTTCTCACC
>JBBQHN010000096.1:0-7317 GCA_038324015.1 Candidatus Limnocylindria bacterium | reverse complement strand
CGTCTCGGCCTTCAGGCCGTTGACCGCGTCGACCACCTTGCGGAGCCGCCGGACCTCCGCCTCGTTGCTGTCGACGAGGCTGAAGAGCTTGGTGAGCGCGCTCAATGGCGGACCCTAGGTGACCTGCAGCGGCAGCTGCATCCCCGGCGGGTTGAACAGCGAGCCAACGGACTCGCCTTCGTGGATGCGGCGGATCGCTTCCGCGAAGAGCGGCGCCACGCTGAGCACGCGGAGCTGCGGGAGATTGCGGGCTGACGGCTTCACGGGAACGGTGTCGGTGACGATCAGCTCCTTGATGCCGCTCTTGCACAGCTTTTCGGCGGCATTGTCCGAGAACGTCGGGTGGGTGCAGGCGGCATAGATCTCGGTCACACCGCGCTGTTGAAGGACCTCGATGGTGTTCTTCATCGTCGTGCCCTTGTCGATCTCGTCGTCGATCACGATCGCGCGCTTGCGGTCGATATCGCCGATCACGCCGACGATCTCGCTCTTTCCACTGTTGTCGCGATGCGTCTTCTGCATGAACACGAGCGGGATATCGAGCAGCTCGGCGATCCGCCGGGCGGCATTCGCGTAACCGAGGTCGGGCACGACGAGCGCCGTGTCATCGCGCTTCGCGTCAACGAGCGGCCGGAGGTACTCGACGATCAGGTTCCGGGCCGACAGCTCGTCGCCCGGAATGCTGAAGAAACCCTGGATCTGCATCTGGTGCATGTCCATGGTGAGGAACCGATCAGCGCCGGCGACGCTGATGAGGTCGGCGAGCAGGCGGGCGGTGATAGGCACCCGCGGCTGGTCCTTCTTGTCGCTCCGGCCATAGGCGAACTGCGGCATGACCGCCGTGATCCTCCCGGCCGAGGCGCGCTTGAACGCGTCGATCATGATCAGCAGCTCCATGATGGCGTCGCTGACCGAAGGACCGACAAGTGACTGGACGATGAAGACGTCGTGCTCGCGCGCGTTCTCGTTGATCTTCACAAAGATCTCGTCGTTCGCGAACTTGAAGACATCGACCTGCCCGAGCGGGATCTCGAGGTGATGGCAGACGTCCTCGGCGAACTTCGGATGGGCGTTCCCCGTGTAGACGGAAAGACCCCGGAACACGGCTCCCCTCCTGGCGGATCTCGTCGGACCGTCGTGGTCCTGACGGAGCCGGGCGCACCCGGCGACTCACATCTCAGGAGACGTCAGTGTACCCGCTACCGTACGCGCCAGTGAGCGTCGCGTTGGGCCGCCGGATCCGCTGGATGCTGGCGTTCCTGCTGGTCGCCGGCTGGTTCGTCGCCCTCGCGATGAACGTGGGCGGCAACGGGGTCCACCTGCTCCTGGCCGCCGCCGTGGGCGTCCTGATCTACGAGCTGATCGCCCTCGACACGCCGTCCTGACGGTCGCGCGAGCCGTCGAGGAAGCGACGACGCTCGTCCGGATCGATCCCGGCGGCGCGGATCATCGCCTCGGTCTTGTGGAGCGGCAGCAGCTCGAAATGGGTATCCGAGCCGACCGCGAAACGGGCACCGCGGATGTGCGCACGGACGAGGAATGCCCGATGCGGCACCCCGTATGCCTCATTGATCTCGATCGCGACGCCGTTGTCGACGCAGAGCGCGATGAGGCGCTCCTGCCACTCCACCGGATAGGCGTCCTCGGGATCGCCGAGCGCGGCGAGCGGCGAGAGCGTCGGGTGGCCGACGATATCGATGCCCCGGTGCAGGATGCCGAAGCGCACGAGCTCGATATGCGCCTCCAGCACCTTGCGTTGCAGGTCTGGATCGGCGAACTTCGCCTGCTCCGAGTAGCCGGTGCCGCCCCGGCCCTTGAGGAACGCGCCGGCCGGCGAGTAGTCGATCCGGCCATCGATGTTCACCTGGTGCACCGATCCGATGACGTAGTCGAACGCGTCCTGCGTCGAGTTGCGCAGCGGCGGCGCCACGCCGAGGTCGTACTCGAGGCCGACCTGAAGGCCGAGCCGCGACGCGTCGTCGATGTAGCGGAGAACGTCGTCGTCCTTCTGCATGCCACCCGACCACGGGTAGTGGTCGCTCACGCCGTGCGGCCGGATAGCGGTGCTGAGCGCGCGATCCTCGAGGGAGACGCGGCCGTCGGATCTGGTCGAGTGGATGTGGTGATCGAATAGCTTCATCAGGCGACCGCGGGGTGCCCAGCCCACGCGGCGTCCACCATCGTCCAGAGCACCCCGGACACGAGGGTCTGCCCACCGAGCAGCAGCGGGAAGCCGGCGTCGCGCGCCGCGACGGTGAACTCGCGGACGCCCGCGTGCTCGATGGCGTCAGGCAGGAAGAGGTCCGACGCGAACCGGTCCGGCGCGCTCGGGCGCCAGCCGAGATGCGCGAAGAGCACACGCGAGTCGAAGAGCATGCCATCGCCAAGCTCGCGCATCCGCTCGAAGAACGCCTTCGGCCCGACGAGGTCGTAGAGGAACCCGAGCGCCGTGCGCGCCGCGCCCGACGTATCGCGTCCGGCCGCCTGCATCCCCCGCTCCTCCGCCAGCATCCGCACGCGCGATGCGGTCTGCGACTCGAGATACGACCACACCGGCGCGCCGACACGGCCGGCCACGAGCAGCTCCTTCTCGGCCGTGGTGACCAGGGTCATGATGGCGTCGACCCGTGGACCGAGCTCGGTCTCGAACGCGCCGACGGACTGGAGCTCGGGCGGGCAATGCGGATGCCGCAACAGCACGGTCGCATCGGGCGGCGTATCCACATCGAGAAGCGTCGCGGCGGATCGCGGGAGCTGTCGCGATGGAAGTCCGGCCTGCTGGTGGAGGAGCCTCGGCAACGGATTGTCGGTCGCCGGCAGCTCGATCGCATCGAGGGCGGTCGTGGGTGTGAGGGCGACGAGGTCCGCCGAGTAGTAGTTGTTCGAGAGCACGAGCGCGGGCGACCGTTCGAGGTCGTCACGGATCGCCCCGAGGTCGCCCGCGGTGAGGAGCGCGCCCGCCCCGGCGCCGATCACGCAGACGCGCTCGATCGAGCGCTGACGGACCAGGTCCCGAAGCTCGGTCCCGAAATGGAACGGCGCGGTGTGCGGCGCGACGGTCTCGGCGCCGGCGGCCGCGAACGCCCGCGCCGCCGCGGGATCCGCGGTCACCCCGATGAGCGGCCCGAAGCCCGCGGTAGCCGCGCGCCGCAAGGTACCGCTGCCGATCGCGACGCGGATCCGATCGAGCTGCGCCTCGACGTCGCTCCCGCCGCCGGGGCCGAAGAACAGGATGAACGCGGTGCCGGTCACGCTTCGGACGATAGACGGCGCGGCCAGACTCCCTCGAGACGCAGCAGCAGCGCCAGGATGCCGAGCGAGAGCAGCACGGCGATGAACGCGCGTGGCCCGCCCTGCGGCAACGCCCGCAACACCGCGAGCCACTGCGGATCGGTCCAGTCGAAGAGACGGCTCGGCACGAAGTTCACGTTCACCGGATCGGTGTCCCACTTCTGGTCGTAGACGAGCGCGGCGGCATTGAAGAGGAGCAGCGACCAGCCGGCCAGTATCCAGAAGAGCCGGCGCGTCCACGGACGCGCGAGCAGACCCTGTCCGATGCCCCACGCGAGCGCAGCGAACAGGATGGGTGCCTGGTCATCCAGGAATCGCGCGCCGAACACGCGCCCGCCCCACCACTCGGTATAGGTGGCGTAGAGGATGAGCGTCACGAGCGCGACGACGCTGAGCCCGCGCAGCCGTCGCGCGACCTCGCCACGCCGGCGCCACGCGAGGGCGAGCGCCACGACGGCGAACCCAAGATACGGCGTGTAGATGAAGACGCCGCGACTGGGTGAGAGCAGCAGGCCATAGAGCCCCTCGGGCAGCGGCGTGCCGAACGGCTTGCTGCCGTAGCCCTGCTCGAACGGGTCGCCGAACGCGACCGCGTTGTACACGAGCAGCGGGATGAGCCCCACCCCGAAGCCAGCCACGCTCCAGAGGAACGTCCGCCGGCGGCCGATCCCGGCCAGGACGATGGCTGTCGTCTGGCGCATGACCGTGCCGGCACCGAGGGCCATTCCCGCGAGCAGTTCGCGGTACCGGCTGACCGGCCGCTCGAACAGGATGAGCCACAGCGCCGTCGCGATCGCGACATGGACGCCGCTGTGCTGCCACAACGCCTGCGAGCCCACGGTGCGCACGCTCGTCGCGAGGAAGTAGAGGAGCGCGAGAGCAAGTGACCAGCGCGCCGACGTGAACCGGCGCGCGACCGACCAAAGGAGCAATGCCGCGATGGCCTCGAGGATCGCGGCGACGAGGTGCCCGAGGAGCAGCAGCGTGGTGACGTCCGACGGCGCGACGCCCGCGAGCACGGCGGGCACGAGGATCGGCAGTGCGAGGATGGCGACCCCAGGCGGGAAGATCGAGCACACGTGCTCATTGAGACCCGGGGGAGGCGGGCCGCCCGCGCTACGCGGCGAGCTTGCGGAGCTCGTGATGACGAACGGCACACTGGATGGGGCTGGACCGCATCCGCGGAAGAAATATGCGTCGCGCTTCAGGCGGTCGGGCCGCTCGTCACCGGATGATGTCGTCGCGAACTCGTCGTAATCGACGTTGCCGCTCCGCATGAGCGTCCAGGCGAACAACGTGTTCGGCAGGACATCAGGCGACCAGATGATGTTGAGGTTGGCGAATGCGAGCAGCACGAGGAGCGCGCCGCGGACGATCCAACGAGCTCTCACTCCTCGAGGCCTACCGTGTACGCACGGACAGTCCGCGCGCCACAGGCTCGCGCGGCCGCTGCGGCATCCAGAAGCGTCGCACCGGTGGTCGCCACGTCGTCGATAAGTGCGACATGCAGACCACGGAGCGAGCCCGCGATCCCGGCGAACGCGCCGCGGACGTTCGCCTGACGCTCGCGCTGGCCGAGGGTCGCCTGCGCAGGCCCGGAGCGCAGCCGGCGCAGCGCCGGACAGAGCGGCAGGCCGGCGATCCCGGCGACGACCGCGGCGAGCGCGCGCGCCTGGTCGTATCCGCGCTCCCGCTCGCGGCCGCGATGGAGTGGGACGGGGACGATGGCGTCGAGGGCCGCGCCGCGCGCGAGATCCGCGCCGATCCGCGCCGCCACGAGCGCCCCAAGCTCCGCGGCGAGCCCAGGCTCGTTGCGGTACTTGAGACGATGGACCGCCTCGCGGAGTGATCCCTCGTGAGCACCTGCCGACGTCACGGTGAGCGTGCCGATCGCGCGCCGGATCGGGTCGGATGCATCGCGACAGGCGACGCAGAACCAGGAACCGCTGCCGCCGCACCCGGCGCAGTGGGGCGGCACCAGCACGTCGCGGAGCGCCTCGAGCGCGCTAAGAGCCATCTTCGAAGACGAGGTCGTCGCCCGCTTGCGTGCCGGACCCCTCGATGGTTCCCGTGGCGAGTTCGACCACCTCGACCGCGCCGCGCCCACGGACCCACGGCACCCACGGCCGCAGATCGGGAGCCGCCCGGACGACCTTGCCGGATCGATCGATGAACAGCGCGTCGATGGCGAAGCGCATGAACAACATGGTGATGTCCGAGGTCTTCGTGATGCGCAAGGCCTCGCCTTCCGCGAGTTGGCTGTGCAGGAGCAGCCCGATGCCGCGGGCGATGAAGGTGTCGGCGGTGCGGCAATCGGTCGCGAGGATCGTGCCGCGGGTGACGTTGCGGAGCCGGCCGGTCCTAGAAGCTACTGCAGCTGCTCAACGCCGACAGGGCTGCCGGCGCAAGGATGACGATGAACAGCGAAGGGAAGATGCACCCGATGGTCGGGAGCATGATGAGGATCGGGGCCTTCGCCGCCTTCGCCTCGGCCCGTTGCCGGCGGTCGCCACGCATCTGCTCGGACTGGATGCGAAGGACCTTCGACATCGACACACCGAGCTGGTCGGCCTGGATGATCGCGGAGATGAAGCTGCCGAGCTCCTTCTGGTCCACGCGTTCGGTGATCCCGCGCAGCGCTTCCTGACGCGACTTGCCGACGCGCTGCTCTGACGCGGCACGTTTGAACTCCTCGGACAGGGCGCCCTTGAGCTTCTCGGTCACCTTGACGAGCGCGGCGTCGAAGCCGAGGCCGGCCTCGACCGAGATCGTGAGGAGGTCGAGGGCGTCGGGGAGCGTGTCGAGGATCTGCTTGCCGCGGCCACCGGCGCGGTTGCCGAGGTAGAAGTCCGGCGCCATGAATCCGACGACCAGACCGCCAACGGCGCCGAAGATCGACTGTGTGCCGTCGCTCGTCATGAGGTTCACGATCGCGGACACGGCGATCGTGCCGACGATCGCGGCGAAGCCCTTCACACCGAGGAAGAACTCCGCGCTCGTGGTCTCCATGCCGGCGCGCTTCAGCTTCAGGGTCAGCGACTTCATCGTGTTGGCCGGGTAGAACCGCGTCAGGAGCCCCGACAGGCCGCGGATGATCGGCTTGAGCGTGCGGTCCGAGAGCGGCCGCTGCAGCTCGAGCTCTTCCAGGCTCCGCGGGCGAACAGCGATCTGCTGCAGGCGCGCCTGGACCGGGTCGAGGCCCGAGCCCATCTGCGTGCCGAGTACGGCGATGACGATGCCGACGGTCACGAGGAGCGGGAGGAGGATCTCCACCCTTAGACCTTGATGTCCGTGATCTTGCGGATCGCGAGGAAGCCGATGGTCATCATGACCGCGCCGACGCCGATGAGGATGCGGCCGATCGTTTGCGTGAACAGCGGCTGCATGAATGCCGGGTTGATCGCATTCAGCGCGGCACCAAGGCCGATCGGCAGGAACGCGACGAGGTAGCCGGACACGCGGCCCTGCGCGGTGAGCGTATTGATCTCACCCTTGATGCGGACCCGCTCGCGGATCGTGAAGGCGATCGTATCGAGGATCTCGGCAAGGTTCCCACCGACCTGCTGCTGGATGCCGATCGCGGTGACCATGAGGTCGAGGTCTTCGCTCTTGATGCGCCGCACCAGGTTGGAGAGCGCCTCCTCCATGCCGAGGCCGAGGTTCACTTCGCGCACGACCCGTCCCATCTCTTCGCTCATTGGCGGGCTACCTTCGCGCGAGACGAGCTCGATCGACTGGAGGAAGCTCGAGCCGGCGCGAAGCGAGTTCGAGAGCAGGACGATCGTGTCGGGGAGTTGCTTGTTGAAGCCGCTCAACCGGCCGCCGATCTTCCGGCCGACCCAGAAGCGCGGGAGCATGTATCCGAGGATGAAGCCGATGACCCCTGAGAGCGGGTCGCGGAAGACAAAGAGCAGCACGCCCAGTCCGAGCGACATGCCGATGCGGATGTAGTAGTACTCCGCGACGCGCAGCTTGAGGTTCGCGCGCGCGAGGTCGCGGGCGACCTTTGTCGCGAACCGCTTGTCC
>JBBQHN010000095.1:0-7323 GCA_038324015.1 Candidatus Limnocylindria bacterium | reverse complement strand
ATGCTTCGAGCTCCCCGGCCGGATGAGGGTCGGCACCTTCGTCAGCAGATCCTTCACGAGCTTCGGATTCCCAATGACGACCTGCGCTTCGTCCCACGCGGCATCGTCGCCGGTCTTCAGCGAGCGGACCACCGCGCCGCCATCGCGGGCGATGAGGCCGGCCGCGGCGATGTCCCACGGCGCAAGCATCGCGTGCACGAAGAGGTCGACCTTACCGCAGCCGACGTAGGCGATCTCGAGCGCGGCCGATCCGATCACGCGCAGCCGCACGACGGTGGAGTTCATCGCGACGAAGCGGGAGTCTTTGTTCGCGGCCGTCTTGAAGCCGAGGCTCATCACGGCGAACGCGTCGCCCGCGCGGGGGACCGACGATGCCGACACCCGCACGCCGTTGAGCGTCGCGCCACCGCCCTCATACGCGACGAAGGTCTCACCGGTCCGTGGCGCGTGGATCGCCGCGGCGCGCACCCGCCCGTCCTCGACGTACGCGATCGCCACGCAGTAGAACGGCACTCCTTGGGAGAAGTTCAGTGTCCCATCGAGCGGGTCAACGACCCAGAGGCGCTCGGAGCGGCGGAGCTTCGGGTCGGCGCTTTCCTCCGCGAGGATCGGGATCGTCTTGTCGTGCGCCCGCAGCCGGCGAAGGATCTGCGCCTCGGCCGCGTGATCTGCGGCGGTCGCGAAGTTCGCGCGGCCGCGCTTGCGGGTCACGATCTCGACGTCATCCACCTTGATCCGGTCGCCGACCGCGACGGCCGTCTCGGCGGCGAGACGGGCGAGGCCGGCGTAACGGCGCGACGCCGCTGCCGGCATCAGCCCGCCGCGGGTACGCAGATCGCGCGCACCCGATCAAGCAGGTCGTTCAGGTCGAACGGCTTCGCGATGACGTCCGTGATGCCGCGTGACCGGAAGTCGGCCTCGTAGTGGCCCACCGCGGCGCTGACGAAGAGGACCGGCGTGGTGCTGCCGGCGGTGTCGGCGTGGAGCTGGTCGTAGATCTCGAAGCCGCTCAAACGGGGCATCATGATGTCGAGGATGAGAAGGTCGGCGTGCTCTCCGCGGACCACATCGAGCACCTTCGTGCCGTCCGACACGACGACCGCTTGGTAACCCGGCTCCTCGCTGATCGCGTCGCGCAGCAGGACGGCGATCGGCTCGTCATCCTCTGCGATCACGACCACGCACTTCTTCGGCTCGTGCGCGGCTGTCATGTGTTCGCGAGGATACCGGAACGACCGTGACCGATGAGCTCGATCGGGCCCGCGGCGGCGATGCGCGCGCGTTCGATGCGCTCGCGCGGGCCCACGAGCGCGCGCTCTACGCGCATGTCGCGCGGATCATCGGTCCCGGCGCCGACGCCGAGGATGTCGTGCAGGACGCGCTCGTGTCCGCGTGGCGCTCGATCCCGAGCTTTCAGGGGACATCGTTCAAGGCGTGGCTCTTCCGGATCGCGCGGAATCGCGCGATCGACATCTTTCGGGCGCGAAAACGGCGCAGCGAGCTGCCGCTCGAACCGCCCGACGACGACGGCGGCGACGGAAGCTGGGCCGAGCCTGTGGCCGGTGGACCGGACCTGCTCGATATCGCTTCGGGCCGCGAGGCGCTCGAGGCGGTCGAGGCGGCGCTCACGCTGGTGCCCGTCGAGCAGCGGGATGCCCTACTCCTCCGCGACGTGCAGGGGTTCAGCTACGAGGAGATCGCGACGATCACGGCCGCGGAGATCGGCACAGTGAAATCCCGGATCCACCGCGCCCGCGTGACCGTCCGCAACGTTCTGGTCACGCAGGGCTGGAAGGGCAGCGGCGGATGACGTCGGGAACTCCGGACGGCCGGCGAGCGTTCACCTGAGTGGGATGACCGAACACCCGGATCTGGACCTGTCCGCCTACCTCGATGAGGCCCTCGGGCCGACCGAGCGGGCCGCCGTGCGCGCCCATGTCGAGGGCTGTGAACGCTGCCTCCGGCGGGTCGCCGAGCTTCGCTCGACCAGCCGCCTGCTCGCTGCCCTGCCGGAGCTCGTGCCGACCCGTTCCCTGCTGCCGCGCCGGCAGCAGGGCTGGCTGTGGCTCCGTCCGGTACGTCTCCTCGGCTCGATCGGGACGGGCACGTTCCTGTTCCTCTTCCTCGCGTCCTATGTGCTGAACAGTGGCAGCAGCCTTGGTGGCGGCACGTCCGCCTCCGAGACGCTCGCGGCGCAGGGCAAGTTCGGCGCGGCCGCCAGCGCGTTCGCCGCGGAGAGCTCGCAGCGGGCTGCCGCCGGCGCCGCCGCAACGTCGCCGCTCCCGGCCGCCGCTCCCGCGGCGGTGGCGTCGCAGACGACGTCGAACGCGGACAGCGCACGGAGCTCCGCCGCCGGCACGACGACTCCGTTGACCGGCAAAGATGTCGCCGTCGCGACGGGCGCGGTCACATCGGTGCGCGAAAGCGGTCCCCGCGCGTTCGGGCCGCCACCGGCGGTGTTCCTCGCGCTTGCGTTGCTGTCGGCGTTCGCCGCATTCATGGCTCATCGGAGGCTGCGCCGGAGCCGCGTGTAGCGGGAGTGCGTACTCGGCGATACTCAACGTATGGCCGAGCGTCTTCTCCTCGCGGACTCCAACAGCCTCATCTACCGCGGGTACTTCGCCATCCCTCCCCTGACGACCACGAAGGGGGAGCTGGTGAATGCCGTCTTTGGTTTCGCGTCCATCCTGCTCAAGGTCATCGAGGTGTACCCGCCGCAACACATCGCCGCGTGCTTCGACCTGCCGGTGCCGACGTTCCGCAAGGAAAAGGACCCGACCTACAAGGCGACGCGGAAGCCGATGCCGGACGACCTGCGGCCGCAGTTCGAGCGCTGCAAGGAGTTCCTCGACAAGTTCGGGGTGCCCATGTACTCGCTGCCCGGTTACGAGGCCGACGACGTCATCGGGACCCTCTCGAAGCAGGCGGAGGCTTTGGGTCTCGACACGCTGATCCTGTCCGGCGACCTTGACACGCTGCAGCTCGTGACGCCGCAGGTGAGTCTCATGACCACGCGGCAGGGCTTCCAGAACACGGTGATCTACGACGTGGCGAAGATCTTCGAGCGGTTCGGGCTGCGACCGGATCAGATGGTCGACTACAAGGCGCTGAAAGGCGACCCGTCGGACAACATCGCCGGCGTGCCCGGGGTCGGTGAGAAGACCGCGGCCAAGCTCATCGCGGAGCACGGCACCATCGAGGGCGTCTTCGAGAACCTCGCGAAGCTGACGCCGAAGCTGCGCGCCGCGCTCGAGGCCAACCGAGATCAGGTGTTCCACAGCCGCGAAATGTCACGCATCGTCACCGACGTCGCGGTCACGCTGGAGCCCGACCGCACCAGGCGCGGGGCGTACGACCGCGCCACGGTCGTGGATCTCATGCGCGACCTCGAGTTCCGCAGCCTCATCCCGCGCCTGCCACCCGCCGACGGCAACACAGCGGCGCCAGTGCTCACGCCGACGCTGTTCCCGATCGAGGGCACGCGTGTCGCGCCGCAGCCGGGCAGTGGCCAGCTTTCGCTCGGTCTTGCCGGTCCGGTCCAGTCACCTGTCGACATCTCCTTGCTCGCGGATGCGGACGCGGCCGCCTACCTCGTGCGGGCGCGCTCGGCGGGGCGCATCGCGCTGTTCGCCGACGTGGACTCCGAGCGCGAGCCGCGCCTCCTGGGCCTCGGCCTCGCGCTCGAGGAGACCTGCTGCTATCTCGCGGTCGGTAGCGCGTTGCCGCCCGCGATCGTGGAGCTGCTCGGCGACCCCCGCATCGGCAAGCTCGTGCACGACGCGAAGACCGCCCGCCGGGCGCTTCGTCGCGCCGGCGCGGATCTTTGCGGCGTCGAGCTGGACACGATGATCGCGTCGTACCTCACCAACGCGAGCCGGCGTGGGCACGTTCTGGACGACCTCGCGACCGAGCGGCTCCATCTCGAGATCCCTGCGCTCCCTGTCCCGGACCGGAAGCACAAGGACATGCTGCCGTCCCTCGACGAGCGACTTGCGCGCGCGGGCACGGCAGCGGTCGCGACCCAACGCCTCGCCGCCCTCTACCGCGACGAGCTCGACCGACTCGGCCTCGAGAAGCTGCTCCGCGAGATCGAGCTCCCCCTGGTCGACGTCCTCGTGCAGATGGAAGAGGCCGGCATCAAGGTCGACACGGCATACCTCGCCGAGCTCGCGACCGAATTCGGAGGTGAGGTCGGGCGCATCGAGCGCGAGGCGCACGAGTCGGTCGGGCATGCGTTCGGCATCAGCTCGCCGAAGCAGCTGCAGGAGCTCTTGTTCACCGAGCTCAAGCTGCCCCGCGGCCGCCGGACGGGCACCGGCTTCTCGACCGATGCAGCCGTCCTCGAGGAGCTGCGCGGTGCCCATCCGGTGGTCGACAAGATCCTCGAGTACCGCGAGGTGGAGAAGCTCCGCTCGACGTACGCGGAGGGGCTCGGGCCGCTCATCGACGGCGGCGGCAGGATCCACACGACGTTCAACCAGACCGTCGCGTCCACCGGGCGGCTTTCCAGCCAGTCGCCGAACCTGCAGAACATCCCCATCCGCACGCCGCTCGGCCGCCGCATCCGCCGTGCGTTCGTCGCGGGCCGGTCCGAGCAGACGCTCCTGGCTGCCGACTACTCGCAGATCGAGCTGCGCGTGCTCGCCCACGTGTCGCAGGACCCCGCACTGCTCGATGCGTTCCGGTCGGGCGCGGACGTGCATACCCGCACCGCGGCGGCCGGCTTCGGCGTCCCCGAGAACGAGGTCACCCGCGATCAGCGCAGCGTCGCGAAGATGCTCAACTTCGGGATCGTCTATGGGATGAGCGATTTCGGTCTCGCGTGGCGCATGGGCATGACGCGCGAAGAGGCGGCGAAGTTCATCGACGAGTACTTCAAGCAATATGCGCTCGTGCGGCGCTACGTCATGGAGACGAAGTCGTTCGCGCTCGAGCAGGGCTACGTCGAGACGTTGCTCGGCCGGCGGCGGTACATCCCCGACATGGCGAGCAGCAACGGCGCCGTGCGTAACGCCGCCGAGCGGATGGCGATCAACATGCCGATCCAGGGCACGGCTGCCGACATCATGAAGATCGCGATGGTCAAGGTGCACGAGCGGCTGCGCGGCGCCACGTGGGCGCGCGCGGTGCTCCAGGTCCACGACGAGCTCGTGTTCGAGGTGGACCGGGCGCGTTCGGACGAGCTGGCGGACGCCGTCCGCGCTGAGATGGCCGGCGCGTACCCGCTCGACGTGCCGCTGGTGGTCGATATCCGCGCCGGTGACAACTGGGACGAGATGACCCCGCTGGCGCAGCCCGCGCACGCGTGAGGCCGGATGCCTGAACTACCCGAAGTGGAGACCATCGCCCGCCAGCTGGCGGGGCTTGTGACCGGTCGGACGATCGCGGCGTTCGCCTCGGATTGGGAACGGATCACCGAGCCCGAGCCGGTGCCGCTCGTCGCGGCGCGCCTCGCGGGCCGGCGCATCGAGGCCGTGAGGCGCCGGGGCAAGCTCGTGGTCTTCGCACTCGACGGCGGCGACGCGCTCTGCACGTCGCTGCGGATGACGGGCCGGTTCACGTTCAAGCAGCTCGGCGACGCGGCGCCGGAACGGTTCACACGGGCGACGTTCACGTTCACCGACGGGACCGCTCTCGACTATGTTGACCTCCGCAAGCTCGGCCGGATGGCGCTCGTGGACGCCGCGGAGATCGCGGGCGACGACGCCGGCGGGGATCGGACGATCAAAGGCTCCCTCCATCTCGCGATGGGTCGCGAGCCGCTCTCGCGATCGTTCACGGCAGCCTGGCTGCGTGCGTTCCTCAAGCGCCGCCGGCGCGCGGCGATCAAGCCGCTCCTGCTCGATCAGCGTGGCATCGCGGGTATCGGCAACATCTACGCATCCGAGGCTTTGTGGCGCGCGCACCTCCATCCGTTGCGGGCTGCCGGCTCACTGCGTCCTGACGAGGTCGCGAAGCTGCGCGAGGCCATCACCTGGGTCCTCAAGAAGGCCATCCGGCTGCACGGCTCGACGCTGCGGAGCTATCGCGACAGCAGTGGCAAGCAGGGCGGCATGCAGCACGAGTTCGTGGTCTACGACCGCGCTGGCGAGCCATGTGACCGCTGCGGTGCGGCGATCAAGCGGACCGTCATCGGCGGGCGCAGCACCTATCACTGCCCACGGTGCCAGCGCGCGCCGCGCGCGACGGTGAAGCGGTGAACGAGTACGTCTACAACGCCCTCGACGCGAAGGGCCGGAAGCGCGACTGGTACTGCGAGGACGTGCTCACCGGGCAGGCGCCGATCGATCGGGTTCACGAGGATGATCTCGTGCTCGCCTTCGATCATCCTCGGCCAGACGCCCCGGTGCACGTCGTGATCATCCCGAAGGCCCACGCACCTTCGCTGCTCGGACCCGAAGCGCTCGACCCTGTGCTCCTGGTGGCGATGATCAATGCCGTTCAGGAGGTCGCGCGCCGGCTCAATATCGGCCGGGAGGGGCTCACTCTGATCGCGAACGCCGGCGCACCTGGCGTCACGCCGCACCTGCACTGGCATGTGCGGTCGCCGCTGTGAGCGTCCTTTCCGTCCAGGCTGCCGCCCGGCGCTTCGCCGACCGCGTCCTCTTCAGCGACGTCAGCTTCAACCTCGCGCATGGCGACCGCGCAGGACTCATCGGTCCGAACGGGACCGGGAAGTCGACGCTTCTTCGCATCGCCGCAGGTCTCGATACGCCCGATAGCGGCTCCATCGCGCTCGCCCGTGGAACGCGCATCGGCTTCCTGCAGCAGGAACTCCTCGTCGATGTTGACGGCACCGTCGAGGGACACGCGCGCGGTGCCGCTACGCATCTTGCCGAGCTCGAGCAAGCGCTCCGCGCCATGGAACACGGGCTCGCGAGTGGCGATGCCGACCTTCTCGAGCGATACGCCGACGCGCAGCACCACTTCGAGCACGCCGGCGGTTACGACTTCGAGGAGACCCTCGGTCGCGTGCTATCCGGCCTGGGGCTCGAGGTACTCCGTCACCGCCAGGTCCGCACGCTCTCAGGCGGCGAGCGGACTCGCCTCGGACTTGCCCGGCTGCTACTGGACGACCCAGATCTGCTCTTGCTCGACGAACCCACGAACCACTTAGACATCGCCGCCCTCGAGTGGCTCGAAACGTTCATCGTGGATCGCGACTTCTCGGTGCTCGTCGCGTCACACGATCGCTGGTTCCTCGACAAGGTCACGTCGCGCACGCTGTCGTTCGAGGCCGCGGGCAAGGGCTCGAAGGTCATCGAGTACCGCGGGGGATACTCCCAGTACGCGCGTCAACGCGCGGACCGCGACGCCGCGCTC
>JBBQHN010000094.1:0-7477 GCA_038324015.1 Candidatus Limnocylindria bacterium | reverse complement strand
CGATTCGTCGAGCGCGGAGGCACCACTGACGATCGCGCCGTCGACGCCGATGCGCTCGCCGGGCCGGACGACCACGAGCTCGCCGGTCCGCACGTCGTCGATCGCGACCGTGGTCTCGACACCGTCACGGATCACCCGGGCGGTGCGCGGCCGCAGGCCGATGAGCTTCCTGATCGCCTCGCTCGTGCGGCCCTTGGCCTTGATCTCCATCGCCATCCCGAGCACGACGAGGCTGGTGACCACCGCGGTCACGTCGTAGTAGACATCCGCCATGTCGGCGGTGGGGAACAGTTGCGGCGCGACGAGCGCGACCGTCGAGTAGAGCCAGGCCGCACCGGTCCCGAGCGCGATGAGCGTGTGCATGTTCGCGCTGCGGTGCTTGAGACTCTGCACGAACCCCGAGAAGAACTGGCTCCCCGAGTACGCCATCACGGCGAAGCTCGCGAGGCCCATGACCGCCCACAGCAGTCGGAGCTCCCCGCTCCCGCGTGGGAAGAACGTCGCGAGGCCCGGGATGAGCTGCGGGTACGAGAGGACCATCGTCGGGGCCGCGATCGCCGCACCGAACCACCACTTGCGCATGAGGCGCCGGTATTCCTGTTCCGACTCCGACACCGCGTCGAGTCGGCTCGGAGCCGGCGCGGCGGCACGGAGGATCGCGGCGATCGCCGTGACCGTCCGGGTATCGGCACCGGCTTCGATCGCGAGCCGATCGCGTAGCGCTTCGGTCCAGACATGATCGAGCGCATTGAGGTCACCGCGGACCCCCTCGAGGTTCGCCAGCGCGTCCGACGGCACGTCAAGCGCGAGCGAGAGGATCTCGGCCCCATTGTCGCGGACGAGGGCGGTGAGCGCGACCAGGTCGAGCTCCGCCATATCCGCATTGATCATCACGCGTTCGCTGACCGGGTCGACGCTGACCTCACGGCCACTGTGCGCCCCTCTGGGATCCGCTCGAGGCTCTGGGCCTCCGACGCACAGCCGGTACCCGCGAGATCCAACGTCAACGTCGCTGGACCGGTCACGTCTTCTTGGCCTCGTCGACCAGGCGCGCCGCCGGCGTCGGCGCCTCGCCATGCATGGCGTGGTCGCCCCGCCCGCGGTGCATGAACAGCATCATCAACGGGCAGATGGCGAAGATCAGGACGAATGGCAGGATCGAGAGCAGCCCTTCCATGTGGTCACCTCATCTCGTGGTCTGGTGCTGAGCGTGCGGCAGTCGACTGAACGGCATCTGGAATCGCGCTGAGTGGCCGCTGTGAGCGCCAACGCGGCCGGACGTTGAGCTCGCCGATGTACATCCCCATCCCGCAGGTGAAGGCGTACCGGCCGGGCCGCTGGGGCGTGAAGCGGATCGGCGTCTCCTGATGCGCGGCGAGACGATGCTGGCTCGGAAGCAGCTCGCAGACGAGCATCTCGCTGCAGGGGTCGTCCTCCTGCCGGTCGAACCGCAGGACCGTAGGCACGCCTGCCTCGAGCTCGATGTGGGAAGGCCTGTAGCCGCGCTCGACGCGGATGCGCGCTTCCTGCACTCCACTCGGTCGGAGCATCGCGCGCACGTGCGTGCGTGAGCGGAGATAGATACCGACCGCGGCGAGGCCACCGAGGCAGAGTGCGAGCAGCGTGAAAGGCCAGACCATCACTCGTGAGATTGGCACTGGCGCCTTACTGCCGTCTGGAGAGCGCCTGAGGACTGCCTGAGGAAGTGGCTCTCGTGGCGCTCCCGAGCTCCGCCGGGTAATGCCCTCCCCTATTTTTGGGCGGCGCTCGATCCGACGACGACCTGGTCGGCGCTCGCGGGGAGACGCACGACGACCCGCGTCCCCCGCGGCTCCCGGGCTGCGAGCGCGATCGAGCCACCGTGCCGGTCGACGATCCAGCGGGCGATCGAGAGCCCGAGGCCGGTCCCGCCCGGATCGAACTGCTGCGCCTGCTCGCCGCGATAGAAGCGCTCGAACGCGTGCGCGGCGACCTCGGGGTCCATCCCGATGCCTTCGTCCTCGACCGTGAGCACGGCCTCTTCACCGTCGCGTACGAGCGCGAGACGGACCTCGCCGCCACTGGGGCTGTAGCTCAGGGCGTTGTCCAGCAGGATGAGCAGGAGCTGCTTGAGTCGATCCGGCTCGCCGACCACGACCGTCGGGTCAAGACCGGTCACTCGAAGGCGCTCGCCAGCTTGACCGCGAAGCTCGTGGAACCCGGCCATCACGACCTCATCGAGCGCGACCGGTTTGCCAACGAACGGCTGCGGTCCCGAATCGGCACGAGCGAGCACGAGAAGATCGTCGACCAGGCGCGCCAACCGGCGAGCCTCGTGGCTCGCCTCGGCGAGGGCGGCCGTCGCCTCGGACGGATCGAGGCGACCTCGGGCGAGCAGCTCGAGATCGCCCTGGATCGCGGTGAGCGGCGTGCGCAGCTCGTGAGACACATCGGCGACGAATCGCTGTTGGCGCCGATACGCGTCGTCGAGACTGCCGAGCATCTGATTGAAGGTCTGTCCGAGCACGCTGAGCTCGTCGGTCGCGTCCTGGCGAACGGCGATCCTTCGCGAGAAGCCCCGCGAGAGCGCGATCGCCCGGGCGGTCTCGGTCATCTGGGCGACCGGCCGCAGCGCACCCGCCGAGATCGCCCAGCCACCGCTCACCGCGAGCGCGACGCCGACGGTTCCCATCACGAGGAGGATCCAGCGCAACCGGTCGACCGATGCATCCTGAGCCGCGACCGAGGCGGCGATCACCAGTCGGGCACCGGGGACGCCCGGGATCGCGCCGCTCAGCGTCCGTGCGCGGCCAGCCGCCGTGCCCGCGTCGTGCAGCCCGTCGGGGACCGCCGCCGGCTGGATGAGCGACAAGACCGCGTCGCCGGACGGGCCGTCGCGGCTCACGATGCTCCGATCCGCCGCCAGCACCCACAGGACGGTCGGCTCGCCGATCGACGCCAGACTCGCGACGGCGACCGGATGCATCGGCATGGCCGTGCTGGCGAGCTCCGAGACGGCGTGATCCCATGACGACCGCAGGGCGCCATCGACATCGGCCTGGTGCGCGGTCACGTGCACGATGAACGCGACCGACAGCGAGGCGGCGAGCACCGCGGCAAGGAGCGCCCCGTACCAGAGCGAGAGTCGAAGCCGGATGCTCATTGACCCGATCTAGGGTGCGGTCTCGCGAAGGACGTAGCCTGCGCCGCGCAGGGTGTGCAGGAGGCGAGGCTCACCTTCGGCCTCGAGCTTCTGTCGGAGGTAGCGGACGTACACCTCGAGGACGTTGTAGTTGCCGCCGAAGTCGTAGCCCCAGACCTTCTCGGTGAGCTGCTCCTTCTCGAGCACCTGCCGCGGGTGACGCATGAACTGGAGCAGGAGCTCGTACTCGGTCGTGGTGAGGTGGATCTCGCGGTCTCCCCGGCGCGCGGCGCGGGCGCCGGTATCGAGCACCAGATCGCCGAAGTGGAGCGTCTCGCCTTCGACGGGCTCCGAGCGACGGAGCAACGCCCGGATGTGCGCGCTCAGCACGTCGAGCGTGAACGGCTTCACCAGGTAGTCGTCCGCGCCCGCATCGAGTCCGACGACTTGATCGGCCGCGGCGTCCTTCGCCGTGAGCATCAGGATCGAGAGCTTCGGGTCGCCCGCCCGCAGCCGGCGGCAGACCTCGACCCCGTCGATCCCGGGCATCAACACGTCGAGGACGACGAGCTCGGGGCCGAACTCGAGCGCCTTGCGCAGCGCCTCGGTCCCATCCTTGGCGGTCGTGACGGTGTGGCCCTCGTACGAGAGGGCCCGACGGAGCATGTGGGTGACGCTCTCGTCGTCGTCGACCACGAGGATCCGTGCCGGACGGGCGCCCTCGGTCGTTGGGGTCGGAAGGACCACGGCATTCATGTCGCCCAAGGGTAGGAGCGGGGCCGTAGCAGCGTCCCCTGCCGGACGGCCCCCCTCAGGCGGGTCGAAGGTCACGATCAGACAGCTCCAACCGCGGTTTCCATCCGGACCGCGTCCCGCAGGGCTGCGGCATGGCGTCCGCCAGCGGCCGTGTCGGGGAAGAACCGGTACGGCGCCTGGAGGAACTCGTCCCGGCAACCCTTCGAGCAGAAGGTGAACGGCTCCCCGTCCCAGATGCTGATGAGCGCCTTCTCTTGCTCGACGCGCATCGCACAGACCGGATCGACTGACAGGGCGGTCATCTCCTTGAGCGACCCATCTTCGAGCCATAGCACCCGGTCCGCGATGTCCCTGATCCGCTCGTCGTGCGAGACGATGACGATCGAGCGCCCCTGCTCTTTCGCGATCGAGCGCAACAGACGCATGAGCTCACGCCCGTTCTTCGCGTCGAGGTTGGCGGTGGGCTCATCCGCGAGGATGAACGTCGGATCGTTAACAAGGGCGCGCGCGATCGCGACGCGTTGCTTCTCGCCGCCTGAAAGCAACTCGGGCCGGAACCGCAGACGCTCGAGCAGGCCGAACTGTGTCAATAGGTCGGTCGCGCGGGCCTTCGCCTCTTTGGACGACATTCCGCCCATCACCCCGACGAGCGCAACATTCTCGATGGCGCTCAGCGCCGACAGCAGGTTGAAGTCCTGGAAGATGAACCCGAACCGGCGCAGTCGGATCGCTGGCAGCTCTCGCTCGGGTCGATTCGTGAGCACCTCACCATCGAGCCGGATCTCGCCGCCGCTGGGACGCAGCAGCGCGCCGAGCATGAGCAGGAGCGTGGTCTTGCCCGAGCCCGACGGCCCCATGATCAGAACGACCTCCCCGGGCGCGACGGCAAGCGAGACATTGCGCACGGCAAGGACCTCGGTCGGACCGGAGCCGAAGCGCCTGGAGAGATCCGTGACGGCAAGCGTCGGGGTGTTCATGCAATCCTCCTGCGGAATACCACCGCTGGGTCGAGGCCGGCGATCTGGATGATGGGGGCGATCGCCGCGAGTGCCGCGACGGCGAACGAGACCAGGCTGACCTTGACCACCGAGGCGAACGTGATCTCCAGATCGAACAGCGGGTCGAGGTGCGGTGCGATGAGCGCCGTGGCGTACGCCGCGATGAGGCCGAGGACCAGGCCGACGACGACGGTGAGCGCGGCCTGGGTCACGACCACGCCCGCGAGTCGGCGGGTGCTCGCCCCAACTGCCTTGAGCACGCCGTACTCGGGTAGCCGGGAGGCCGTCGCCGTGTAGATCGACAGCGCCATCACCGCGAAACCGATGAGGAGACCGGCGAGATTCATGATCACCGCGATCTCGGTGCTCATGTCACGCACGACCCTGCGCTCTTCGCCCGCGAATTGGGTACGCGTCGACGCCGTCACGCCGTTGACCCGTGTCTCGATGGCCGCCGAGAGCGACTCCGCGGAGACACCGGGCGCGGCGCGAACCAGGACGTAGCTCACCACGCGGTCGTTGCCCAGCATGCGGTCCAGGTCCGAGAGCGGGATGAACGCCAGCGAGCTCAGCGAGCTCGCAAGACCCTCCGAGCGACCGCTGATCTCGAATGTGCTGCCGAGGATCCGGACCCCGTCGCCGACATTCGCGCCGGCCTTACCCACTGCCCCATCGATGACGACCTGGCCCGACTTCGGCATGGTGCCGCCCGGAACCAGCGCGTTGGGCAGGCCCATGGTGGCGCCCACCGGGAGCCCGATGACAGTGGCGATGTAGTCCTGATCGCCGGAGCGCACCACGTTCGTGAGGTATCGGATCGGCGTGGCCTCGGCGACGCCTGGGACCTGACGGACCTGATCGACGAGTCCCCGTGGCACCGCCGAGGATGCCATGTGCATGTTCCGCACGCCCGACTGTGCGACCCAGACATCAGCGCCCGCGCGCTCAACGAACGCCCCGATGCGGTTCTCAAGGCCCGCAAGGATCGCGTCAAGCGACAAGACCAGCATCATCGCGAGCGCCACGCCCCCGATGGCCATCAGCGCCTTCATCCGACTCCGGAACAGGTTGTTGCGGGCGAGGGCGAACATCACGATCGACGGAACACATCGGCGGGCGCGAGACTGGCGATGATCCGTGCCGGCAGCAGCACGGCCAGCAGCGCCATGAGGGCGCTGGAGGCGAGCCGCACCGCGACCGTGAGTGGGAGGAACGTCACCTGGAACTGCGGCCGTAGCACCATGACGAGCTGCGCTGCGCCCAGCGCGAGCGCAAGGCCGACCGCCGCGCCCGCGAACGTGATGATCGCGGCCTGCGTCAGCGTGACGCCGTACAGCGTCCGGGCGCGCGCCCCGATCGCCTTGAGCACCCCGTACTCGCGTTGGCGCTCGACGGTGGCCGAGTACAGCACGAGACCGACGATCAAGGTCCCGACCAGGAACGCGATCGCGGTCATGAGCCGAACGGCGGGGAGGATGAACCGCCCGAAGATGGCCACATCGTTCGCCGCCACCTCGGCCTTCGGCGTGACCGTGACTCCCGCAAGTGCGGCCAGATCCGCGCGCACCCTGTCCACGGACAGGCCGTCGGTCGGCGTCACGAGGAGGAAGCTTGTCATCCCAGGTGCTTTGAAGAGCGTCTCGGCTTCAGCCTTGCGGACGAAGACGTAGCCCGTCATCCACGAGCCCGTGCCCTCGGACAGCCCGACGATCGTGAAGCGCTGGCCCATGAGGTCGAAGGTGTCGCCGAGCGCGAGGTCGTGGCGCTGCGCGAGTGTGCGGTCGATGATCGCCTCGTCGTCGCGTGCAAGCTGGCGTCCCGAGGAGAGGACGCGAGGCCCACCACCCTGCAGCGGGTCGAAGCCGACGAGATACCCGGCCTGCTTGGCGTCATGGAACTCGAGGATGACGAAGGATGAAAGCAGCGGGACCGCGCTCGCCACGCCGTCGGTCCCGCGCACACGCTCGGCTGTGCCCTGCGGGAGGACCGACGTTGCGACGAGCATGTTCTTGATCCCGGCCTGCGAGACCACGAGCGTGCCCGGGGACTGGTCGAGGTACGACGTGAGCTGCCGGTCGAGACCGTCGACGAAGCCGGAGAGCAGGAGCACCAGCGCGGTCGCGAGCGCCACGCCGGCGATGCTCAGAGCGAGCCGGCCCTTGTCGCGGAGCAGATTCCGTCGCGCCAGTCCCACACGAATCAGGCTCGGACCGTGCGCTGGGACGCTCCTTGTTGCCGGCTGAACGCGCGCTGAGAACCGCGAGGCTCCGGCAGCGGCGAGACGTTCCGATCCACCGCCATGAACGATCGCCTCAGCGCGGCAACACCGCGCGCACCGGGCCGAGCGCCGGTAGAAAACGAGGCGTGTGCACGGCGTAGGCGTCCCATTCGGTCCCGAACCGGGCACGAACCTCACGCTCCTCGCCGATGGCCAGGCGCCGGTACGCGAAGACAAGGACCGGGACCATGAGCAATGTCGGGATCGTCGGCCACTGCGCCAGGAGCCCGAGCATCACCAGGAGGAACCCGGCGTATTGCGGGTGGCGGATCCGGGCGTACGGACCGGAGACCGCGAGTCGACCTCCGTGCTGCGCCTGCCAGA
>JBBQHN010000093.1:0-7535 GCA_038324015.1 Candidatus Limnocylindria bacterium | reverse complement strand
ACCTCGTTCACGACGATCATGTCGCCCTCGTCGTCTGCCGCGAGCTCGAGAACGCCGCGATAGGCACGTCCGTCGACCGTGACCGTGCCGTCGCTCGCGCTGAATCGCACGCCGGCGATCTTCGCGCCGGTCAGCACCACCTTGCCCGTGGTGCTGTTGGAGCTGGTGATGAGCGAAAGCTGGAATGGCACGGTGACGATGGAGCGCGGACCGCCTTCAGCGAGGGCCGCTCGGGCCTCGTGCTGCAGCGCGAGGCGATCGGCGCGCTCTTCGCGGCTCAGCGATCCGATGGAGCCGGCCTCGGGCAGCTCGATGCCGGCGCTCACTACCGATCGGACGTTGGTCCGCGCGAGTGCCGCTCCGGTCCCCCGGTAGAGGAGTGCGCCGTCCGGGCCGATCGCGCTGAGGGTGCCGGTGGATCCGATCACGACGTACGGGGAGCCGAGACCGAGGATGTTGACGCGCACGGTGGCGGGGAGAGCTGCAAGCGTGGCTGCGGCCGCGGGCCGGGCAGCGGCGCTGACGGTCCCGATCAGGAACAGCACCGCGAAGGCGAGCCTCATGCGAGCCCCGTGTACACCTCGGGCTTGAGCACGCCGATGAACGGGAGGTTGCGGTAACGCTCCGCGTAGTCCAGGCCGTAGCCGACGACGAACTTGTCCTCGATCTCAAAGCCCTTGTAGTCGACCTCGATCGGCACGACGCGCCGAGCCGGCTTATCGAGCAGCGCGCAGAGGCCGAGCGACGCCGGATGCTGACCCCGCAGGTGCTCGATCACATAGCTCAGCGTGTGACCGGTGTCGAGGATGTCCTCGACAACGAGGACGTGATGTCCTTCGATCGGCTTCGCGAGGTCTTTGAGGATGCGCACGACGCCGGACGAGGTCGTGCCCGCGCCATACGACGAGACCTCGAGGAAATCGAGCGAGCAGTAGATCGGGACCTCGCGCATGAGGTCAGCCAAGAATGGGAGGGCGCCCTTGAGGATGCTGACCAGGATGAGGTCGCGGCCGGCGTAGTCGGCGGCGATGCGGACGCCCAGCTCTTTGACCCGCGCCTTGATCGCGTTGGCGTCGAGAAGCACCTCGGCGATGTCATCGGCTGGGGTCTTCACCGCGGTGGTCACAGGACCACCATTGTCGCACTAGCGGCCGGAGACCTTTTCGAAGAGCCCGTGCACGTCACCGACGTAGTCGCGCAGGAGCTCGTGGGCCTCGAGGACGTCGTCGACGATGATCCGCTCGTCACCCTCAGCGAGGATGGCCCCGATCGTGGCCGGGGGCGCGTCCGCCACGCGCTTCACGATCACGACGCCGAGGCCCTGCGTGCTACAGGCTTCGCAGGTGCAGCGGACGAACCAGTACTCGTCGCGGTTGCCGACCACCGTGATGGAGTCGTGGCCGTAGACGGCGCCGCAGTTCGCGCACCGCACGGTCCCGAACACGCCGTCGAGCCACTCGTTCATAGCGCTGGTGAATGCATACGTGCTGCCAACGAACGCAACGGACGTGTGACGGGCTACCGCCTCCGGTAGAGGTAGATCGCGAACCCTGCCAAGGCCGCCGCGACCAGCGTGATCGCGGCCGCGAGTGGCGTTCCGCCACCGTCCGGGATCCGGGCCGGGGCGGGCGCGTCAGTCGGAACGCGGGTCGGCGCGGCCGTCGCGATCGTGGCGAGGGGTGCGAGGGTGGGCGTCCCCATCGGCGCTGCCGTCGGTGACGGTGACGGTGTGGAGGCGGGGGCAGGCGTCGCCGTCGGTGCCGCGGTCAGCGGTGCGGTGGGAGCCGGCGTGGGTGGCAGAGTGGTCGGCGGCGGCGTGGCCGCCGCCTGGACTGTGATCGTTCCGGTCATCGATGGGTGGATCGAGCAGTGATATGTGAACGTGCCGGCCACCGCGAACGTCACGGTCTTGCCGTCCGTCCCGGCAGCGATGGGACCCGTGTCGAACGCCCCGTTGTTGGACGTCGCCGTGTGTGGCGTCGCGTCACTGTTGTGCCACGTGATCGTGTCGCCCGCCGCGACCACGGTCGTGACAGGGGAGAACGCGAAGCCGCTGATGGTGACCGTCCGAGCGGCACCGAGGGCGGTGCCCTGCAGCAGCGCGAGCAGGACGAGGACGGCGGCGGCGATACCGGTGCGCAGGCTCACGCGCATAGGATGGGCCATGTGTCCGCGGTCTCCGGTCGCGAGTTCGCTTCGCTCGCGGCGCGCGCCGCGAACCTCGGCGTGCAGCTGTCCGGAGCGCAGGTCGCGGTGTGCGAGCGGTTCGCTGTGGAGCTCATCGAACGTAATACGACCGTGAACCTCACAGCGATCACGGACCTTTCGGACATCGCGATGAAGCACTTCCTCGATTCATTCACGGCCATCGCCGTCCGCGTCTGGACCGGCAGTGAGCGGGTGATCGACGTCGGAAGCGGCGCCGGGTTCCCCGGCCTCGCGCTCCGCATCGCGATGCCGAACGTGAAGCTCACCTGCGTCGAGTCGGTAGGGAAGAAGTCGCGGTTCATCGAGGAGACAAGCTCGCTGCTCGGGCTCAGCGACGTGGAGGTCCGCAACGAGCGGGCTGAGACGCTGGCTCACTTATCCGATCGCCGTGCGGGCTACGACGTCGGGACGGCGCGCGCCGTCGGCACGCTCGCATCCTGTGCCGAGTACCTCCTTCCGTTCTTGCGCATCGGCGGCGATGCCATCGTCTGGAAGGGGAAGGTGGATGCCGAGCTGCCCGCGGCGCGAAAAGCGCTCGTGTCCGTCGGGGGCGAGATCGCCTCGATCGTCTCGACGCTGCAGCTTGGCGTCGACGACGTGCTTCCTGGCCGCAACCTCGTGGTGATGCGCAAGACGCGTGCAACACCGGATCGCTACCCCCGCACGTCAGCCGAGGCGCGCCGCCGCCCGTGGTGATCGTCCCGTCCGTCGACGTGCGGGGCGGACAGATCGCATTCCGGTCCGAGACTCCAGCCGACGTTGAGCCGCGTGCGCTCGCCGCGTCCTTCGTCGCGGACGGCGCCGACGAGCTGCACCTGGTCGACCTCGATGGTGCTGAGCGTGGCGAGTACGCCAACCTGACCCTGCTCGCGACGATCGCGACAGAGAGTGGCATTCCCTGCCGGCTCGCCGGCGGCCTCGCGTCCATCGACCGCGCACGCGCCGCGCTCGCTGCCGGTTTCGCGGGCGTGCTGTTCTCGTCGGCCGTCTTCGGCGACGGCGCGCTGTTCCCGGCGATCGTGTCGCTGTCCGACCGCGCGATCGTCGAGATCGAGTCGCGCGATGGCCGCCTCGCGCCACGCGGCGGGGGCACCGAGCTCGTGCAGCGGGCCACGGGCCGGGACAGTGTCGGCGCGGCGCTCGCCGCCGTCGACGCGGGTGTGCGACATCTCTATGTGATCGATCTCGGGGCAGAGAGCGGCGACCGCGGTCCGGCCTTCGGCCTCCTGCGCGCGATCCGCGAGGCGCTCGGAGCGCGCGCGGCAGGCGTCGCGTTGCACACCGGCGGCGGCGTCCGCCACCTCGCCGACGTGACCGCGCTGGCTGGAGAAGGCGTTGCCTCCGTCGTTCTCGGCCGAGCGCTCGCGGCCAAGCGGTTCACCGTCGCCGAGGCCAAGGCCGCCGCCCGATGACCGTTGCCCTCCTGTCGGACGTCCACGCGAACCTCGTCGCCCTCGAAGCGGTGCTCGGGGCGCTCCCGCCCGTCGACGGTGTGTGGGTGATGGGTGACACCGTCGGATACGGGCCCGATCCGCAGGACACGCTGGCCCTGCTCCGCGAGCGCGGCGCACTCATCGTCGCGGGCAACCACGACCGCGCGGTCGCGACCGGCATGGGACTCGAGCTCTTCAACCCCGTCGCGCGAAGCGCCGCCGAGCTGCACCGGTCGTGGCTCAGCGCGGAAGACAAGGACCTGCTGGGAGAGCTGCCACTGACCCTCGAGCCGGCGGCGGGCTACGAGATCTGCCACGGCAGCCCGCGCGATCCGTTGTGGGAGTACGTGTTCGATGGACGGATCGCGACCGCCGCGATGACCGCGACACGCGCAACGCATTGCTGCGTCGGTCACACCCACGTCGCGGCCAAGTTCCTGACCGGGGACGGGAAGTTCATGGTGAACCCCGGAAGCGTCGGTCAGCCGCGCGACCGCGATCCGCGGGCGTCGTACGCGCTCCTCGATGTCGGGGCGGCGAGTGTCGAGTTCCACCGCGTCGAGTACGACATCGGCGAAACGCAGCGGCGCATGCGCACCCGCGGTCTTCCTGAGCCGCTGGCGGAGCGCCTCCGGTTCGGCGTATGACAGAGCTCAGGTTCCGCGTGGAGCCCTCCGCGACCCCGGGTGAAGCCCCCTTCGAGCTCGTGGAGCGTGACGGGCGGGTCTACGTCACCGTTCGCCTGGGTGAGCGGCGCACGGGCGGCTACTCCGTCGCAGTGCACCGGATCACGCGGAGCGGGGAGCGCCTGGTGGTCAGCCGCATCGCGCGGGCGCCCCAGGCCGACGCGATCGTCGCCCAGGTGCTCACGGCGCCGGCCCAGACCGTGTCGCTCGAGGAGCCGTCCGTGCGGGGTATTCGGCTCGCCCTGCTCGTGGACGAGACCGGCAAGGAGCTCGCCCGCATCAACGCCTAGACTTCGCGCTCTTGTCAGACCGTTCAGCCGGTGAGCCGCCGGACGGGCCATCGCGACCCGAACACCGGCTCGAGAAGATCGAGCGCTCGAAGGGTCGGCTCCCCGGCGACGCGCGCGTCCGCATCGTGCGGCGCAACGAGTTCCGCCGCCGCAAGGGCTACGTCGTCGCCACCGAGGACGTCTTCGAGCCGAGCAGCGGTATCGGGAAGGTCCTCGACCGGGCCCGCGAGCTCCTCTTCGGAAGCCGCATCGCCACCGAGATGGAGGGCGGCGAGCGCGTCTCGAAGGTCACGGGCCTCGCGATCTTTGCTTCCGACAACATCTCGTCGTCGGCGTATGCGACCGAGGAGACGATGCGGGCACTCGCGCTCGCGGGAGCCGCCGGTCTCGCACTCACGATGCCGATCACGATCGCGATCATCGTGATCCTCGCGATCGTCGTGACCTCGTATCTCCAGGTCGTCCGGGCGTATCCGAATGGCGGTGGCAGCTACGTCGTCGCGAGCCAGAACCTCGGGGTCCTCCCGGGGCTCATCGCCGCGTCCGCGCTGCTCGTCGACTACATCCTCACCGTGTCGGTCTCGGTCGCGGGCGGCGTCCTCGCCATCTCGACGGCGTTCCCGCAGCTCGAGCCGACGAAGGTCGTCATCGGTGTTGCGTTCATCGCGTTGATCACGATCGGGAACCTGCGTGGGATCCGCGAAGCCGGCGTCATCTTCGCGGGACCGACGTATCTCTATGTGGTGTCCGTCGTCGGGGTGCTCATCATCGGTTTCGTCCGCGTCCTGACCGGAGACGTGCCGCCTCCGGTCGCGCCACCGGAAGCGGTGCCTGCCACCGAAGCCCTGAGCGCGTTCCTCATCCTGCGGGCGTTCTCATCCGGTTCCGTCGGCCTCTCGGGCACCGAGGCGGTCGCCAACGGCGTGACCGCGTTCCGCCCACCGGCCGCGCGGAATGCCGGAACGGTGCTCATCGCGATGGGGACCCTCTTCGGGGTCCTGTTCTTCGGTATCAGCTACCTCGCAACGCGCATCGGCATCGCGCCGGACGCGACCGAGACACGGAGCGTGCTCGGCCTCCTCACCCAGTCCATCGTCGGCGACGGCTGGTACTTCTATCTCGTCCAGGCGGCGACGGCGGTCATCCTCGTGCTCGCGGCCAACACGAGCTTCTCCGGCTTCCCGCGCCTTGCCTCGATCCTTGCCACGGATCGCTTCATGCCACGGCAATTCGCGCAGCGCGGCGACCGGCTGGCATTCTCCTTTGGGATCATCGTGCTCGCGATCATCTCGGCGCTGCTGCTGGCCCTGTACCAGGGCAGCGTCAACGGGCTCATCCCGCTGTACACGATCGGTGTGTTCATCGCGTTCACCCTGTCGCAGGCCGGCCTCGTGCGCCACTGGCTTCGCGAGCGCGGCCGGGGCTGGCAATTCTCCGCGACGGTCAACGCGCTCGGCGCGGTGGTCACCGGTGTCGTGACGATGGTGGTCGCGGTCACGAAGTTCCAGCTTGGCGCGTGGATGGTCCTGGCGGTCATGCCGGTCATGGTCTATCTGATGTGGCGCGTGCATCAGCACTACCGGCGGATCGAGGATGAGCTCCTGATCCCGCGCGGAGTCCGGGTCACGCTGCGTGAGCGCCGGCCGCGCCTCATCGTGCCCGTGAGTCGCATCGACAAGGCCGCGCTGCACGCGCTGAGCCTCGCCCGAGGTATGTCGGCCGACGTGTCGGCGCTGCATGTCTCCTTTGATGAAGACGGCGCGAACAAGTTCAAGGAGCGGTGGGCCCAATCGGTCGGGGCCGACGTCCCGATCGAGGTCATCGTCTCGCCGTACCGGTCGCTGATGGCCCCGTTGCTGAGCTACCTCGACGCGATCGACGACGGTGACGTCGACCGCCCGATCGTCGTCGTGCTCGCCGAGTTCGTCCCGCGCCACTTCTGGGACGCCGCGCTGCACAATCAGACCGCACTGCGCCTGAAGCTCGCGCTGTTCACGCGACCCAACACCAGCGTCATCGATGTGCCCTACCACCTCGATGACCCGGAGGACTTCGAGCGGCACTAGACTTCGCGCTCTGTGAAGCTCACCAACATCCTCGTTCCACTGGCGGGGACCGCCGTCGACCCCGACGTCATCGAATACGCCGTCGCGCTAGGTCGGAGCCACAAGGCCAAGATCACCGCGGTGCACGTGATCGAGGTCAAATGGAACATGCCGCTTGACGCGGTCCTGGACGCCGAGCTCGAGCGCGGCGAGGAGATCCTCTCCCTCGCCGAGGGTGTGGCCCAAAAACTCGGCGCCCAGATCTCCACCGAGGTCCTGCAGGCGCGCGAGGCGGCGGCCGCGATCGTGGATACCGCGGTCGAGCAGGGCTGCCAGCTGATCCTGCTCGGCATGCCCTACCGGAAGCGGCTGGGCCGCGTCTACGTGGGCCGGACGGTCGAGGATGTGTACGTGAAAGCGCCCTGCGCGGTGCTCGCGTATCGTCAGGAAGAACCCAAGTGAACGTCGTTATCGTTGGATCCGGGCGCACGGGCGCTTTCCTCGCGGAGCTCCTCGACCAGACGGGTCATTCCGTCTCGATCGTCGACGTGGAACGCTCCGCGTTCAAGCGGCTGCCCAACAGTTTCAAAGGCACGCCCGTCCTGGGGGATGGCACCGACATGGACATCCTTCGTCAGGCCGGCATCGAGAAGGCCGACGCGTTCCTGGCTCTGACGCAGGGCGACAACCGGAACCTGATGGCGGCGCAGATCGCCAAGAAGATCTTCAGCATCCCGCAGGTCTTCGCGAAGGTGAACGACCCGATCCGCGCGAACACCTACCGCGGCGAAGGGATGTACACGTTCTCCCGCACGACGATCCTTGGGACGCTGTTGCACGCGGTGCTCACGGGCGACAAGACCATCGGTCCGA
>JBBQHN010000092.1:0-7570 GCA_038324015.1 Candidatus Limnocylindria bacterium | reverse complement strand
GGAGCGGGAGGAACTCATGAACTCGAGCCTCATCTCCAAGATCGAGAAGGCGAAGCGCTACGCAGCGGAACCCGATCGCGTCCACGTCGAGGCCCTCGAAGTCTCATTCCGCGGTGACAACGGCACCCACAAGGTCCGCCTTTCCGGAGATGACTGGTCCTGCGAGTGCGATCACTTCGTCGTCCATGGCCTCTGCACCCACGTCATGACGCTCCAGCGGCTCTTCTCGGCTAACCTGTCCGACAGCGCACGATTCACGCAAGAGCGAGTCCCCGCGATCGCCTAGGTCGATCCCTCGCGACAACTGAATACGCGGAGCTCCAGCGAAGCCGGTGCGATTCCGGCAGGGTCCCGCCACCGTAACGGCCCCATCGAAGGACGGAGCCGAACTCGGGTCGCCTGGTCCATCCGCTCGCGGCCTACACACCTTCGCGAGAAAGGGTGAGCCAGAATGCTCCGACGCTTCGCGCTGCTGTTCACGCTTCTCTTCATCGTCACCTGCGGGTCCGCCCCCGCGTCCATTTCATCCCCGAGCGCCGCCGCGAAAGCCAGTGCGACCGCCGGCGCGTTCCCGGCGAGCATTACCGACTTCCAGAACCGGTCGGTCGCGATCTCCAAGCGTCCGGAACGCATCGTGTCGATCGGTCCTTCGAACACGGAGTTCCTGTTCGCCCTCGGTGCCGGCGACCGCGTCGTCGGAACGGACGACTTCTCCGACGAGCCGGCTGCCGCTTTGTCCATCACGCACGTCGGCGGCGTGAAGGTGAGCATCGAGAAGATCGTCTCGCTGAAGCCCGATCTCATCATCACGGTGAAGTTCTCTGACGGAACGTTCGAGGCGCTGTCGCAGACGAGCGCCGCGGTGCTGGTGGTCGACCCGCAGAACGCCGCCGATGTCGCGCGTAGTGCGACGTTGATAGGGCAGGCCGTGGGTGCGAACGGTGCGAAGCTTGCGGCGGAGATCCAGGCGCAGCTCGACGCCGTGAAGGTGAAGACCGCGAACGCGTCCAAGCCGAGGGTGTTCCACGAGATCGACGCGTCCGATCTCACGAAGATGTACACCGTCGGTCCCGGTTCGTTCATCGACGACCTCATCAAGCTGGCCGGTGGCACCAACGTCGCGGCCGCGGCGAAGACGCAGTACCCGACGATCTCGGCGGAAGAGGTCGTGCGCGCCGACCCGGAGGTCGTGGTGCTCGCCGATGCCGCATACGGCACGACGATCGACCAGGTCATCGCCCGGCCCGGCTGGTCCGCCCTCAGCGCGGTCAAGAGCAAGCGCGTCTATCCCGTGTCCGGGAACCTTTTCAGCCGGCCGGGTCCGCGTCTCGGCACCGCGGCCGAGGCGTACGCGAAGCTCGTCCACCCCGAGCTCTTCAAGTGACCGGATGAGCCGGGCGGCGCCGGCGTTCGTGGTACTCGCGATCCTGCTGCCGGTCAGCGTGGTCGTGGGGATCCTCATCGGCGCCGTCCCGATCGCGCCGGGTGACGTGCTCGGAGCGATCTTCGGTGCGGGAGACACCGCGACCGGGGTCATCGTGCGCGATCTCCGCCTGCCGCGCGTGATCGCCGCCACTCTCGTCGGCGGCGCGCTGGCCGTCGCGGGCACGCTCCTGCAGGGACTGTTCCGCAACCCGCTCGCGGATCCCTATGTGACCGGGACATCGGCCGGCGGCGCGCTCGGCGCCGTCGCGGTCATCGCGATCGGCGGCGACATGAGCGGCGCAGTCGTTCCGGTCGCTGCGTTCGCCGGTGCCCTCGTCAGCGCGCTCGGGGTCTGGCAGCTCTCGCGGCTCGGCGGGAGGACGACCGTGCTCACGGTGCTGCTCGCAGGCATCGTCCTTACCTCCTTTGCCGGCGCGATGATCACGCTCCTGCTCTTCCTGAGCGACCGTCTCGCGCTGCGCCTGCGCGCGATCCTCGACATTCTCGGTGGCGGCGTTGCAGTCCGATCGACGGGCGAGCTCGTCGTCGCGGCGGTCGTCATCGCTATCGGGCTCGTCCTCGCGGTGGTGCTGGGCCGTCGCATCGACGCGTTCGTGTTCGGTGAGGAGACCGCCGCAACGCTCGGCGTTGACCCGGACCGAACGACGATCGCGGTCATCGCGGCCGCCGCGCTGCTCACCGGCGCCGCGGTCGCGCTCGCCGGCCTTGTCGGGTTCGTCGGTCTGGTCGTGCCGCATGCGTTGCGGCCCATCGTCGGTGCGGGTCATCGAACGCTCGCGCTCGCCAGCTTCCTGGCCGGTGCGAGCGTGCTCGTGCTCGCGGACACCGGTGCGCGCTCGGTGATCGCGCCGGCGGAGCTCCCGGTCGGTGTGCTCACGGGGCTTGTCGGCGCGCCGTTCTTCCTGTTCCTGCTCGTGCGCGCCCGCCGCCGGGAGATCGCGTGACCGCGCTCATCGCGCACCGGCTCGAGGCCGGCTATGGCGCTCGGCGCGTGCTGCGCGGTCTGGACCTCACGCTCGAACCCGGCGGGCTCATCGCGCTCGTCGGTCCGAACGGGGCGGGGAAGTCCACGCTGCTCCGCGCGCTCGCCGGGCTCATCCGGCCGACCAACGGTGGCGTGACGCTCGACGATGTCGATGTGCTCTCGATGTCCCGTGCGGCGCTCGCGTCGCGCATCGCCGTCGTACCCCAGACCTTCGACACGCTCTTCCCATTCACGGTCCGCGAGATCGTCGCGCTCGGTCGCACGGCTCGGCTCAGCTTGTTCGCTCGCCCGGCACGATCCGACCAGGAAGCGGTCGAGCGGGCGATTTCGGACCAGGATCTCTCGTTGCTCGCGGGGCGGCGGATCGACGCGCTGTCGGGTGGTGAGCGGCAGCGCGTCGTGCTCGCCATGGCGCTCGCGCAGGAGGCGGACGTACTCCTGTTAGATGAGCCCACCGCCCACCTCGACCCGTCGCATCAACGGAGCGTGCTGCTCGAGGTGGGCGAGCTCGCCCGAACCCGCAGCGTCATCGCCCTTGCCGTGCTGCACGATCTCAATCTCGCCGCGCTCGCCGACCGGGTCATCGTGCTCCGTGACGGTTCGCTACAGGCGGACGGACCGCCAGCGCTCGCTCTTTCGGCCGGAGTCGTTGGCCAGGTCTTCGGCGATGGTCTGGCGGTGACCCAGGTCGAGGGCCGGACGGTCGTTCTGCCTCGTTGATCCCCTCAGTGATGTATTGACCAGCGACAAGAGGCGCTCCTAGCATCACACCAACGGGCCTGGCCGCGTTAGTCAGTCGATAGAGGGCCAGGCGCGTGAGGAGAGGGTCAGGACCGAAGGTGTTCCGGAAGCTGCGCGTCGCCGTGACCGTCCTCGCCCTAGTAGGCGCCCTCATGCCCTTGTATGCGCGGGCCGCTGACATGATCGAGACGGGTCGCGACACGATCGGCCCGTCGACGCCGCCGGCTAACGCGGCGGCGATGTGTACCGAGACCGTCGATCCCGGCACGCCCCCGGTCGCCGCGACGACCGGCCTCGCCGGAGCGCACGCCGCGCTCTATGCACGCAGCGGATTCCCGACGCTCTGCGGCGGTGGATCGACGACCGTCACCATCGCGTTCCAAAACACCGGATCCCTCGGCTGGTACGGCAACGCCGCGCTCGGCACCTGGGGACCGGAGCCCGGCCAGGATCGTGCAAGCGCGCTTGGCGGCGATGGCTCCGCCGGTACGCCCGCGACGAACTGGTCGCGTGCGAACCGTCCGGGCATCCAGTCGATGCCCTACATCGGACCGGGTCAGGTCATGTGGTTCCAGTTCGGCGTGCAGGCGCCGTCGGCCCCCGGTGTGTACAAGCTCGGCCTGCGTCCGCTCCTTGAAGGACAGCAATGGCTCGAGGATCCGAACCTCACCTTCTACGTCATCGTGAAGACCGACGACGCGAACGTGCCGCAACTGCCGGACGCCACCGCCCCGCAGCCCGAGGTCGCGCGGACCTACATCCCAGCGATGCTCGCGGACGGCTCACGGACGATCCGCGTGCCCTCGCTCATGTACCACTACGTCAGCTGGCTTCCCGCGACCGACCCGAACATGGCGCTCCGCCGCGATCTCACGGTCAGTCCGACCGACTTCGAGGCGATGCTCAAGTACCTCAGGGACAACGGTTATCACACGATCACGACGAAGGAACTCTGGTGGTCGCTCGATCAGACCGGCGGCCTGCCGCCGAAGCCGGTCATGCTCACGTTCGATGACGGCTACGCGGATACGTACAGCATCGTGATGCCGCTGCTCAAGGCATACGGCATGACCGGGACGTTCTTCGTGACCGTGAACCTCGTGGACAGGCCGGGCTACATCAGCCGCGATCAGGTCAGGGCGCTCGCCGACAATGGCCTGGACGTCGAATCACACGCGATGGATCACGTCAGCATGATGAAGCCGCTCAATGAGCAGATCTATCAGATGTGCCGCTCGCGGGACTTCCTGTCGCTGTGGACCGGTACCGACGTGCGCCACTTTGCATACCCGTCGGGTGATTACAACGACCTCTCCGGCACGGCGCTCGCAGCGTGCGGCTACCTTTCCGGGTACAAGAAGTCCGGCGGCTCGATCCAGTCCACGAACGCGATGTACCTGCTGCAGCGCGCGCGGGTGCACGGCCAGTCCGGCGTCGCCGCCATGCTCCTCGCCCTCCAGCAATAGCCCGCGGCGCTCGAGTCCCTTAGAGCCGGCGGCTCGCTCCCCGCGCATCCGCGTCCTCTTCCGCTTCGGCGGGCAACTCGACCGGCGCGGTCCAGCCCCAGTCCCACCCGCTCAGTACCTCGAGCAGCTCGTGGCTGGTGAGGTCGAGCGCAATGGGTGTGACGCTGATCTTTCCGTCGCGCATCGCCGCGACGTCCGTGCCAGGCTCGGCATCGGTCGTGACGGCCGGGCCGCCGACCCAGTAATACGGGTTGCCGTACGGATCGAGGCGCTCGACGAGCATGTCGCGGTAATTGCGCTTGCCGAGCCGTGTCACCTCGACGCCCGCGATCCGCTCGCGCGGGAGATGCGGGACGTTCACGTTGAGTAGCGCGTCGTGGACGAAGCCCTTCTCGAGGATGTTCGTCGCCAGCAGCGCCGTGAACTCGCTCGCGACACTGAAGTCGAGGTCCGCGCCGAACGCACCGATCGACACCGCGATGGACGGGATATTGGAAAGGAGCCCTTCCATCGCGGCGGCGACGGTGCCCGAGTACGTAATGTCGTCACCTAGATTCGCGCCGCGGTTGATGCCGCTCACGATGAGGTCGGGCTTCTGCTTGAGGAACCCGAGGACCGCAAGGCGCACGCAGTCGCTCGGCGAGCCGTCGGTCATGTAGGCCGACTGGCCGGTGCGGAGCTTCGTCGGCCTACACCGCAGCGGGCGGAACAGGGTGATGCTGTGGCTCGCGCCGCTCCAGTTGCGCTCCGGCGCGATAACGTCGACCTCGGCGACCGCGGACAACGCATCGTGCAACGCGCCGAGTGCGTCGCTCTCGATACCGTCGTCGTTCGTGATAAGGATGTGTTTCGTCATTGGCTGGCTTCGATCGCGACGTCCTCCAGGAGCGCGGCGGCCTCGTGGCGCTGGCGACGGCCGGAGCTGACCTCGATCGAGTAGCGGATGAACGTGTTGATGACGCCAGCGACCGGGACGCCGAGGACCAGACCCCAGAACCCGGCGAGCTTGGAGCCAATGAGCAGGGCGAGGAACACGAAGATCGGGTGGATCCCGATGCTCTTGGACATGATCCGCGGACCGACGACGTTGAGCATGACCTGCTGCAAGAGGATCGAGAGGATCGCGACTGGCACGAGCGCGGCAGGCGCGCCGAGGAACGTGATGAGAAGCACCGGCACGATCGCGAGGATCGGTCCGAAGAACGGGATCATCACGAACACGCCGCTGAAGACCGCAAGCACACCGGAGAACGGCACGCGGAACGCGACGAGGATGAGCAGCGTCGCGAACCCATAGAGCAGGCCCAGGATGAGCGAGCCCCGGATGAATCCGCCGAACGCGCGGTCGATGCTCATGCGGAGCAACTCGGACTCGCTACGAAGCTCCTCGGACAACAGACCGGTGAACCGGTTCCACATCTGGTCCCCATCCATGAGCATGAGGAACGCGATGATGAGGACGAGCAGCAGGTCGAACAGGATCGTTGCGGTCGCCGAGATGACGCCGAGCGCATCGGACGCGAGCCTCGTGGCGACATCGGCGAGCCGACCCGGCAGCGCCTCGTACAGGGGCACGATGTTCAGCGGGACACCAATGCGGTCGAGGCCCGTCTGGAACTCCCTTGCCGCGCCATCCGCGTTCGTGGCGAGCTCGGGTCCGCGCGACGCGAGCGCGGAAAGCTGCTCGGCGAGGCGTGGCACCGCGAACGCGCCGGCCGCTGCGAGGAGCACGAAGATCGCACCGTACACGACCAGCACCGCGCCGAAACGATTGAGGCGCGTGCGCCGATCGAGGCGGTCGGCCAGCGGCGCGAGGACGTACGCGAACGCCCACGCCGCACCGAAGATGATGAGCACGTCAGCCATGCGGCCGAGAGCGTCCCAGAGGATCGCGATGACCTCGAGCGCAAGGAACGCGATCGCCAGAACGAGCAGCACCCGGAGAAGCTGGCGTTCTCGCGGGCTGATCTTCACGCGGTGAATCCTACGCGGGGCGGTCGTCGCGAGGCCGTACGATTCGCGGATGCCTCAGCCCATCCCGCTCATCGAGCGCTACCGAGACCACCTGCCGGTCAGCGCCAAGACCCCTCGGCTCACGCTGGGCGAGGGCGGCACGCCCCTGGTCCGCGCCCCTGTCCTTGAGGAAGAGACCGGCATCCCCGAGATCTGGCTGAAGATCGAGGGCGCCAACCCCACCGGCTCGTTCAAGGACCGCGGCATGGTCGTCGCCGTCGCGAAGGCGATGGAGGCTGGCGCGCAGGCCGTGCTCTGCGCCTCCACCGGGAACACGTCGGCATCTGCCGCCGCGTACGCCGCGCGCGCACACCTGCGGTGCATCGTCATCCTTCCCGCGGGCCACGTCGCGCTCGGCAAGCTCTCGCAAGCCATCGCCTTCGGCGCGAAGGTCGTCGCGATCACGGGGAGCTTTGACGACGCGCTCGTGATCTCGCGCGAGCTCGCCGCGAACGGTGAGGGGACGCTCGTGAACAGCGTGAACCCACACCGCATCGACGGGCAGAAGACCGCGGCCTTCGAGATCTGCGAGGTGCTCGGCGACGCGCCGGAGTGGCTCTGCATCCCGGTCGGGAACGCCGGCAACATCACCGCGTACTGGAAGGGCTTCAACGAGGCCCGCGACTCCAAGCTGGCGAAGCGTCGCCCGGCCATGTACGGCTTTCAGGCCGCGGGGTCCGCGCCGATCGTGAGCGGCGAGATCGTGAAGGATCCGCAGACCATTGCGACCGCGATCCGCATCGGGAACCCAGCGTCGTGGAACGGCGCCGTCCGCGCGCGCGATGAGTCGGGCGGCTCGATCACGGCGGTGACGGACGACGAGATCCTCGAGTCGTACCAGTTCCTCGCGCAGTGCGAGGGCGTGTTCTGCGAGCCCGCGAGCGCCGCGGCCGTCGCCGGCCTGCGTAAGCTCGCGCGC
>JBBQHN010000091.1:0-7657 GCA_038324015.1 Candidatus Limnocylindria bacterium | reverse complement strand
GTCGCCTTACAGCCGCGGCACTGGCCGCGCTGCGCGAGGCCCTTGCATGAGGCTGCTCGCCAGAGGGTCAGCAATGAGCGAGCGCCGTGTGTTCGTCGTCCACTTGGTCAAGCCGCATGACGGTCTGCGCCACACCCGATGCGGGCTTTCCGCATCCGTCGCTGAATGCCTGCCCGAAGGCGACCACCTCAGCCCCTACGAGCGACTCTGCGCGAAGTGCGCCCACCCGACACCCAAGAAAGAGGAGAAGGCGCGCTGATGCCCTGGCTGAAGAGCGCGGTCGAGATGCCCGTGGTCGTCGCAATCGATCCACGGTGGCATCAGCGCGACGAGATCTGGGATCTCAGCGATGCCGAGTACCGCTCGGCCTCGATCGCTGAGTACAAGCGTCTCGCTGACATCGTCCGTGCGCGCCACGCGCGGGCCCGCGCGGTGCAGGCGCGAGCGAACCGCCAGCACGGCGTCAACCGTCGCGCCCACGAGCGCGGCGCCACTGGCTCGCACACCACTGCGCAGTGGATCGCTGTGGTCGAGCAGCATGGCGGCGCCTGTCTCTACTGCGGCAGGACCGACCGCCCGCTGACCCGGGACCACGTGGTGTCGCTCAAGCGCGGCGGCCCCAACGACATCGGGAACATCGTGCCCGCCTGCCGATCCTGCAACTCGCGGAAGGGTGCTCGCTGATGCCCTGGGTCAAGATGACCGACCGGCTCCACGACAATGACAAGCTCGGTGGCGTCAGCGACGCCGCGTTCCGCCTGTGGATCCTCGCGATCTCCTGGTCGAGCCTCAAGCTCACCGACGGCCACATCCCCGCGTCTCGGCCCATCCGGCTCACGAGCCTGCGCAACCCCGAGAAGACGATCGGCGAGCTGCTGGCGGCGAAGCTCTGGCACCGCGCGGCGTCGCCATGCGCATCGTGCGTGAAGCAGCGCGAGGCAGTGAAAGCGGACCCGATCCCATCGGGCGGATACGTCATCCACCACTACTTCGGGGACCCCACCACCCGCCCGCCCGAGACATACCAGTTCCCGCGCTGGGTGATCGAGGCGCGCCGTGCGGAGCTGCGCGAGAAGGGCCGTCGTGGTGGGCAGGCGAGCGGGCAGTCACGAAGCGCCACGCTTGAGCCGGACGGTTCGGGCATCGACATCGCGGACGAAGCGCCGGGCTCAAGCGCCACGCTTCAAGGAGTGGAGGAGGAATCGAAGCGCCACGCTCAAGCGCCACGCTCAAGCGCCACGCTTCACCGGACGGTAAAGGTCCTGCGAGCTCCGATGCTGGCAAAGGCCCCGCTGCTACTGGTCCAGATGGCCATGAAAGTAAAGATGCGCGCAACGAAGCGCCACGCTCAAGCCCGTACCCCCGTCCTTCCCGTACCCCGTCCTCTGGATCGATAGATCCCGTACCTAGCGCAGATGACCCGTTTCCCGAGCCCCAGGAGGACGCGAATCGCTCAAGCGATTCGGTACGACGCGAGGGCGTGCGCCACGTGGGTGGTGCTGCCGATCGGGTGCTCGCCGCGGCGCGGGCAAGGACCCCGGCATGACGGCACCGGACGTGGGCTTCGAGGGGCTGCGTGCCACGGAGTGCGCCATCAGCGAGGCAGCGGCGAAGTGGCCGTGCCAGTCGATCGGCGGGGGCTACGTCGCTGGCGTCGGCTACGTCTTCACCTACTGCCCCCAGTCCCAGGCGTACCTCGCGGCGTGGTCGACCGAGGGCCGTCGCTATAGCAGCCAGCAGCGGTACGTGTGCCGCGAGCACGGGGAAGGTTTCGCGCAGCGTCATGGGCTCACGCTTCCCGGCGCTGCCGTTCCCCTGCTGGGGGCCACGACTGAGGATCCGTTCGCCGACGCGGATCAGCCCTACGCGCGTGTCCGTGGTGCCAAGTGATCGAGCTCCTCTTCGCCGCGCTCGGCTTCATCACCGGCCTGATCCTTCGCCGCGGCCGTGAGGAGGAGGCGTACCTGCGCGGCATCGCGATTGGTCGGCGTCAGGGCCGAGCCAGCCGAGATCCGCGATCATGAGGACCTTCTCGAGGTTTCTCGCGCAACGCTCCTGGCGGCCTACAGTCCGGTCGCTTGGGGCGGGCGCGGGGAGGAAACACCTCGCGTGGGACACACCGCACGAACCTTTCCAGACAGATATCGGGACCAACGAGTGAAGCGCCCTGACTTCTCGCTCACCGAAGCCGTTGGCTGGTTCCTCGCGGACAAGCCGTTGGATGGCGACGGCATCGCGCAGTCGACGCTCGACGGCTACGCCCGCCGGCTCGACCTCTTCGTCCGCTGGCTCCCCGAGGACCGGCGAACCCTCGCCAGCGTCGAGATCGAGACCGCCGAGCGGTTCGTCCGTACCAGAGCCAACGCGAACACCAGGCGTAATCTCGCGATCACGCTCCGCTCGTTCGCTACCTACCTCGCGCGGAAGAAGCTCTGGTACGCGGGCGACGCAGACCTTCGTCTCTCGGTCCTCCGCGACCTGGTCATCCCTGGCCCGTCGGCCCGCGGTCTCCCGCCGTACAAGGACGAAGAGGTCAATGCGATCCTCCGCAGCCTCGACGGCATCACCGCCATCCGCGATCGCGCGATCATCGCGGTGGAGCTCCACGGGTTCCGGGCGAAGGAGGCCCGGCTGATGCTCGTCAGCAACGTCCAGTTCCCGAAGTCCGGCACCTCCGGTCACTTCCTCATCGAGCAGGAGAGCGCGACGAAGCGCGGCACGGCCGGCGTGCGCGTCGTGCCGATGGACCCCGCGGCGATCCCGGCGATCCGCGCGTACCTCCGCACCCGCCCGGCCTACCGCGGTGGGGGAGACGAGCCGCTGTTCCTCACGATCCACGGCAAGGCGATCAACGAGCACTCGTGGTCATCGCTCTCGCAGCGGATGAAGGTCCGCATCGCCCTCGAGGGCGTCGCGTTCAAGCAGCACCGCCTCCGCTCGACGTCCGTCGCACAGAAGTCCGAGGCCCACTGGCCTGACTCCGCGATCATCGAGGTCCACGGTTGGGATCAGAAGAACCGTGGATCGGGGATGCGGATGCTCCGCCGCTACCGCGGTGAGATGCCGCTCTCGCAGCTCGCGGCGTACCCGACGACACTCGGCAAATTCTTCAGGGCCGGATAGCAGACCATCACCGTGGAGGCGCGATGAACGGCAAGATCCGCGATGTCAGGCGCGAATCCGATCAGTCGGACGGTAGGCGTCTGCAAAACCCTCATCGCGGGTCCGATTCCCGCCGACGCCTCAGCTGAGTTCTGGACGCCTACAGGGCGAGGGCTTCATCGGCGGCCTGTTCGGGCAGAAGCGCCCGACCGGCGGCCCACGCTGCAGCGGTTGCGTGTCCGTCCAGCGCTACGAGCGCCCGATCGTGCAGGTCGCGCTCAGCCCCCTGGAGGGTGAGCCCGAGTTCGTCACGCAGCGCCTCCGCCCCTCCCAGCAGCCGTGCAGCACGCTGCGGGTCCGACACGGATCTGGCGATGCCCATCAGCTGAATCGCCCAAGCCATGTCGTCGCGATCGCCAAGCGGCCGTGATACCTCGAGGCTCCTGCGCAGCAGGGTGACGGCATCGTCGGTCCGTCGCTCGTGCAACGCGACCGCGCCCAGCGCGGCGAGCGAACGGGCGATGAAGTAGGAATTATCAAGTTCGATGAAACGCTCCAGTGCGGCTTCCAGGTCCCGTCTCGCCCGCTCGTAGTGTCCCGCGCTCAGCGCGCCGTAGCCGAGGTTGAACGACGCGACCGCGCCGGTCGACGGATCATCCGCTTCACGCGCGAGCACCACGGCTTCTGCCAAGAGCGCGGATGCGTGTTCGTGATCGCCCTCGGCAGCCGCGATGCGGGCCAGCACGAGTCTCGAACGCGCGCCGAACTTCGCGTCGCCGCGCTTGTCGCACAGTCGACGGCACTCCTCCGACAACCGCTTCGAGTCCGCCCAGTCGCCCTGTAAGCTCGCGAGCAGCCCCGCGTCCCAGAGCACCATCCTGTAGGTTGGGTCGTCGCTGGCCGCACCAGCCGTAAGCACGGCTGCGAGCCAGCCGCGCCCCTCCTTGAAGTGTCCGCGATGGGCCCAGAACGTCGTGAGGGCGCCCGCCAGGCGAGGACCGTTGGCGTCCGCCCGCCTGGGAACCGACCAGGCGAGCGCTGCCCGGAGGTTCGGGTACTCCTGCTCGAGCAGCTCAAGCCAATCGGCTTGCCCCCGGCCCACGAGCTTCGGAGCCGCGCGCTCGGCCAAGGCCAGAAAATGCAGCGCGTGTCGATGGCGCCGCTCTTCGGCCTCACCCGACGCATCGAGCCGCTCGTTCGCGTACTCCCGGATCGTTTCCAGCATCGCGAGGCGGCCGAATCCCCACCGTCGGAGCAAGCTCCGTTCGAGCAACGACTGCAGCCCATCGAGGCCCGCGTCGCAGACGTCTTCGGCTGCCTTCGTGTCGAAGCTGCCGTCGAAGACGGCGAGCCTGCGGAACAGCTGTTGCTCGGCCTCGCCGAGCAGGTCATGGCTCCATTCGATGGTCGCGCGGAGTGTCCGCTGGCGGTCCGGCGCGTCGCGTCGACCGCCGGTGAGCAGCGACAGGCGTTGGTCGAGGCGGGCGAGCAGCTGGTCAGGTGCGAGCAGCGCCGTGCGGGCCGCGGCCAGCTCGATGGCGAGCGGGAGTCCGTCGAGACGCCGGCAGATCTCGTCGACGGCCGCGAGCGGCTCGACCTGTACCGCGCGCGCGAGGAACAGCGCGACGGCGTCATCGTTCGGGAGTGGCTCGATCGCTTCCACCGACTCGCCCGCGATCCGGAGCGGCTCGCGGCTCGTCACGAGAAGGTGAACGTGCTTCGTTCCGGCGAGGATCGCCGCTACCACGTTCGCCGCGCCGATCAGGTGCTCGAAATTGTCGAGCAGCAGCAGCAACCGCCTACCGGCGAGATGGTCGATAAGGTCCGCTTTGGTGCCGAGCACGCTGGCGATCGTCGATTCAACGAGCTCGGCATCGCGCAGCCCCTGCAGCGGCACCCACCAGACCCCCTGCGGGAACGCTTCGACCGCTTGGCTGGCGAGCTGGAGCGCGAGCCTCGTCTTACCGGAACCGCCGGCGCCGACCAAGGTCACGAGCCGATGCTCACGCAGCAGTCGTCCGCCCTGCTCGAGCTCGCGCTGGCGCCCAACAAGCGGTGACGGCTGGATCGGAAGGTTCGTCTGATTGAGGCTCTTGAGCGGCGGAAACATACCTTCGCCGAGCTGCCAGAGCTGTTCTGGCGCCGCGAGGTCCTTCAGCCGGTGAGCGCCGAGCGACCGGAGGTCCACTCCCGCAGCTAGCCGCGTCGCGTCCGAGACGACCACCTGGCCACCGTGGCCCGCGGCCGCGATCCGCGCTGCTTTGTGGACGTCGCGACCCACGTAGCCCTCGCCCGTTAGCAGGGGCTCGCCCGTGTGCACGCCGATCCGCACGTGAATGGGGCCGTCAGCGAGCGCCGCAGACGCGTCGCGCGCCGAGGCGAGTGCGCCAGACGCGGTCGGAAAGGCGACGAAGAACGCGTCGCCCTGCGTATCCACTTCGACACCGCCGTGTTCCGTGAACGCCTTTCGCAGGACCTGCCGGTGCTCGGCGAGCGCCACGGCGTACTGCGCCGCCCCCAGCTCGTGAAGTAGTCGTGTTGAGCCCTCGATGTCGGTGAAGAGGAAGGTCACGGTCCCCGATGGCAGCTCAGCCACATGCTGCTCCTGACGAACGATCGCCGACGGTACCTGCGACGAAGTCCCGCATCGAGTCAGACTAGGTGACGGCCGACAGGACATCGTGCAATGACGACCGACAGCAGATCGCGACGCGTCGTGCTGATCGTCCCAGTAGCCTTTCAGTAGCCCTTCGCCAGCGCTCGCCATCGTCCGCCGCCGTTCGCGCGCCACGCGGCGAGCACCAGCGGACGCCTGGGGACGTCGAGCGCAGAACTGCAAAACCCTCATCGCGGGTCCGATTCCCGCCAACGCCTCAGTCGAGACGATCCCGGCAACCATGGTCAACCTCGTTGACCGGATGCCTTAGCCGAGAAGCTGACGTTGCAACGTGTCGGCGAGCCACTCGGTGAACCGCTGCGGCGGCCACTCCCGACCGAGCACGAGGTCGTAATGGAGTCCCGGGCTATTGAGCACCCAGACGATGTCGGCGGCCTGCTCGCGCGTGAGCCCCTTCCGCAGCCGTCCCTTGGCGACGACGTCGGCCACGACGTTCGCTGCCCCGATCCGCCGCTCGGCCTGATGTTTCGTCCATAACAGGCGAGCGTCGGGGTCGGCCCCGGCCGCGCTGCGCACCGCTTCGCTGATCGGCCCAAGGCGCTCTCCGATCTCGGTGAGGAGCTGGGCGTAGCCCGCGAGGTACCGGCGTGCGTCCGGCTCGGCGCGGATCGCTCGTGACCGCTGTCGTTCCGGCAGCGTCGCCGGCGCGTCGTCCCCGACCAGCGCCACATCGAAGGCGGTCTTGAGCAGCTGCCCCTTGCCTCCGACGGAGTTGAAGACCGTCGCGCGGCTGACCTGAGCGGCCCCCGCGATGTCGTCGATCGACGTCGCGACGTAGCCCCGCTCCGCGAACAAGCGGGCTGCGACCGAGATAATGCCCCGCCGCGTCCGCTCCGCCTGCGCCTCTCGCAAGGGGGAGCGGTAGTGGGGCTTGACGAGACGCGTTCGCTTCACTATACCCATAGTCTAATGACCATTAGATGAGTCTAGCAAAGGGAGTGTGGAAATGGCTGTGGCGACAGTGACCTCCGCGACCGCAATGAGGCTGCTCGGAGCGGTGAACGGACATGACCTCGACGCGCTCGCGGATTGCTTCGCGCCGGCGTTCGTCAATGAAACCCCAGCGCACCCGGCCCGATCGTTCACCGGCCGCGAGCAGGTCAAGAAGAATTGGGCCCAGATCTTTGGCGGGGTGCCGGACCTTCAGGCCGAGATCGTCCGCCAGGTCGTACAGGACGACACGGTCTGGATCGAGTGGGAGATGCGCGGCACGCGGCGAGATGGCACGCGACACCTCATGCGTGGGGTGAGCATCTTCGGCGACGTCGACGGCCGATTCGGATGGGTCCGTTTCTACCTCGAACCGGTCGAGCAGGGTGGAGCGGACATCGAGGCCAGCGTGCGTCAGCACGTCGGGCAGTGATCCTCATCGCCGGCGGCACCGGGCACCTTGGTCGTGAGCTGAGCCGCATGCTTGCCGGGCGTGCAGGTGGTCTTCGCGTGCTGACGCGTCAGCCCGCCGAGGCCGCGAACGCGCGGGATGGTGCGACGGAGTTCGTGAAGGGAGATGTTCGCGACCGGTCGTCCCTGGCCCCCGCGCTCGCAGGCGTCGACGTCGTGATCTCGGCGATCACGGGATTCGGACCTGGCGGGCAAGGACCGCGCGCGATCGACCTCGAGGGCAACCGCAACCTCATCGGCGCGAGCGAGGCCGCAGGCGTGCGCCGGTTCGTCCTGCTCTCGATACATGGCGCCCGGCCGGACCATCCGATGGAGCTCTACCGTGCGAAGTATCGAGCCGAGGAGCTTCTTCGAGGCAGTCGGCTCGACTGGGCCATCATTCGGCCGACGGTCTTCATGGAACTATGGGCCGGCATCATCGGCGGTGCCGCTCGCACCACGGGCACGGCAACGATCTTCGGTCGCGGCAAGAACCCC
>JBBQHN010000090.1:0-7731 GCA_038324015.1 Candidatus Limnocylindria bacterium | reverse complement strand
CGCGCCGCACTCGTTCTTCGACCGCACCTTCGCGCAGTGGAAGGACGCGTGCGATGACGCCTGGCGCCGCGCTCTCGGCTTCATCGCGACCGGCGACCCGAAAGCGGTGAAGTGACCGGGCACTCCGGCGTGACCTTGCTCGTCGGCTCGCTCGTGTTCGTCGTCATCACGTTCTTTGAGCAGATCCCCGTCATCGGGTGGCTCGGTGCGCTCGTCTCCTTTGCCGCCTGGTTCTGGCTTGCCGGCGAAGTTCGCCGGGTCGGTGGGACGCTCGTCGACGCAGCCGCCACAGGTGCGGTGACGGGTCTTGTCGGTGCGGTCTCGGCCTGGATGCTGCAGGTCGGGGACCTGTTCGGCCCTGACACCCCCGGGCTTGCACGGTTCGGAGCCGGCCTCGGGACGATCGGCGCGTCGGTGTTCCTGGTGCTGTGGCCCATCGTCGGCGCCTCTACATGCGCCGGTACGGCGGCACTGCGCGCGACGCGCCGCGCGAGGCCCTGACCGGCGGCCGGCGGTGTTGCGCGCCTTCGATCGCCGCTAGGCGACGCGGCGCTTCTTGTGGTTCACGTAGTCGATGAGCACGAACTCGCCGAGCTTCTCCGGCTCGACATAGAACGCGCGGCCACCGTTGAGCTTGGACATCTGATTCACGAAGTCAACGAGATAGTGACCGCGCGCGAGCATGAATGTGTTGATCGTGATCCCGTCGCGCGTACAGCGCACCACCTCGCGGAGCGTCTCCTCGAAGGTGCGCTTCGTCGGCGGATACGAGAACCGCGGCGTTGGATTGCCTTCCTCGAAGTGCGCGGTCGGCTCACCGTCGGTGATCATCAGGATCTGCTTGTTCTTGCCGCGCGAGCGTGAGAGCAACGTCCGCGCGGTCTGGAAGGCGTGTTGCATGTTCGTCCCGTACACGTACTCGTTCCAGGTGAGGCGAGGCAGGTCGGCCGGCTGGAGCTGTGTCGCATACGCCGAGAAGCCAATGATGAAGAGGTCGTCCTTTGGGTAGGTCGACCGGATCAGCGAGTCGAGCGCAAGGGTCACCTTCTTCGCGGCGAGGAAGCAGCCGCGGAACAGCATCGATCGCGAGACATCGACCAGGATCGCGGTCGCCGACTGCGTCACGAGCTCCGTGCGATAGACGTCGAAGTCGGCGGGGCTGAGCTTCACGGGCGTCCCGGCGCCGCCGCGGAACACCGCGTTCCGCACGGTGCCAGGCAGGTCGAGCAGGAACGGATCTCCGAACTCATAGGTCTTGAGCTCGTCGGTCGGATCACCGCCGCGGCCGCGCGCGTCCGCGCGGTGCTTGCCAAAGGCGTCGCGCTTCAGCGTCGAGAAGATCTCCTCGAGCGAGCGCTGACCGATCTTACGGATGCCGCGCGGCGTGAGCTCGTACGTGTCGCCGTCCTTGCGGATGAGGCCGGCGTCCTCGAGGAGCTGGCTCATCCTCTGCAGCTCCTCGAGCGACTGGCGGGCCTTCGTGCCAGCGAGGCGCTCGACCTGCTCAGGGTCTAGGTCGCCCAGGTCGCCGTGGTCGCGGGCGCCACGCACGACGTCCTCGAGGTCGGAGAGCTGGTTCATCTCGTCCATCAGTCCGAGCGCTTCGGCGAGCGTGAGCGGATCGTCGCCGGAGAGCTCATGCTGGTAGCCGTCGAGCGGAACCATCTGGCCGAGGGTGTCGGCGAGCTCGTTCATCGCCGATTGGAGGCCCGGGTCATCGAACGCGGCGCCGAGGAGCTCCTCGAGCTGCTCGCGCATCTCGCCCGACATGCTGCTCCAGAGCGAGCGCATCGCGGCCATGCCCGTCGCGAGCTGCTTCAAGAGATCGTCCCAATCCTTCGCCTGTCCCGCGAGCTCAGGGTACTGGCGTTGGAAGGCCTCGAAGTCGGGGTCGCCGCCCTCCAGGCGCTCCTTGAGCGCACGGTTCAGGTCCTTGATCATCTGGCGCGTCCGGTCGAGCTGCTCGGGCGTCAGGTCCTTGAGCGACTCGCGCATGTTCTTGAAATACGAGCCGAGCACCTGCTCCTGCAGCTGCTTCATGAGCTCCGCGTACAGCTGGGCGGCCTTCGGCTCGACGAACTCGTAGTCCTTGAGGCCGCGGATCGCGCGCCCGACATCCTCGGGGAGCGCGTCGAGCTGCTCGCGCCGCTCACGTGCCATCTTCGCCATGGCCTGCTTCAGCGCCTCGTCGTCCGTCTCCTGCGCCTCGCGTCGGTCGAGGCCCTCGCGCTCCAGGCGCTTGACCTCGTCCAGCTTCTGCTTGAGCTCATCGAAGATGCCGGAGAGATCGTGGCGCTCGGCGCGCTTCTGCTTCGCGGCGCGCAGCCGCTCGAGAAGCTCTTGCATGCCTTCCATGCGCCCGGGGAGGCCAAAGCGTGCGAGACGGGCCATCGCGTCTTCGAGATCGCCGCCGGAGAGGAGCTCGTCGGACATCGCGCCCAGCAGCTCATCCGCCTCGAGCGCGTCCAGCCGCTGCGTGCCATCCCATCGCTTGTACCGGACGTCGTCGAAGAACGAGCGGTCGGGCTCGTCCACCTAGGTCCTAGCCATGAAAGGTCGCGCGGGACTCACCGCGCTCTTTGTTGAGCTTCCGGTTGAGGTGCAGACCCTCGAGGATGAACTCCACGCCCGCCGCGATGGCGGCCGGATTCCCGGTGGCACCGAGCTTCGCGACGGCGCCCTTCATCCCGGGGATCTGGAGCGCCTGCTTCACGTATTCCTGGCTCGGGAGCACCGGTGAGACGTGCATCGTCGCCCCGCGCCCGAACGCCGCAAGCAGTGAGTCGAACTCGACGAGCGCGAAGGTGCGGTTGAACACGTTGAGGACCGCGCGCTGGCCCAGGCGGTCGATGACCCGCTCCTCGCTGAGGTCGCCCACCGACTCGAGCTCGATCTTTCCAGCGGTCGACGCGATGATCGCCGGCAGATCGCTGATGCGCGGCACGACCGCGGTCTCGCCGTTCTTGAGCGCGCGTTTCAGCGCGTTCGAGGTCAGGTTCTCGTAATTCGCGATGGTCACACGGACCGAGACGCCGGAGCGCTGTGAGATCTCGGGCGACTTGCGGGCAAGCTGCGAGAGCTCGGCAAGGATCTCCTTCATGTATGCGGGCACGGTCGTGGTGATGCCCTCGTCGACGAACTCCGAGCGCTCCTGCTCCATGATGCCGACCTCGGTCGGGATGTCCTTCGGGTAGTGGGTGCGGATCTGCGAGCCGAAGCGGTCCTTGAGCGGAGTAATGATCCGGCCGCGGTTCGTGTAGTCCTCGGGGTTGGCCGACGCGACGACGAACAGGTCGAGCGGCAAACGGATCTTATAGCCGCGGATCTGGACGTCACGCTCCTCCATCACGTTGAGGAGGCCGACCTGCACGCGCTCGGCGAGGTCGGGGAGCTCGTTGAGGGCGAAGATCCCGCGGTGCGTCCGCGGGAGGAGGCCGTAGTGGATGGTGAGCTCGTCGGACAGGTAGCGGCCCTCGGCGACCTTGATCGGGTCGACCTCGCCCACGAGGTCCGCGATCGAGATGTCCGGCGTTGCGAGCTTCTCGCTGTAGCGAACGTCCGGTGTGAGCCACACGAGCTCGACCGCGTCACCGTCGTTCGCGACACGGTAGCGGCAGGCAGCGCAGATGGGCGCGAGCGGGTCGTCGTTGATCTCGCACCCGGCGATCGCGGGGACGGCCGGGTCCAGGAGCGTGCTCAGCGAGCGCGCGATGCGCGTCTTCGCCTGACCGCGCTCACCCAGGAAGATGATGTCCTGGCCGGAGAGGATGGCGTTCTCGATCTGCGGGATGACCGTCTGCTCGTAGCCGACGATGCCCTCGAACAGGGGTGTCTTGCGCGCCAGCGCGACGATGAGGTTCGCGCGTAGCTCTTCCTTCACGGTCTTGCTGCGATATCCGCTTTCGCGGAGCGCGCCGATGGTCATCGGTCGGTCGTTGGTCACGAGCGGTCTCCTTTCGATCGAGGGTATCACGCTATCCTCGCGTTCCATGATGTCTGAGACGACTCCGAACATCGACGATCCGGAAGCGATAGCGACGACGATCCGCGATGCGACGGAGCGGACGGAAAAAGCGTTGCGTGAGCGGCTCGTGCCTATCGCGACCGAGCCGCCGACGGTGTTCAAGCCCTGAACGTCGTTCGCTATGCCACTGTCGCGGAGCTCGCGGAGGGTCTGAAGCGGAAGCGCTTCTCGTCGGTCGAGCTCGTCACTGCGACGCTCGATCTCCTCGAGACGCACGGACCGCGGTACAACGCGCTCGCGTCACTGACGCGCGACCGTGCACTCGCTGAGGCGCGCAAGGCGGACCGGACGCGCACGACCGCGCGGAGCGCACTGCACGGCATCCCGTACGGTGCCAAGGATCTCGTCGCCGCGAAAGGCGCACCAACCACATGGGGCGCGCCACCGTATAAGGACCAGCGGTTCGACGAGGACGCGACCGTCGTCACGAAGCTCGGTCGCGCCGGCGCCGTGCTCGCGGCAAAGCTCGCGATGGTCGAGCTCGCCGGTGGCGGCGGCTATCGCTATCCGAGCGCGTCGCTGCAGGGGCCGGGCCGTAACCCGTGGGACACCGGACGCTGGTCCGGTGGCTCATCGAGCGGCTCGGGCTCGGCCGTCGGCGCAGGGCTCGTTCCGTGGGCCATCGGGTCCGAGACGTCGGGATCGATCGGGACCCCCGCGGCGTTCTGCGGTGTCACCGGGATCCGGCCGACCTACGGGCTCATCAGTCGCCACGGTGCGATGGCCCTCTCGTGGACCCTCGACAAGCTCGGACCGATGGCGCGCACCGCCGAGGACTGCGGTCTTGCATTGCAGGCCATGGCCGGACCGGACCCGGCCGACCCGACGGTCAGCGGAAAACGATTCGCGCCGCTCGCCGGCCGCGCGGCCACGGCCGCGGTCCGTGGCGCTCGTCTCGGCCTCGCGGAGGAAGATCTCGCCCATGCGACGCCCGAGGCAAGGCGCGCGCTCGAGCGCGGTCTCGCGGAGCTGCGGAGGATCCTGCCGAAGGTCTCGCGCGCTCTGCTTCCGACCGATCTGCCATACGGCCCAATGGTCGGAACGGTGTACGGGGCGGAGGGCGCCACGATCTTCAGCGAGCTCATCGACTCAGGACGCGTCGACGAGCTCGTCGACAAGCGGCAGGCTGCTGGCCTCAAAGCGGCCCTCGACATCAGGGCCCGTGACTATCTGCAAGCCCAGCGGCTCCGCACGATCCTCAGCGAGCGATTCCGCGACATCTTCCGTGATGTCGACGTGCTTGCCGCACCCGCGCGCGTCTCGACCGCACCGCCGGTCGACGCGCCGCTCGACAACCGGCCGCCGGGCGCGGGATCGATGACGACACCGCCAAAGGCCGACGCGCCGGGACCGGGCAATACGGCGCTCATCCCGGCGGGGAATCTCGCGGGGCTGCCGGCGATCTTCTTCCCGTGTGGCTTCGGAACCGACGGTCTGCCGGTGGGGCTACAGCTCGTCGGGCCGCCGTTCAGCGAGGCGCTGCTCGTCGCCATCGTGGCCGCCTATCAGCGCGAGACCGGCCATCATCTGAAGACGCCGAAGACCTAGCGGAGCGCGGAGGCCACTCCACCGAGGAGCTCGATCATCTCGCGCTCGCGGGTATAGGGGAACAGCGCGTTCACATGATCGATCCCGATCGTTCCGTATTCCCTGAGTCGTGCCGTCACCTGCTCCGGCGTTCCGACGATCGCCGAGGGCCGCGCCGCGCGCCACTGCAAAGGAGTGAGCTTCGCGCGACCCGCGCTGAAGGCCACCGCCGCGTCGACGTCCTTCTCGGTGGCGCCGGTCACGATGGTGAGGAATGCGCTGCGCTTCAGCGTCTTCGGGTCACGCTTCTTGTCCCTGCACGCCGCGTCGAGCGCGTCCTGCCGCACCTTCAGCCCATCGATGGTCATATCCCCCGAGGTGTGGTTCATCCAGTGCGCCCACTTCGCCGCGATCCGGAAGATGCGCGGCTTCGAGCCGCCGATCCAGATCGGGAGCGGCGACTGCAGCGGCTTCGGCGAGCAGAGCGCGTCGCTGATGGAGTACCGCTTGCCGGTGTAGGACGCCTTCTCGTCCGCCCACATGCGCGTACAGATCTCGAGGCTGTCGACGAGCTCGTCGACTCGCACCGGCGCCGGCGGGAACTCGTAGCCGTAGGCCCTGTACTCGACGTCCTTCCAGCCTGCACCGATGCCGAACTCGAGGCGGCCGCCGCAAAGGTGATCCACGCCGGCCGCGATCTTCGCGAGGAGCGCGGGGTTCCGGTATGACTGGCAGGTGACCATCGCGCCGATCCGGATCGTCTTGAGGTCCCGCGCGAGGGCGGCGAGCGCGGTCCAGGCCTCGAGGCAGTCCGTCTTGACGTCGTCGGGGCTGAGGAACAAGTGGTCGCTCAGCCACAGCCGGCCGAAGCCGGCATTCTCGCCGGCCTTCCCGATGGCGACGATGTCGTCGTAGCTGAAGCCGAACTGCGGCTCGATCTGGATGCCTAGGTCCATTTCACTCCCCGTCGTCCTGCGTGAGGCGGAACATCATGTGCCGGCCGGTCACGGTCAGCGTCGACAGCATGAACGCTGCGAAGAACGCGATCCCGACGTTCGCGCCGGCGCCGAGACCGAGCGCAAGACCGTTGAACGCGAAGACGAGCACGAACCAGATCGTCATCGCGACCGCCGTCTCGCGCACCTGGAACGTGATCGGCTGGCGCGGCACGCGGCGCACGGGCCGCTGCTCGGGTGGCAACAGCGCCTCGGCGGCGCGACGCGCGCGGCGGTCGGCGCGCATGACTCGCATGACGTACCAGAGGCTCACGGTCACGAGCACGAGTTCAGCGATGACGTTCTGGTATTGCCCGGTCACGAGGGACAGCGGAATGAACAGGAACGACACCACAAGCACGATCGTCGCGGCGGTCGAGCCGAGGATCGTGATGGCGCGGCGCATCACGAGGCCAGCGCCCTCTCGATGACCGAGAAATCGCGCCGCCCGATCTCGTGGAGGTTGCCCTGGAAGGCGAGCCGCCAGTGCGGCCGCGGCCAGCGGCGCGTGAAGGCGAGCCGGTCGACGAGCCCGACGGCCGGCACCGCGTCCTTCGGGTCGCGGACGATGTCGCGCGCGATCTTGAAGCGCCAGGGATACGGGTCGGCAGCGCCGGTCGAGACCCAGATCGGCTTCCTGTCCTCGTATCCCGGTGAGGCGATGGTGGCCGTCGCGACGAAGCCGCCGACGCCCACCAGGTACCAGCAGATGCGGTCGCCCGGCGCCATCCGCTCGACCTTGCGCCGGTGGCGCGTCTTCACTCCCTGCACGGTGAAACGGTGCGCGCGGGTGCGCGCGTAGTTATGCGGCGTCGTGACGAGCATCCAGCAGGCGGGGGCGCTCAGGCGTGATCCTCGATCCACACCGCACCGTCGTCGGTGTATTCCTTCTTCCAGATCGGGACGATGCGCTTGAGGTCGTCGATCGCAGCGCGTGCCGCCGCGAACGCGGCGTCCCGATGCGGCGACGCGGCCACGACCACGACGGCTATGTCGCCGATGGCGAGGTCACCGACGCGGTGATGCAGCGCGACGCGCAGGGGGGCATGTGCCGCCTCGAGGCCTTGCGCGATCTCGCGCATCTTCGCCTCCGCCATCTCGGCGTACGCCTCGTACTCGAGGTGGCGCACGTGCTTCCCGCGGCTGTGATCCCGCACCGTGCCGAGGAACACGACGATGCCGCCG
>JBBQHN010000089.1:0-7766 GCA_038324015.1 Candidatus Limnocylindria bacterium | reverse complement strand
CGGTCCGCAGATCATCGGTCCGGTCCTTGGCGGGCTGCTATTCGCCCCGTTCGCGGACAGGCCGACGTTCGGCGCGGGGATCCTCTTCTTCGTCAACGCCGTGTCGTACGTCGCCGTGATCGTCGCGCTCCTGCGGATGGGACCGGTCGCCGTGACGACCGGGCGCGCAGTCTCGGTCCTCGACTCCATCCGTGAGGGACTGGCCTACGTCAGGCAGGACGTCGTCGTGCGCTGGATCATCATCCTCTCAGCCTGCGCAGCGCTGTTCGTGCGGCCCTACATCCAGCTACTCCCGGCGGTCGCGCACGAACTCCTGCATGTCGGCGCAGTCGAGCTCTCGTGGATGCTCGCGGTGTCCGGCGTCGGCGCGCTTCTCGGTTCCTTATCCACCGCGATGCTCGGTCGTTTCCGGCGCCGGGGCATTCCGCTCATCGCGTCGATCACCGGCTCCGGCGTCTTCCTGGTCGTGTTCACGACGCAGCGGTCGCTCGTGCCGTCGCTTCCGATCCTGATCGTTATCGGTTTCGGGTCGATGATCTTCCTCGGGATGGCGAACGGTATGCTGCAGACTCGCTCTCCCGATCATCTCCGTGGCCGCGTCATGAGCGTGTACACGATGATCGCGATGGGCCTGATGCCCCTCGGGTCGATGGTGATGGGCTCGATCGGGAGCGTTGCCGGCATCGGCGCCGGGCTTCTGGTCGGCGGGATCGCCTGCACTGTGGTCGCGCTCTATGCAGCAGTGCGGATCGCCCCGCTCCGCGAGCCGATCAGCTGATGCCGCGCATCCCGGCGTTCGTCTTCGCCGTCGCGCTCGGCAATCTCCTCGTTCCGTTGAACTCAACGATGATCGTCGTTGCGCTGCCGCTCATCGGCCGGGACCTTGGCGCGGACCGCGTGACGCTCGCGTGGCTCATCACGTCCTACCTCATCGCCATGGCCTCGCTGCAGCCGATCGCTGGGCGTCTCGGCGACCGATTTGGGCGGCGGCGCTTCATGCTCGGCGCGCTCGTGTACTTCATCGTCTCGTCGGTCGGCTGCGCGCTCGCGCCGAACCTTCTCGTGCTCGTCATCTTCCGGCTGCAACAGGCCATCGCCGCCGCCGGCATCGTCCCCAACAGCCTCGCATTGCTCCGCGGCCGGTCGGTGGACGGGAAGGCCGGTACGTACTTCGGGATCTCCGGCGCCACGACGAGCATCGGCGCGGCGATCGGCCCGCTGCTCGGCGGGCTCCTCTCGGAGATCGACTGGCGGCTCATCGTCCTCGTGAACCTGCCCCTCGCCGGTCTCGCGCTCGCCGTCGCCTGGCGCTCGCTCCCGGCCGGTGATCCGCCGCGACGGGACACGAAGGCGGATGTGCCCGGTGCGATCGCGCTCGGCGTCCTCTTGTCGCTGGCAGCATGGACGCTCACCGAAGCCGGCAGTCAGGCGCCTGCGATCACGATCGGGCTGCTCGGAGTCGTCGCCGTCGGCGCGGTCGTGTTCGTTCGCTACGAATCGAGGCACACCGATCCCGTGCTGCCGCCGTTCCTGTTCCGGGTTCCGGCGTTCGTCGCCGCGAATCTCACGATCGCGTCCTCGAACCTCGCCCTGTACGGCACGTTCATCGGCGTGCCGGTCATCCTCGCGATCGCCGGCGGACCGGACGCGACGATCCACAGCGGCATCGCGCTCTCCGTTCAAGCCGTCGCGATGGTCGTGCTCTCGCCCGTCAGCGGGACGCTCGTCGATCGCATCGGGGCACGCTGGCCCACGGCGATCGGCGGGATCCTCATCGCCCTCGGGCTTGGCGCGCTCGCGGTCCTCGGTCCGCACACCAGCTTTGAAACGCTGCTCGTCTTCCTGCCGCTCATGGGAGCCGGCGTCGCGCTCACGTTCCCGGCTACCCGGATCGCGGCGCTCGACTCCGTACCGGCGCGCTACGCGGCCCTCGCGTCCGGCGTGACGTCCTCAAGCCGGTACTTCGGCGGGATGATCGGGGCGCTCCTCGCGGGCATCCTGCTGACCGACCCGAACGCGCCCCAGATCACGACGTTGTTCCTGCTGCTGGCCGCGGGCGGGTTGCTCGCGGCGCTCCTCGGCACGCGACTGCCGCCGCACGAGTCAGACGCGGCGGAACCTGAGGCGCTCGTCGCGGATTAGACCTTCGTCGCGATCCGGCGCACGGTGCCGGCGGTCCCGTCGACCTCGACGATCTCACCGTCGATGAGCAGCTCGAGCGCGGTGCCGGTGCCGCAGACCGCGGGGATCCCGAACTCGCGGGCCACGAGGGCGGCATGCGACAGCGCGCCGCCGACGTCCGCGACGATCGCGCTCGCCATGTTGAAGAGTGGGACCCAGCTGACCGTCGTCGAGTGGCAGACGAGGACGTCCCCATTGCGGAAGCGCGCGAAGTCCGACGGACCATTGAGGAGCCGCACCGGTCCCCGGCCGGTCCCCGGCGACGCCGCGACGCCCTGGAGCAGGTCGGTGTCGCGCTGTTCGACGCGATAGGCAAGGTCGCGGATCGCTGAAGACGGGGCGGGCGCCGCGAGCGGCGCGCCGACATACCGCGGCGGCCGCAGCCGCCGGTCACGCTCGAACTCCGCGCGGCGCTCCGCGACGAGCGCGCGGCGATCGGCGCCGGACGCAAGCGTCTCGCGTACCTCGGCGATGTGCAGGTGGCAGATGTCCTCCGGCTCGGCGATGGACCCGGCGCGCGCGAGCACGTCGCCAACGCGCAGGACGAACCGGCGCGTGTTGGCCTGGCAGAGCCGGTCGATCCAGTAGTTGTGCTCCTCGGTGAGCGCACCCGCGGCCTGCGACGGTGCCAGGACCTCGTCGAAGCGCGCGAGATCTTGGGGTCGGTCGCGCAGCTCATCGCGCGTGCGGGCCTTGAGCGCGGCCCCGTCGGCAAGAAGACGCGCGCGCCGCGCCGCGGGGCTCTCGCCCGTCGCGCGCGCGATGCGCGCAAGCTCGACCAGCAGCGACCGCGGCTGATCCGACCACGACGGGCTGTCGATGTAAAAGCCCACCTGACCGACGTCACCGTGCTGCGCGAGGAACCCGTCGATCGCCGCTCGGATCGGCGCTCCGCCATCAAGCGCAGCGAGCTCGTCGAGGGAGCGAACATCGTCGATCGCCTCAGCGACCGCGGGCGTCATGCGGATCTCGCGAGCGATCTCGTGCAGCGTCTGCTGCATCGCCTGGAGCGTATCGGCGTGACCCTGCACCAGCCCGGTCGCCTCGGTGGCCGGCCGGCCGGTGAGGGAGGCGTACAGGGTCGCGAGCTCGTCGAGGAGCGAGTAGATCGGCGGGACGATGAGCATGTGCATCAGCCAGATGTCGTTGATCCTCGGCCAGAGCTCGTCCCACGCCCGGAGCGCGCTCGCGCGATCGTCGAAACGCGCGGCGCGCATCCACGCGAAGTGCGCAAGCACCGCCGGCAAGTAGCGCGCCTTCCAGTCGTGCGCGAGCGTCCGGGCTGCCTCACGGCGTCGCTTCAGCCCGAGTGCCTGCTGCGCCGGCAGTTGGTCCGCAGGAACGAGCGGCTGGCTCGCCGCGTACATGTACCCGTGGAATCGGCGATAGCGGACCCGGACCGGCGGCCCGAATACGTCGTTCGCCTTGTCCAGTCCGAAGGCCGGGGCGTTGATGACGTAGTCACACGAGAGGCGCGGCAGGCACTCATTCATGTGGACGTCCTCGCGCGCCCACGTCAGCGAAGCGTCGGTGGGATCGTCCCACTCGACGGTGAAGTCGACCGGTGCGCGGAGCGTCGTGATCGGCCGCGACTGCAGCAGGTAGAGCCTGCCGCCCGCGAATGCGCACTCGATGTCCACCGGTCCGCCGCGCTCGGCCTCCAGGGCGATCGCGAGCGATGACACCTCGCGCACCTGTGCGTCGGAAAGAGCCGCCTGCTCGCCGGAGATCGTGCGCTTCACGATCGCGAGGTCGGCCTTGCGGATCGCGAACGAGTCCGGCGTCACCGTTCCGGACGCGATCGCCTCGCCGAGCCCGAAGCAGGCGTCGACGACCACCGTGTCGCAGTCGCCCGCGACCGGGTCGGCCGAGAATGCGATCGCCGCCGCATCCGCCGGCACCATCTCCTGCACCAGGACACCGACGCGCGGCGCGCCGGCGATGCCGTGCTCCCGCCGGTACGCCACGGCGCGGTCGGACGCGGCAGACCGCCAGCACGCGAGCACAGCCTCGGTGACGGCGTCGGGGCCGCGAACCTCGAGCACGGTGTCGTGCTGCCCGGCGAACGATGTTTCCGCGCCGTCCTCGCCGATCGCGGACGACCGCACCGCGACGGCGGTGTCCGTGCGGCCGGTCCGCCGGCAGAGCTCCGCATAGCCCGCGGCAACGAGCGCGCGGAGGGCCGCAGCGGCGGCATGGTCGCCGGCGAGGGCTGCGCCGAGCTGTTCGTGCGCGCTCACGTCGAGGCAGAATCCCGCGGGCACGCGGTAGCGCGCGGCGAGACGCGACAGTGTGGCCGCCTTCGCGCCCACCTGCGCTGCGTCCGAGGACGCGCTGTCACCGAGAAAAGTGGTCTGCATCAGGGTTCGCGGAAGTGTACCGACGGGTTCGGTACATTCCTACTCGGTGGCACGTGTAACGGTGAAGCTCCACGGCGCGTTCAGGGAGTTCGCGGGCGGCGCGCGCAGCGCGCCCGTCGATGCGATCGACGTCGCGTCCGCGTTGTCGGCGTTGGTCGCGCGATTCCCGAGCCTGTCCGAGCGAATGCGCGACGAACACGGCAAGATGCGTGAGCACGTGAACATCTTCGCGAACGACGAGGACATGCGATATCTGGATGGTGAGCGCACGCCGCTCAAGGACGGCGACATCGTCCACATCGTGCCGGCAGTGTCCGGCGGGGAGGGGTAGCGATGGCTCGTGGAGTGTTGGTGCTGCTCGGAACGAAGAAGGGTGTCTACATCTACCGCAGCGGCTCGGCCCGCGAGCGCTGGCGCCTCGAAGGGCCGTACTTCGCGGGACAGCCTGTCTATCACGTGGCCTTCGATCCGCGTGACGGCCAGTCGCTCTTCGCGGGTATCAACGGGACCTGGGGCGGACCGCGCGTCGAGATCTCGCGCGACCTCGGTAAGACCTGGAAGCCGGGGAAGAATCCGGCGTTCCCGAAGGGCGACGACCGGACGTTCAGCCGCACCTGGCACATCGAAGCTGGTCACGCCAAGGATCCCGACGTCATGTGGCTCGGCACCGAGCCGGCGTCGCTCTTCAAGAGCACTGACCGCGGCGAGTCGTGGGAGTCGGTGCGGTCGCTCAACGACCACGAGGACACGAAGTACTGGGTCGCGGGTGGTGGCGGGCTCGGCCTGCACTCGATCATGGTCGACGCGGTCGATCCGAAGTCGCTGGCCATTGGCATCAGCTCGGCCGGCGTGTACGAGTCTGCCGACGGCGGAAAGAGCTGGACCAGGCAGAACGCCGGCCTCTTGTCACCGGTCCCCCAGGGACCCGAAGGTGACTTCACCTGCGTGCATCACGTCGTCGCCAGCTCCGCGATCGGCGGCGCGCGGTTCCAGCAGGCCCACACTGGCGCGTACTTCAAGGACACCGGCGACAAGAAGTGGACGAACGTCACGAAGGGTCTTCCGACCGATTATGGCTTCGCGTCGGCGATCCACCCGCGCGATCCGAAGATGGCGTACCTCTTCCCGCTCGAGTTCCCGATGCGCATGTCGCCCGCGGCGACCGGTGCGGGCGTGTGGCGCACGAAGGATCGCGGCAAGACCTGGACGAAGCTCGCGAACGGGCTACCGCGCGGGGCGAATTACGAGGTCATGCGCGAAGGGCTGGCGACCGACCGGCTCGACCCCGCGGGCGTCTACTTCGGGACGACCAGCGGCGAGATCTGGGGAAGCGCTGACGAGGGACGGAGCTGGAGCCTCATTGCGCAGCATCTCCCGCCGATCCTGTCGGTGGAGACTGCGACCCTGTAGCAGCCGGCTTCGCCTCGCTGCTCAGCCGGCTTCGGCCGCGGTCGGCGAAGCAGTGGGCGCAGACGTAGCGCTCGTTGTCCGCGGTGCCGGCCAGGCGGATGTACGCATCCTGTCCGCAGGTGATGCATGCCGACGGCCCGGTGTGATCGATATCCAACGTCTCACGCTCCCTTGAGAAACGGTGCTGTGCAGGACGTCGGCCACGCGCAGCCCCTACCGGGCCCTTGACGGCCTCCCCGAGGCTCTCGTAATGTTAGAACATCCGTTCTATGAAGGCCAGGCCAGATGGACGGCAACGGGGAGCGTGCGTGGAAACGGCGCTGGCACAGGCGATCGCGAGCGTCGAGGGGCGGTTCGGCACCCACGTGCTGTCGCATGGCGCTGCCATCGAACGGCGCAGCGATGAGCGGCGCATCCAGACCGACAGCTCGCTTGACGCGCTCAGCCCCGGCCTCGCCGCGGGCGCTCCGCTCGCGTTCGTCGGGACCGGAAGTACCGGCAAGGTGGCCCTCGCCTACCGCGCCGCGGCCGGCGCGCAACGCGATGGCAGCAGCGTGCTCTGGGTCGATCCGAGCGCAACATTCGATGCCGCCGCGGCGCAGCGGTCGGGGATCGATCTTGTCCGGCTGATCGTCGTGCGCGTGCGCTCGCGTGACGACGTGCTGCTCGCGACCAGCGCGGCGCTCCGCAGCGATGGCTTCCGGCTGGCGGTCGTGGACACCGGCCCGCAGCTCGTGCCCAGCACCTCCATCGACGATCTCGCACCGCTCATCCCGATCGTGCGCTCCTCGCCGGCCGCGCTCCTGGTCATCTCCGACGCGCGCGCGCGGCGGCTCGCGATCCCCACGTTCTCGTTCGCGCGCGTCGCGTGGCAGCAGCGCTTCGGACACACCACCGGATGGACGTCGCTCGTCGCCGAGCGCGCGCTGTTCCATTTCGGCGCGCTTGGCAGCGAGCCGACCGACGTCGGTATGCGTCGCGAGCTGATCGAGCGAACGGCATGAGGGCGTACCTCGCGATCGCGGTGGGCGAGCAAGCGCCGCGCGCGCGGATCCTCGCCGCGCTCTGCGCGATGCTCCCGCGCGTCGGCGTCGCGGACGATGGCGCCTTCGTCTGCGATCTTCGCGGCACCGAGCGGCTCCTCGGCGTGCCGATCCGTGTCGCGCGCAACGCCATCAGCGCCTGCAGCGCGGCCGGCGGCGTGACGGCAGCCGGCGCGGTCGGCACCACGCCGTTCGTCGCGCGCATCGCGGCGTCGCGCACGCCCGCGGGCACGGTGAGCGAGATTCCGGCCGGCGGCGAGCGCGCCTTCCTCGATGTTCTGCCGCTCGAGGTGCTTCCGCTCCAGCCCAAGGTCATCGAGGAGCTCGCGCTCCTTGGGGTGCGGCGCATCGGCGAGCTCCTCGCGATCCCATCCGGTGACGTGAGCGACCGCTTCGGCCACTCCGCCGCCATCGCGTACGCGCTTGCCACCGGCGAGCTCATCGAGGACGTTCGTGGCGTCGCGCCGCGCCGTCGCATCCGCGCGAAGCGCACCTGGGACGCCCCCGTCGATTCGCGCGAGCGGCTCATCTTCGCGCTCCGCATCGCGGCGGACGAGCTCGCCGAGGCGCTGCGGCACGACGGCCTCGCGGCGCTCCGGGTGCGCCTGGTCCTCGAGCGCGAGGAGCTCTTGCCACTGGGGCTCGAGCGCTCGCTCCTGCCGCCCTCGGGGGAATCCGCGGCGATCATCCGCTCGTTGCGCTGGGGCCTCGAGGAGATCCCAACGCTCGGCCTCGTCACGTCGGCCGCGCTCGAGATCACGGCCGTCGAGCC
>JBBQHN010000088.1:0-7875 GCA_038324015.1 Candidatus Limnocylindria bacterium | reverse complement strand
ACGACCGGCGCAAGTTCCTGAAGCTCATGGGCGTGGGGTCCGCAGCGGCGGCCGCGCTCGCGGCGTGTGGCGGCGGCGCGGGGACGACGGCGGTCGCGACGACCGCAGCGGCCACGACCGCGGCGACCGCGGCACCGACGGCGGCAAAGCCTACCGGCACGATCACCGTCTACTCCGCGCTGAACGAGACGACCAATAACCAGTTCAGTGCGGCGTTCAAGGCGGCCTACCCCGGCTCGAACATCGACCTGCTGCCGCTCGCGGCCGCGGGCGACCTGCAGACCCGCATCACCGCGGAGGCGGCGAGCCCGAAGGCCGACATCTTCATCGGCGGCTCGAGCGAGTTCCACGACCCGCTCGGCAAGAAGGGCCTGCTCGAGAAGTACGAATCGCCGAACGCCGCCCAGCTGAAGGCCGAGTTCAAGGACGCGGCCGGTTTCTGGACCGGGTGGTACGTCGGCATCTTCGGTTTCATCATGAACACCGACCGGCTGACCAAGGAGCTCGGCGGCAAGAAGCCCGCGACCTGGGATGATCTGCTCGACCCGGCGTGGAAGGGTAAGCTCATCCTGCCTGACCCAGTGAAGACCGGCGGCGGCTACATCTTCATCGCCACGCAGATCTTCCGTTACGGCAAGGACGAGGCGAAGGCGATGGCCTACATGAAGTCGCTGCACGCGAACATCGCCGACTACATCGGCACCTCGCCCGGCGCGATCGGCGCGGTCGGCCAGGGTCAATACGTCGGTTGCCCGAACTGGGCGCACGACATCCTCACCGAGAAGGGCAAGAACCCAGGTGTCGACCTCGCCGTGCCGAGCGACACCGGCTTCGAGGTCGGTGCGGTCTCGATCGTGAAGGGCGCCAAGAACCTGCCGCTTGCGAAGGCATTCGTCGACTGGACCCTTACGCCCGAGGCCGGCGCGCTCAACGTGAAGCTCAGCAACCGCGGCTCGACCATCGCGAGCGTCGCACCGGCACCGGGTGCGCCGACCCTCACGTCGGTGAAGCTCGTCAACTACGAGCGCCAGTGGGCGACCGATAACAAGGACCGGATCCTCAAGCTGTGGCAGAGCACCGTGGGCCGGGCCTAGCGGCACTCCGCACGAAGATCTAGACGATGCGCAGCCTGCAGCGCGAGCCGGTCCTCCTGCTCGCGCTGCTTGCTGCCATCGTGCTCGTCCTCGCGTTCATCGTCTATCCGCAGATCCAGGTCGTGCTGGTACCAGGGACCGACGGCTACGTGGCGTTCCTGAGCGGCGGCACCTGGGTCAACCCGTTCATCAACTCCCTGAAGGTCACCGCGCTCTCCACGACGACCGCGGTGCTGCTGGGCTTCGTCTTCGCGTACGCGATGGTCTACACGCCGATGCCGTGGAAGCCGTTCTTCCGGATCATCGGCATCCTGCCGCTGCTGTCGCCGCCGTTCGTGGTGGCGGCCGTCTACATCCTGCTGTTCGGGCCGCGCGGCCTGGTGTCGTACGGCGTGTTCGGGCAGTCGCCGAGCGTCTTTGGACTGATGGGCGTCTGGGGCGTGCAGACGATCGCCTTCTTCCCGTTCGCGTACCAGCTCATCGCCGACGTGCTGTCGCGGAGCGACGCCCGCCTGGAGCAGGCCGCGCGCAATCTCGGCGCCGGCCCCTGGAGCGTGTTCCGCTCGGTGACCCTGCCGCTGTCTGGGCCTGGCCTCGGCGCCGCCATCCTCACCTGCGCGATCTACATCCTCGAGGACTTCGGCAATCCACAGCTGATCGGCGGCGGGTTCAACGTCCTGCCGACGCAGGCCTACTCGCTCATCGAGGCCTTCGGCGACTTCTCGGGCGCCGCCGCGGTGAGCACGATCCTGCTCCTGCTCGCGCTGTCGCTGTATTTCGCGAAGACCGCGCTGGACCGCGGCCGTTCGTTCGTGACCGTCGGCGGCAAGGCCTCATCGATGCCGCGCCCGCCGGTGCCGCCGATGCTCACGCGCGCGTGCTTCGCGGCGTGTCTCGCGCTCGCCGGGATCATCCTGCTCGTGTACGGCACGCTCATCGTGAGCGCCCTCACGCTGTACTTCCCGACGAACCTCAAGCCCACGTTCGACCACTTCGAGTATCTCGGCGCGCACGCGACATCACTGCAGAATTCGTTCGTCTACAGCATGTTCGCCGCGATCGGGTGCTCGATCTTCGCGCTCTTCGCCGGCTTCGTCGTCCAGCGCGGCACGTGGCCGGGACGGAAGATCTTCGACTTCCTGCTGATCATGCCGGCCGCGATCCCGGGGATCTTCTTCGGCATCGGCTATCTGACCGCGTTCAACCAGCCGTGGTCCGACGAGCTTGCCGGCTTCTTCGGCCAGCCGGACCTCAGGGCGCAGCTCATCGTCATCGCGCTGCTCTTCTGGAACATCCCAGTTGCGTACCAGGCTGTCACCGTCGGCCTGCGCCAGATCGACAAGTCCATCGACGAAGCGGCCACGAGCCTGGGCGCATCGAGCCTCCGTGGCTTCCGCGACGTGCTCGTGCCGATGCTCGGCGGGTCGGTCCAGGTGGGGTTCGTGACCACGTTCGTGCGTGCGGTCACGACGCTCTCGGTGGTCATCTTCCTGTTCACCCCGAGGTCCACGACCGCGACGATCACGATCTTCCAGCTGGTGAACGACTTCAACTGGGGCGGGGCCGCCGCGTTCACGGTCGGCGATGTGGGCATGGCGGTGATCGTCCTGGTCGTGATCGGGCGGCTCGGTGGGCGGCTGGCTGTGACAGGATTCCGTGGTGGCTGACGCACACCTTCGCCTGACGAACGTCACGAAGCGCTTCGGCGCGTCGGTGGCGGTCGACGACGTGTCGTTCGAGGTGCCCCGGGGCTCCTTCGCGACACTGCTTGGCCCATCGGGCTGCGGGAAGACGACGACGCTGCGGATGATCGCGGGCTTCTACGACCCCGATGCCGGGGACATCGAGCTCAGCGGTCGCCGGATCAACGACCTGCCCGCGCACAAGCGCGGCGCGGCGATGGTGTTCCAGGACTACGCGCTCTTTCCGCACATGACCGTCTTCAACAACGTCGCCTATGGGCTGCGGCTGCAGAAGAAGCCGAAGGCCGCGGTCAAGGCGAAGGTCGAGGACACGCTCAAGTTCGTCGGCCTCACCGGCCTCGGCGACCGCCAGCCGAACCAGCTCTCCGGTGGCCAGCAACAACGAGTCGCGGTGGCGCGCGCGCTCGTGGTCGAGCCAGAGATCCTCCTGCTCGACGAGCCGCTCTCGAACCTGGACGCGAAGCTGCGCGAATCGCTCCGCTGGGAGCTCCGCGCGCTGCAGCAGCGGCTCCAAATGACGTTCGTGTACGTCACGCACGATCAGGACGAGGCGCTGTCACTGTCCGACTGGGTCGCGGTGATGAACGCCGGCAAGGTCGAGCAGGCCGGCGTGCCCTGGGACATCTACTACCACCCGAAGACCGCATTCCTTGCGGACTTCGTGGGCGCGGTGAACCTCGTGCCCGCGATCGTGCGCGAGACGAAGGATGGCATTGCCACCGTGTCGCTCGGTCCGTCGCACGCGCAGGTCCACATCCCTCCGGGCGTCGCGCCCGCGAACGGCGCGCAGGTCCAGCTCTGCATCCGGCCGGAGAGCCTCGCGCTCCGTCCGGTGAGCGCGAGCGCGGACGGTCAGGTCCTGCTGCCGGGCACGGTCGCGCGCAAGGCGTTCCTTGGCGACCTCATGCGGTATTGGGTGACCGTCGACGGCCGCGAATGGATCGTCGACCAGCCCGATCCGGGTGCCGCGACCCCGTTCGACGGTGCCGTGCAAGTGGCGGTCCGGCCCGAGCGGATCCATCTGATCCCCGACGCGTAGCATCCGTGGCGGCCATGAACGTCGTTGACGCCGTGCTGCACGCGCTGTCCATCTCGTTCGCCATGACCTGGGAGATCCTCTGGGCGCTCATCCTCGGATTCACGCTGTCCGCGATCGTCGAGGCGGTCGTTTCCAAGTCGCAGATCAGCCGCCTGCTGCCCGATGACTCCGTGCGCTCGTTGAGCCTCGCGACCATCCTCGGTGCGGCGAGCTCGTCCTGCTCGTACGCGTCGGTCGCGCTCGCCCGTTCGTTGTTCCGGAAGGGTGCGAACTTCACGGCCGCGATGACGTTCGAGATCGCATCGACGAACCTCGTCATCGAGCTCGGGATCATCCTCGTCATCCTCATGGGCTGGCAGTTCGCGGCCGCCGAGTTCGTCGGCGGGCCGATCATGATCGTGATCCTCGCGGTGCTCTTCCGTGCGTTCCTCAGGCAGCGGCGGGTCGAGGAGGCGCGGACGCAGGCGGAGAAAGGTCTTCGCGGCTCCATGGAGGGCCACGCGGAGATGGACATGTCGGTGAGCGAGGGAACGCTCGTGCAGAAGATCCTCTCGCCACGGGGCTTCACCGCGATCAGCCACCTCTTCGTGGCGAACTGGGCGTCGGTCATCCGGGACATCGTGCTCGGCCTGCTCATCGCGGGCGCACTCGCGGCGTGGGTGCCGGAGACGTTCTGGAAGGCCTTCTTCATCACCGATCAGCCGCAGCTCGCGTTCTTCTGGGGACCGCTCGTCGGGCCGATCGTCTCCGTCGTGAGCTTCGTGTGCTCGATCGGGAACGTCCCGCTCGCGGCGGTCCTCTGGAACAACGGCATCAGCTTCGGCGGCGTGATCAGCTTCATCTTCGCCGACCTCATCATCCTGCCGATCCTTTCGATCAAGCGCCGCTACTACGGACGTTGGATGACGGCGTTCCTGTTCGCCGCGTTCTACGTGGCGATGGCCCTGGCCGGTCTCATCGTCGAGCTCGTGTTCGCTGTCATCGGGATCGTCCCGCAGTCTCGGAGCGTGCTCGTCAGCGAACCGTCGCTCTCGCTGAATTACACGACCGTGCTCAACGTCCTGTTCCTCGGGCTCACCGCGGTGCTGCTGCTCCGCGCGTGGCGGACCGGGGGCTTCAAGATGCTCGCGATGATGGGCTGACATGAGCAAGCGGATCACGACGATCGAGATCGACGAGCAGAAGGTCGCGGACGTGAAGCGGCTGCTGGGGACCGAGACCCTGCGCGAGACGGTCGATCGATCCTTCGATGAGGTGCTCGCGCGCGCGGCGCGCCGCATCGACATCGAACGGCTGCAGCACATGGAGGGGCTCGATCTCGACAAGCCCGAGGTCATGGATCGCGCCTGGCGCTGATGCCCACGTATCTGGCCGACAGAAGCGCCCTCGTCCACCTGGGAAAGCCCGCAGTCGCGGCGAAGCTCCAACCGTTGATCTTGGCCGGCGAGGTAGCCACCTGCGGCATCGTGGAGCCGGAGGTCCTGTTCAGCGCGCGGACGGAAAGGGACCTCGGCGAGATACGCGAACGGCGACGACTCGCAAATCCGCGGATCCCGATGACCGAAGCCGACTTCTCGCGCGCCGAGGAGATCCTCGGCCACCTCGCCAAGACCGGCCGCCATCGCGCGGTGAGCCTGCCGGATCTCCTCATCGCCGCGGTCGCTGAGCGGTCGAAGCTGGTCGTCGCGCATTACGACGCGGACTTCGACATCGTCGCAGCGGTCACCGGCCAGCACGTCGAGTGGGTGGCGCCGGAGGGGAGCCTGTAGCCCGAGACGCCTACGGCGCGAGCAGCTCCTGCTCGTCCGTGGAGCCGGTGGCCTTCGACGGATCGGGGATCGACCAGTGCAGACGGTTCGTCGCGTTCGGGAATATCGGGCAGGCCGAGTTGGCGTCGTCGCAGACCGTGATCACGTCGTCGAAGCGCTCGTTCACGAACGAGTTGAGCGTCTTGGAGACGTGCTTCGAGAGGTGCAGCGGAACAGGACGCGGCGCTCGGTCACTACGCCCGGGCGAGCGTCGGTTTGGTGCCGATGCGCTTGGGCTCGCGCTCGGCACCTGCGGCCAAGAGATGTCCGAGTGACGCAATGCGCGCCGCGGCCTTCGACTCGAGCCGGTAATAGATCCACGTGCCGCGGCGCTCGCAGCTCACCACGCCGGCCTCGCGCAGCACTTTGAGATGGTGAGAGACCGTCGGCTGGCTGACCCCGCAGCAATCGGTGAAATCGCAGGCGCAGACCTCGCCGTCGGCGGCGAGCTGTCGCACGATCGCGAGCCGCGTCGGCTCAGCGATGGCCTGGAGGATCTTCACGTCATCCACCGGGTCGACTGTATCTACCAAGTTCGATATTGACAACAGTCGATATCGTGGCAGGATGTGTCCAATTCGCGATACGGAGGTGTCCCATGTCATCGCTCGAGGACCAGGTGACCCGCATCGAGTCGACCGATCTGCTTCCGCTCTCGCTCAAGCCGAGCTGCTGCCAGACCGACCCCAGCACGGACATCTCCGCCACCACAGGCACCGAGCCCTGTTGCTAGGCGAGCGATGACCGACCCCTATCCGATCGTCGTGATCGGCGCGGGTCCGGTGGGCCTCGCGGCTGCGGCGCAGCTGATCACGCGTGGCGCGACGCCGCTGGTCCTCGAGGCCGGCGCGACCGTCGGCGCGAGCGTGCTCGAGTGGGGCCACGTCCGCATCTTCTCCCCATGGAAGTACGACATCGACGCGGCGGCGCGCGAGCTGCTGGAGGCGAACGGCTGGACCGCGCCCGATGGCGAGGCCTACCCGATCGGGCGCGAACTGGTGGAGCAGTACCTCGCACCCCTCGGCGACGCGCTCGCGCCAGTCGTGCGACTGCGGCACCGGGTGCGCGCCGTCGCCCGCCTCGGCTTCGACAAGCTGAAGACCGCGGGCCGGTCCGACGCACCATTCGCGATCACGGTCGACACGCCCGCAGGCGAGCAACAGATCCTGGCGCGTGCGGTCATCGACGCGTCAGGCACCTACGGCATCCCGAACCCGCTGGGCGCGAGCGGCGTCCTCGCACAGGGCGAGGCGGCGGTCGCGTCGCGGATCCACTATGGCATCGCCGACGTGCTCGGTCGCGACCGCGCGATGTACGCGGGCAAGCGCGTGCTCGTCGTCGGCAGCGGGCACTCCGCGTTTGACGTCCTCATCGACCTCGCAGAGCTGCCCGACACGCGGATCACCTGGATCGTCCGCCGTCCGTTCACCGACGCGAAGTACGGCGGGGCCGAGAACGACGCGCTGCCGGCGCGCGGCGCGCTCGGGACGCGTATGCGCGATCTCGTGGACCACGGCGCGGTCACGCAGATCGTGCTCCGGATCGCGGCGCTCCGCGGGACCGCCGACGGCGTCTTCGTCTCCGATGGCACCAATGAGGTCGGCCCATTCGACCGGATCGTCGCGACGACCGGCTTCCGACCGGACCTGGTACCGCTCCGCGAGCTCCGCGTGCGGCTCGACGACACACTCGAGGCGCCGCCGGCGCTCGCACCGCTCATCGATCCGAACGTGCACAGCTGCGGCACCGTACCGCCGCACGGCGTCCGCGAGCTCAGCCACCCGGAAAAGGACTTCTTCATCGTTGGGATGAAGAGCTACGGCCGCGCGCCGACGTTCCTCATGCTGACCGGCTACGAGCAGGTCCGCTCGATCGCCTGTGCGCTCACCGGCGATCTCGCCGGGGCTGCGGCGGTCGAGCTTGTGCTGCCGGAGACTGGCGTCTGTGGCGGCGGCAGCGACTGCTGTGACGGTGTCGACTGCTCCTCGCCCGCGAGCACCTGCTGCGGCACGAGCGACGCGACGATCATTCCGCTTTCGGCGCTCACCGCCGTCCGCCAATAGCCTCCTGGCCGTGAAGCGGCCGTACTACGGGTGGATCCTCGCGGTCGTCCTCGGCTTCACCGAGACCGTGTCGTGGGGCGTCCTCTACTACGCCTTCAGCGTGCTCATCCTGCCCACCACTCAGGAGCTGGGCTGGTCACGCGCGGAGGTCGCGGGCGCTCTCTCGGT
>JBBQHN010000087.1:0-7939 GCA_038324015.1 Candidatus Limnocylindria bacterium | reverse complement strand
GGCGCGCACCTCGCGTAGTCGCCTGTCTGATAGCCGGTGCTGAACCACTGCTGACGCTGCGCGGCCGATCCGTGGGTCCAGCTCTCCGGCGCCACGCGGCCCGAGCTCGCGCGCTGGATCCGGTCATCGCCCACGGACGCCGCGGCGTCGAGCGCGCTCGCGATGTCGGTCTGCGTCGGTGGCTTGAGATAGCCGGTCTCCGCGGCGTGCTTCGCCCAGACGCCCGCGAAGCAGTCGGCCTGCAGTTCCTGCTTCACCGACGTACTTCCCGGTCCGGTGCGCGAGTCGCTGGACAGTGTCCCGAGCAGGTCCTGCACGTGATGGCCGTACTCGTGCGCGACCACATAGCCCTCGGCGAACGGGCCGCCCTTCGCGCCGAAGCGCGTCTGCAGCTCCTGGAAGAACGCGAGGTCGAGGTACACCCGCTGGTCCACCGGGCAGTAGAAGGGGCCCATCTCCGCGGAGGCCGTGCCGCACCCGGCCTGCGTGACGTCGGTGAACAGGACGGTCGGCGCCGGCGTGTAGGTCTTGCCGACCTTCGCGAGCTCCGTCGTCCAGAACTGCTGCACGCTGTCGACGAATCCGACGATGCGGCAGTCCGCGCGGGCGTTCGCATCCGCGCCGGTCTTGCACTCGGCGATCGTCTGCTGGCTGGCGGGATCCGCCGGTACGCTGCCGGTCGGCACGCCGCTCAGGATCGACGTCGGATCGACGCCGTGCAGCAGCGACACCACGAGGATCACGATGCCGATGCCTCCGCCGCCGATGAGCAACCCGCCGCCGCCGGACCGGCGGCCGCGGTCGTCCTGCACCTGCGACGGATCGAGGTTGGCGTTGTCGTTGAAGCTCACGGCGATGAGATACGCAAGACGGTGGCCAGCGCGGCTGGAGCGTGGCCGGGTGCGAGAAGGCAATAGGGCCGGAGTTAGCGTCCGGCGGCGGACTCGCCACGCAGGGTCATGCACGTCGACGACGCCCGGGCCACGAGACGGCCTTCGGAGTCGGTCACGTCGCACTCGGTCATACCGACCGTCCGTCCGGTCTTCACCACTCGCCCCGTTGCGACGAGCGTTCCGCTCCAGAACGGGCGCAGGAAATTGATCTTCATTTCGAGCGTGGTGAAGGTCTCATCATCACCAAGCACCGACGCATACGCGATCCCCATCGCCGCGTCGGCGACATCACAAATGATCCCGCCGTGCAGCGTCCCCATTGGGTTCGCATGCTGTGGACCGGCTTCCAGCTCGAACACCGCGGTGCCGCGTTCGATCGACCTGGGCTTGAAGCCCACGAGCTTCGCGACGGGCGGGAGCCACCCGTCATCGGCCCAACCGGCGGTGACGCGATCGATCAGCCTCGCCACGTCACCATTCTGTCGGACGTCGCCGAGATACGCGACGCCGCATCAGCCGCCGCGCTCGAAACGGTCTTCCCTCTCGTTCCAGCTAAAGAGCAGCCGTGCATCCGGCTTTCCATCCTTCACGCCGCGGATCTCATGGACGGTGCTCACCACGCGGCGCGTCGGATGCTCCCATTCGCCGAGCGACCGCAGGTACACCACGATCGAGATGCGAGCTGCGTCCGCGTCGGGCACGCCGCAGCCACGGCAGATGATCGCGAACGCCTCGTCCGGATCCGGCGCGTGCAGCGCGGTCGCGAGGGCGGTGCCGGCCGCGATACCGGCGAATGCCTGACGTACCGGCTCTCCCCAGACGTATCCGTTGCTCCAGGCGCCGCGACTGACCTCGGGCACAACGAGGTAGCCATCCTTCGCTCGCGGCACGAGCAGGGTCACGTCGTCACCGTCGTAGCCGAGGGTGACGACAGGGCCGCGCTGCTCAGCGAGCATCGCATGCTTCGTCGTCGTCTTACCGGCGAGGCGCGGTACGGCCATCACGATGAAGCTCTGGTGCGCGAGTGCGGTCTCGCGGAGCAGTTCCGCGATCTCCTGGCTCATGGTCCCGTTCGCGACCTGATCGGCGAGGCGGATCTGGGTGTCGGCCATGACGACAGTATCGGCGGAAATGCACTGCGCCCGCCTCATGGGCGGGCGCAGTCGGGTCAAGGAAGGAGGTGGGGGTCGGGTGTTAGCGGTGTCCGCCTCGTCCTGCGGGCCTGGTGGAGTTGACGAGCGTCGTGACCATGGCGGTGAGCTTGTTCTCGATCGCCGTTGCCTGGTCGGCGGTGAGCTTGCCTGCGGTCTTCGCCGACTCAATGGCGGTCTTGGCGTTCGTCACGATCGCCGCGATGAGCGCGTCGGGAGTCTTCCCAGCGGCGGTCGCGAGCTGCGCGAGCGTTTGACCGGCCTCGGTCTTCGTCCGGAGGTCGGCCGTCGTGGTGCCGAGGAACGTCGCTGCGGTCGCGAGCGGGTCCGCGCCGAAGCCGAGTCCGCGCATGTCGCCCGGGCCGCCCTTACCGGGACCGCCTGGATTCGCGGTGCCCTTTGTGTCGACGAAGGTGGCGATCTCTTGCTGCTCGGCCGCGACGAGGGCGGAGATGAGACCGTCGCGAGTCTTGCCGTTGGCAACGGCGATGTCCGCCAGGCTCTTGCCCGAGGCGAGCTGGGTCTTGATGTCGGCGGCGGGGATGCCGATGTACGCCGCCGCGGCGGTCATGAGGTCGGCGCCACCGCGCCCACCCCTGTCCGCAAGCTGTGCGGTACCGCCAGCGATCTGGGCGGCGAGTTGGACGTTCGGCCCGACGACCGAGGCCTGCGCCGTGTTCGACAAGATCGCCGCGCTGGCGGCGCCGCCCGAGACCACGAGAGCGAGTCCGGTAGCGACGAGAGCGCGTTCTACGTTGTTCATTGGTCCTTCTTCTCCCTGTTCAGGTGCTGGAGCAATTACGCCGCGTGCGCGGGTCCAGGTCATGAGGCCGACCTAAGAAACCAGGGCTTTCGCGCCCTTCTTAGCGCGTTCTTAGGCCCCGGCCGATCGAGCGTTCGTAGGATGGGTCCATGAACGTCCTCCTGGTCGAGGACGACCCGTCGGTCAGAGGTGCGGTGGAGCGGGCGCTCCGCCACGCCGGTCACAACCCGACCGTCGCCACGGATGGGATCCGGGCGCTGGAGCGGGTGACGGCCACCCCGTTCGACGCAGTGGTCCTCGACCTTGGTCTCCCGGGTCTTGACGGCCTCGAGGTCTGTCGGCGTCTGCGTGCACAGGGCGATACGGTGCCCGTCCTCATGCTGACGGCGCGGGCCGCCGTCTCCGAGCGCGTGTCCGGCCTTGACGCCGGTGCGGACGACTACCTCGTGAAGCCCTTCGCGCTCGACGAGCTCCTGGCGCGACTTCGAGCGTTCGAGCGGCGCGCGCCCGCGAACGGCCAGTCGCGCGGCGAGCTCCGGTTCGATGATCTCGTGATCGACCGCGATGCGATGACCTGCGCGCGCGGCGGACGCGAGATCCCGTTGTCGCGGACGGAGTACCAGCTCCTCGAGCTGCTCATGGCGAACCAGGCCAAGGTCCTCAGCCGCGACGTGATCTTCGACAAGGTCTGGGGCTACGACTTCGGACCCGAGTCCAACTCCCTCGACGTGTATATCGGCTACCTCCGCCGAAAGCTCGAGGCCGGCGGCGAACCGCGGATCATCCACACCGTGCGCGGCGTTGGCTACGTCATGCGCGAGCAGCAGTGAGCTTCCGCCTTCGGGTCACGCTTCTCGCGGCCGCCGCGGTCGCCATCGCGGTGGTGGGAGCTTCCGTGCTGCTGTACGTGGTGCTGCAGCAGCAGCTCCTCACGCAGATCGATGCATCGCTGTCGGCCGCGTCGCTGAACGCGCGCGAGAGTGGACCACGGCAAGGCGGCCCGTCACGCGGCGGCTTCCCGCCGCTCGGCGACCGCAACACGTCCACCGGGCGCGCCGACATCGTGGCCCAGAGCATCGACGCAAGCGGCAAGGTCATCCGCGCCGACCTCAACCAGGCCGACACGTCGCTCGCGACGCCGATCGCGCGCCAGGTGGCCGCGAGCCAGAAGGGCGAGGCGTGGTTCGACACGTCCGCAGCCGACGGGTCGCACGTCCGCGTCTATGCGGTGCCGATCGGCAACGGCGCGGCGCTCGAGGTCACCCGCTCGGTCGAGGACATGGACGCCGTGCTGGCAGAAGCTCGCAACCGGCTCCTCCTCGTGGCACTCGGCGGCGTCCTGCTCGCGTCCGGGCTGGGGGCGATCGTCGCGAAGGCCGCGCTCGCGCCGGTCGTACGCCTCACGACGGTCATCGGAGAGGTCTCGAGGACCCGCGACCTTTCACGCCGCGTCGCAGCGTCAGGGACGGATGAGCTCAGCCGCCTTGCCGGGAGCTTCAACGAGATGCTCATGGCGCTGGAGCTCTCCCTCCGGCAGCAGCGCCAGCTCGTCGCCGACGCGTCGCACGAGCTGCGCACACCGCTCACGAGCCTCCGCACGAATCTCGAGATGCTCGCGCGGGGGCAGCCCACCGATGAAGCCGAGCGTGGCCAGGTCATGCGAGACCTCGTCGCGCAGACCGAGCGGATGTCCACGCTCGTCGCCGATCTCATCGATCTCGCGCGCGATGAGGAGACCGAGCTTCCGATCGAATCCCTGCCCCTGGAGGAGGTCGTCCAGGAAGCGCTCGCGGGCGTGCGTGGCCGCTACCCGAAGGTGCTGTTCACGGTGTCGAGCCGGCCGACGACCATCAGCGGGGTCCGCTCGCGAGTGACCCGCGCGGTGACGAATCTGCTCGATAACGCGGGGAAGTGGAGCCCGGCCGGTGGGACCGTCGAGATCGCCGTCGCGGACGGTGAGGTGACCGTGCGCGATCACGGTCCCGGCGTGGCACTGGAGGACGCGCCGCACGTGTTCGACCGGTTCTGGCGCGCGAGCAATGCCCGGCATCTGCCCGGATCGGGTCTGGGCCTCGCCATCGTGAAGGACATCGCCGAGAAGCACGGCGGATGGGTGACCCTCGAGCCCGCTGCCGGCGGCGGCGCGCGTTTCCGTCTTCGTTTGGTCGCCTGAGCGCGCCTAGCATTGTCTGGTGGTCATCAATGCGCGTACCGTCCGGTGCTCGCACCGCTCGTTCGTCAAACCGGTCACGCCGGATGGGAAGGGCTGCGCGGAGTGTCTCGCGGTCGGTGATCCATGGGTGCACCTGCGGATGTGCCTGGCCTGCGGCGCGGTCCGCTGCTGCGATTCTTCTCCGAATCAGCATGCCAGCAAGCACGCCACAGCGTCGGGACATCCGATCGTCCGCTCGCTGGAGCCCGGCGAGGATTGGCTGTGGTGTTCCGTCGACGAGGTCTACATCCAGCCGGCGTAGCCGGCACGCGCTACCTCGTGCCGAACGTGACGATGAGCGCGATGATCACGAAGGTGACCACGAAAATGGGGATCGCCAGGGCGGCGAAGATCACATGATCCTGCTGACGGTACTGAGGGTCAGGCTTGTGCGACGAGGGCGTTCCGTGTGCTGCCATCCTCGTCAGCCTAGCTGGCCGAGCGTCTAGCCGTGGAGACGGCGGTCCTCATCTGGTTCGTCGTGGGTGCCGGCATCGCTGCCGGGGCATTCGTCCTCGCGCGCGCCGCGATCCAATTGGCCTCGGTCGGCTACGGCGTCCTCGAGAAACGGCTCGACCCGCGGGTCGCGACACGTCAGACGATCCTGCTCACCCTCGCGGCACTCGCTGCGCTCATCGCGACGTCGGTCATCGCCGGGATCGCGATCCTCGCGCTGCTCCAAGGCCTCATCAACGCCTCAGGCTTGAACTAGCTACATCGTCTTGGGCGGTTCAGCCTGTGGCTTCGGCTGCGGCTGGAGCGGTTGATCGATGGGTTGATTGCCCTGCTTCCCCTGCTCGGACGACGGCGGCAGATGCTCGCCTGGCCTCGGGGGAAGGGGTCCTTGTGGGTTCATCGAGCGCCTCCATTTGCGGAATTTCTTCCGTGTCAGATGGCTTCGTCGCACAGGCCGTGCCAGCGGCGCTTCATGCTCGATCCAGGCGCCTAACGAGCGCGCCAACACGCCCGCCGATCCCGTCCCGCACGACGCGGAACGCCGCGAGCCGCTCCTCCTCGGTGCCGCGGGCGAGCGCAGGGTCCGCGAACTGCCACCGGAGCTGCAGCGCCGCGCCCGGCGGGATCGGACAGCGCGCATCGCACACCGTGACACAGACATCGACGAGACCGGTGATCTCGTCGACCGATGTGCTCCGCTGGGCCGAGATGTCGATACCGATCTCGAACATCACGCGCACAGCGAGCGGATGCAGCTCGGTCGCCACGGTGCCGGCGCTCTCTGCCAGGAATCGGTCACCGCCGTACGCGCGCAGGAATCCCTCGGCCATCTGCGAGCGCGCGGAGTTGTGGCCACAGAGGAACACGACACGCGTCATTCCTCACTATCGTCCCACCATGCGATCTGGCCCGCTGCGACACAAATGGTTCGCCCTCTTCACCGCGACCGTGACCTCCGGCTCGATCGGCGACGAGGTCCAGCGCCTCGCGCTCCCCCTCCTCGTGCTCGACGTCACGCACGACATCGGCGCGGCCGCGACCCTGCGGGTCATCGAGACGGTCCCGTATGTGCTCTTCGGTGCGTTCGCGGGCGCGCTCATCGACCGGTCTGAGAAGCGCCGGCTCCTCGCGATCACGACGGTGCTCAGCTTCATCGTGACGGCATTCATCCCCATCTCGGTCGACCTTGGCTTCTTCTCGCTCGGACTCCTCTACGCGCTCACCTTCGTTCTCGGGACGCTCGAAGTTGTGTGGGGCATCACCGCCGACTTCAGCATCGTCCCCGCGCTGGTGGAACCGGACGAGCTCACCTCGGCGAACGCCACCTACCTGACCGCCGATCGCGTCGCTCGCATCGTCGGTCCGGCCCTGGGCGGTGTTGCCGTCGGCGCGCTCGCGTTCGGCAGCCCCTATGGCTCGGCGAACGCGCTCTGGCTGTCCGCGTTCCTGTTCGTCCCGTCCCTCGTCGTGTTCCTGCGCATGCCGCCGCTCAACGACGTCGATCGGGCCACCATCGCGCCCCTCACGGTCGAAAATCTGAAGAGCGAGGTTGGCGAGGGCTTCGTCTTCGTCTGGCGGAACACGATGCTGCGCGCCCTCTTCGTACTGATGTTCATCACTAACCTCGGCAGCCAGGGCCTGAACACGCTGCTCCTCTTCGTGCTCCGCGAGGAGTACCGGCTGGATGCGGTGACGATCGGCCTCGCCCTGTCATTCACGGGCCGGATCCAGATCTTCGGCTCGGCATTCGCGCCACGTGTCGCTCGCGGCCGGCCGCTCGGTCAGACGATGCTCTACACCGTCACCTTCGCCGCGCTTGCCAGCGCAGCGGCGGCGCTCGCGCGCAGCTGGCAGACCGTCGTGCTCGCGGTGACCGGCAGGCAGCTCGCCTGGAGCGCGCACATCGTCTACGCGTTCATTCCCCGCCAGCGCGAGGTGCCCGCCCGGCTCCGCGGCCGCGTGAACGGCGCGTTCCGTACGCTCATCCTGATCAGCAACACGGCATCACCCGCGTTCCTGTCCACGATCGCTGCTGTCTACTCGACGTCCGCGGCATTCGCGGCCGCCGGCGCGCTCGGTCTCTTGTCCGTCGGGGTGAGCGCGCTCGGCCCGCTGCGGCGGTACGACATCCGCGATGCCCCCGGTGAGGCCGCCGCGATCGAGCCCGAGGCGGAATCCGATTCGTCGCCGGCCGACGGTGGTGGGTCATTACGCGGTCCGACCAATTGGGACGAGGCTGAGCGTGGGTCGCTCCAGGAGACCACAGACCTCCTCGATTGACCAAACGTGATCGGCCACACCTGCCGCGATGGCAGGGGTCGTCTTGATCGTCTGGTGGACACGGCAAAAGTTGTAGTACATGAAGTGAAGAGCCACGGCGTTTTCGTGGTTCTGGAGCTTCTTGCTAAATCCATTGGTCAGCCGCGTGAAGCGGCGCATCCCCATCCGCATGGTGAGGTTCGAC
>JBBQHN010000086.1:0-8215 GCA_038324015.1 Candidatus Limnocylindria bacterium | reverse complement strand
AGAACGGATTCGCTCATCCGTTCTATCCTAGGTTCGGGCGAAGCGCTCCGCGAGCGCGATCAGCGTGCGGACCGCCGGCCCTTGCGGTCCCTTCGGCGCGTGCGACCGGTCTTTGTCGCTCCAGTAGGTCCCGGCGATGTCCAGGTGGGCCCACTCGGTCCCCGCCTCGACCACGGCGTCGAGGAATGCCGCTGCCTTCACCGCGCCGCCCTCGCGGCCGGCGCTATTGGTGATGTCGGCGATCTCGCTCTTGATGTCGTTGCGGTACTCATCGGTGAGCGGCATCGGCCAGAGCCGGTCTCCGGCCTCGGCACCGATCTGCCGGACCAGGGCGACGAACGAGTCCGGCTTCCCGAACAGCCCGCTGAAGTACGCACCAAGCCCGATCGAGATAGAGCCGGTGAGCGTTGCGACGTCCACGACGCGCGTCGCGCCTTCCCGCTGGACGTAGGTGATGCCGTCAATGAGGACCAGGCGACCCTCGGCGTCGGTGTTCATGACCTCGACGGTCTTCCCGCTCATGCTGGTGAAGACGTCACCCGGCTTCGTCGCGCCGCCTCCCGGAAGGTTCTCGGTGCACGGCGCGACCGCGATGACGTTGACTTTCGGCTTGAGCTTCCCGATCGCGCCGATGGCTGCGATGACCGACGCGGCGCCGGTCATGTCGGCCTTCATGTGGTGCATGCCCTCCGCGGGCTTGATCGAGATGCCACCCGAGTCGAACGTGATGCCCTTCCCTACGAGAGCGAGGTCATAGCCCGCGCCGCCACGGCCCTTGTAGCGAAGCACGATGAATTGCGGCGGCTGGTGGCTTCCCTGCGCGACGGAGAGGTAGCTCCCCATCCCGAGCTTCTCGCAACGCTTACGGTCGAGGACCTCGATCTCGAGGTCGGCATCCTTCGCGACCGCGCGGGCCTCCTCGGCGATGAGCGTCGGCGTCATCTTGTTCGCCGGCTCATTCGCAAGGCGCCGCGCGAAGTTCACGGCGCGGCCGACCGCGTCGCCGCGCTTCAGCGCGTCGCGCATGTCGCCGTCGACCAGGAGGCTCACCGTCGTGAGCGGCGGGAGCCGCCGCTCCTCCGGCCGGCTGCGGTGCGCCTCGGGCCGGAACATCGCGAAGTGCACGCCCTCGACCGCGGCCTGCGCGGCCCGCGTGCCGCCGATCGCCGTCGTATCGAGGTGGATCGCGACCGTTCTCGCGTCGGTCTTCCACAGTGACTTGATGCCCGCGCTCGCGATGTTCCGCGCACGCTCGGCGTCGTACTCGCGCTTCTTCCCGGCGCCGACGACCACGATGCGGCCATCCTTTTCGCCGCCGATGTGCGTGAGCACGTGGTAGAGGCTCGCCGCTCCGCGCTCGGCGCCAAGGCGCTCGACGATGGCGCGCTTCGCGCGGGCGAGCGACTTCGGGGCCTGCTTGTCGTCGAACAGCGGGACGATGGTCACGTCGCTCGAGGCGGCGGCCTCGGTCGTGCGAATGGCGCGGAACTTCATGCCTTCTCCCCTACTGCTGATCGCGCTGCCGGCGGACGACGCGGCGGAGCTCCAGCTCGCTCGTGGCTCGGTCGTTGATCAAGACGCGATCGTCGCCCACGCGTCGCGTGAGTCCGTGATCGTCGAGGAATTGTAGCAACGGAAGGACGTGCTTCCGGCTCGATCCGGTGAGGTCGCGCGCCTTCGCGACCGTGACCGGCCCGCTTGCGAGGGCCTCGATGATCGATGACCCGAATCGCTCGACCGCATCCGGGAGGAAGACCCCGTCGGATCCGACACGCACAACGTCTCCACGCTCGGCGAGCGCCATCAGCAGCTCGACGTCCACGCCATGATCCTTCTGCAGGGCAGACACGCTTGGCGGCTGCAGCGGCTCACGTGCGAGCGCATCGCGCGCCTTCGACCAGATCGCCTCGTGCTCGGCACTCAGCGCCGGACGGTGTGCCGGTAAGGCAAGCGCGGTCCCGCGCTCCGCGATCCGCCCGTCGCTCACGAGCCGCGCGATGAGCGCGCCGTAGCGCTTTGGCGCGAGCTCGAGCGCGCTCCGGATCTCCTCGCGCGATACGCCGGGACGGAGCGGCGCCTTCCGGTGGGCCATCGCGAGGCTCCGTTCGACGCGCGTCGCTAACGCCTCGTACACGTCGCGCGACACCGCCGCGTCCGCGAGCGCGACCGCGCGGCCGTCCGCGATGAGCCGCGCGTAGGCAGCGTCGCGTGCGGATGCGTCGAGGCCGCTGCGCTCCCCCGCTTCGGCCGGCGAGCGCGGCACATCGAACGACGCGAGGAGCCGGTCCTCGGGAGATGGCGCGCTTCGCCGCTCGAGACCGGCGACCGCGTCTGCGCGGGTGCGGGCGCGCTCGCCCGAGACATCCGCGATCGCACCGCCGCCGATGGTCTCCGACGGCGATGGCCGGCGCAGGACCAGACGGTCGCCGACTGCGACGGCGACGGGCGTCGCTAGCCGGAGCTGCGTCCAACCGGTGCTGCCCGACACGATCGCGTCCCCTTCGAGGATCGAGACACGCGCGATCGTCTCCGCGGTGCCGACGTGGACACGGACCGTGTCGCCATGCTCCAACGGCCCGCTCACGCCAGCGAGGACAAAGATCCGCGTACCGATCACCGACGTGGCCGTCAACGTTCCGGGCCGCACGAGGACCATGCCGCGATCGAGCGCCTCACGGGCGATGCCACTGAGGTTCGCCGCGACACGCGAGCCCGGCCTCGCCTCATCGATCGGCGTGCGGTGGGTCTGCAGGCCGCGGATGCGTCCGCGGAGGCCGCCTGGCACGACCTCCACCTCGTCTCCCGACCGAAATGTGCCGTCGGTCAGGGTCCCGGTGACGACCGTCCCGAAGCCGGTCATCGTGAACGCGCGATCGATCGGCAGGCGCGGGCGGGCGAGGTCCCGCCGCGCCGGGGCGGCTCCGAGCACCACTTCGATCGCGTCGAGCAGCTGGTCGAGGCCACGTCGTGTCGTCGCCGACACGTCCACGATCGGCGCGCCGGCCAACGGGGTGCCGGCCAAGGACCGGCGCACCTCGTCCCGAGCGAGCGCGGCCCATTCGTCATCGACGAGATCGCGCTTGGTGAGGGCGACGACCCCGCGATCGACCCCGAGGAGCTCGAGGATCGCGAGGTGCTCCCGCGTCTGTGGCATCACGCCCTCGTCAGCGGCGATGACGAGCACGACCGCATCAATGCCGCCGACGCCCGCGAGCATGTTCCGGATGAAGTCCTGATGCCCGGGCACGTCGACGATGCCCACGTCCGCTCCGCCGGGCAGCGTCAGCCAGGCGAAGCCGAGATCGATGGTCATGCCGCGCTCCTGCTCTTCTCGCAGGCGGTCGGGGTCGATGCCGGTGAGCGCGCGGATCAGGGTCGACTTGCCGTGATCGACGTGTCCGGCGGTCCCGATGACCCGGATCGGCGCGTCGCCGGTCACTGGATGCCGGGCGTCGGTCCGCAGAGCGCGAACAGCATCGGCACGACGACAAAGGCGAGGATCACGAGCACGCCGATCCAGGAGCCGAGCACGATGGTCGTGGCCCGGAGGGGCAGCGGCGACCCGTGATCAGGGTCGCTTACCGCGCGCGGATCGCGACGCATTCGATCTCGACCCGGAGGCCCTTCGGGAGCGCCGAGACACCGACGGTCGCCCGCGCAGGCCGGTGGTCGCCGAAATGCTTCGCGTAGACCTCGTTCATCGCCGCGAAGTCGCTGAAGTCCACCAGGTACACCGTCGTCTTCACGACGTGCTGCAGGTCCGAGCCGCCCGCCGTGAGCACGGCGCTGAGGTTGTCGAGCACCCGCTCGGTCTGCGCCCGGACGTCGCCGGTCACGCTGTCGCCGCTCGCGGGCTCGAGCGCCACTTGGCCGGCGCAGAACAGCAGGTCCCCTGCCGCGATGGCCTGGCTGTACGGACCGATCGCCTTCGGCGCCCCGTCGGTCGCGATGGTGCGAAGCTCTGTCGTCATCTCATGCCGCCTTCTACCTAATTTCTCACTTCTAGGGTACGCATTGCGCTGATGACGGAGGCCGCCAGAAGCTCATCTTGCTCCGGCAACACGCTGCGCAGATCGAGCACGACGCGATCATCGACGATGCGCGCGATCACTGGAGGGTCGGCCTTGCGCAGCGCGCCGACGGCGCGGGCGGCAGATGCCGCAGACAGCGCGACCCCACGCGATGGCTGGGTCTCCTCGGGAAGCGAGCCACCCCCGACGGTCGACGTCGTCTCAATGACGCGCGCCTCGATCTCGGCCGCGGCGAGCCGTGCGGCGAACGCCTTCGCCCGCCTGGCAAGACCGGTCTGGGTCTCGGCGATCATGCGCCAGACCGGGAGCGTCTCGAGCGCCGTGCCGTCCCGATACGTCGCGACGGTGGCGACGAGCGCGGCGATGGTGAGCTTGTCCGGCCGGAGGGCGCGCATCAACGGATGCGTGCGGAGCTTCGCGATCGCGTCCGCTCGACCGGCGGCGATCCCGGCCTGCGGCCCGCCGAGCAGCTTGTCGCCGCTGAACGTCACGACGTCGGCCCCGTCGGCGATGGCCTCCTGCACCGTCTCCTCGCGTCCGAGACCGTGCCGCGCGGTGTCGAGAAGCGTCCCGCTCCCGAGGTCGTGGATGAACGCGATGCCGCGTTCGTGCGCGAGCTTCGCGAGGTCCGGCGAGGCCGCCTTTGCGACGAAGCCCCGGAGGGCGAAGTTGCTCGCGTGCACCCGCAGGATCGCGGCGGTCTTCGCGGTGATGGCATTCGCATAGTCACGCACATAGGTGCGGTTCGTGGTGCCGACCTCGACAAGCTTGGCACCGGAACGGACGAGCACGTCGGGGATCCGGAAACCGCCGCCGATCTCCACCAGCTCGCCACGCGCCACGATGACCTCGCCCTTGCCCGCGAGCGCAGCGAGGGCGAGCAGCACCGCCGCGGCGCCGTTGTTCGCGACGACCGCGTCTTCGGCGCCGGTCACCTCAGCGAGGAGGCGCGCCGCGTGACCATGGCGCTCGCCGCGCGCACCGCGCTCGAGGTCGTACTCCACCGTCACCGTGCCGCTGGCGTCACGGATCGCCTCCAGCGCCACATCGGCAAGCGGCGCGCGACCGAGGTTCGTGTGCAGCACGACTCCCGTTGCGTTGATCACGCGCCGCAGCGTGGGCGCGTCGCGTTTCGCGAGCCGCTCGCGCGCGAGGCGTGCGTACGCCGCGGCCTCGAGCGGCTCGGCATCACCGGCCCGTGCCTCAGCCAGGACCTCGCGCACCGCTGCGACAAGCCGCCTCCGCGCGCCCGCGTCGACGTCGACCGCGCGCACGACGGCGTCCACCGACGGGACCCGGCGCCGCAGATCGGTCATGCGGTCAGGACCGCGAGCGCACCAGGGCGGATCTTGATCGAGACCTCGCTCGCGTGGATCACCTCGCCGTCGATCTCGATCGCGGCCCGCTTCTCGAGCGCGATCTCGACCGTGCGCGCACGGATGGCCTGGATGGTCGTGCCGTTGTGATGGGTGCCGCGGTAGAGGCGAGCGAGAGCGCCGAGCGTGGCGAGCCGCTCGATCTCGCCGGCGATCGTGATGTCGAGCCACCCATCGTCGAGTGCGGACTTCGGCGCCGGCTGCATCCCCCCGCCGAAATAGCGGCCGTTGGACGCAACGACGATGAGGTGGCGTCCGGTGCGCGTCTCACCGTCGATGGTGATGCGCATCGGCAGCGGCCGGTACAACGCGATCGCGCCCAGCGCGCCCGCGAAGTAGCCGAGGGTCGAGCCGACGAAGCGCGAGCTCCCCTTGACGCCCTCGACGACGACGCCGTCGATGCCGACCCCGGCGGCGTTCACGAAGACGCGGCCATTGAGCTCGCCGACATCGATGACGCGCCGGCGCGCGGTGGCGAGGAACGCCGGCACGTCGCGCAGGCGCTTCGGGTAGCCGAGCCCACGCGCGAGGTCGTTGCCGGTTCCGAGCGGGTAGAGCGCGAGCGCGGTCGTGGTGCCGACCAGCCCGTTCGCGATCTCGTTCGCGGTGCCGTCGCCGCCGGCCGCGATGACCGTCGCGTAGCCATCGTCGGCCGCCTCGGCGGCGAGGCGCGCGGCCTCCGCCGGCGCGGGTGTCACGAGGACCTCGATCTTCAGTCCCGCGTCGCGGAAGGTCTTCGCCAGCTCGGTCGCGAGCTTGCGGCCCCTGCCATGCCCGGCCTCCGGATTGAGGATCGCGATCGCGTTCGCGACGCCATTGATCGTCATCCGAGGGCCGCGCGGATGGCCTGCTGCTCCTCGTCCGACAGCGTGATGGCCGACTTCCCGTCGGTGATCTGCTTCGCGAAGAGCCGCGTCTCGGTGCGGCCGTGGAGGCTTGAAACGACGATCCCCGTGCCGGCGTGGTCGAGCAACGCGATCGCGAACGACTGCTCGCCACCGCGATCCTGGAATGGATTGAATCGGATGACCCCGACGCGTTGGAGCGCGAGCCGGTTGGCCGTCTGCAGCTGGCGCTGGAGGGTGTCCTGGCCGTCGGCGCGCGCCGCGAGGGCGTCGATGCGCGCGGCCTGGTCCGCGAGGACCTCATCCAGGCCGGTCGTGCCGCTCTCATCGAGCATGCCCCGGAGCCGGCGCCGCAGACCGGCTTCCGATCGCTGGAGGAGCGCGAGCCAGACCGCGAGGACAGCGACCGCGGCGAACGACAGGCCGACGCCGATGGAGAGCGCGGACGCATCGAGCGGCATGCGGCAAAAACAGTAGCCGTTCCGGTATCCTTAGCTCCCTATGCCGAAGCGAGAGCAGCGACGGGCGGCCCGTGAGCGGCGCACAACGACCGCGACGAGCGCGCGCCCGGCGGCACACGACCGCCCGGTGACCACGACGACCAGCGCCACCGCGCGGCGGTCCGGCCGTGCCGGTGCGCCGGTGCGCTCGGGCGCGCCGCGAGCCATCGGTGAGCCCACGCCCATCCTGCTGCGTGAGGCCGAGCGCGAGCGATCGTTCGTGGTGAAGGACTTCCGCAGGATCGGCGTGGTCGTCGCGATCATGGTCACGCTGCTCGTGATCAGCGACCTCGCCGTCAACGCGCTGCTGCCCTAGCCGGGCCTAGGCGCGGCGGTACACCCGCCCGCGCTTGTCGCGCATCATGGCCAGGCGCGCCCAGTGGAGCCGGACACCGACCCAGCGGTGGGCGACGAGCGCCTCGAAGTGGTACTCCTCGAACGAGCCGCGCCGCGCCGCGCTTGCGAGATCAGGTGGCAGGGGCAGCCGCAGCGATGCGCTGCGCGGCGCGCCCTCGTGCGCGACGCCATGCACCGCGGGATCGCTCACACAGATGACGTTGCCACCGCGCTCGAAGACACGGACCCGCGCGGGACTCTTGTCCGGATCGTCCGTTGAGAGATCGAGCCACGCGAGAGGCCCCGAGTCGTTCAGCGCGCACGTGAGATCGACCGCCTCGGCGTCCGGGACCGCGAGCACGCCCGCCGGCGGCTGGCTGCCCCCATTCCTGACGAGCTTGACGGCGAGCCGGCGATCGCGAAGGCGGGCGTTGCGCTCGAGGCGTCGGACGTCGCGCTCGGCCGCGAACGCGTGCTGCGCATGTTCGCGGGCCTCGAGCTCGGCGCTGACCAGCTTCGCGCGCAATGTCGCGATGTCGTTCACGGCCCACTCGAACTGCATGACCACCGCATTCGCCCGCGCGTCGGACTCCGCCGTGATCTGTGCCCGCACCCGCGCAGTCGCGGCGAGACCGGTCCGGCGGTCCCGCCGGTGCAGCTGCCAGGCGAAGGCGGCGCCGATCAGGATGCCGCAGGCGATGCCGGCGCAGAAGACCCGGGCCTCGCCGTCGAGAGCGATGGCCACGGGCAGGACGAATCCGAATGCGAGCAGCCAGGGGCTGAGCGCGTCGACGAGCGGCACGAACCGGGTGTCACGGGGCTGCCGGCTGTATGGCTGCGCGGCGGCCAGACACATCGCGCACGGCTTCTCCGTGCGGCGGTGCCGCCCATGGTCTCGCCCGAAGGTCAACGCGGCCACGGTCCCTCCCAAGTTTGATTCGCCGCGCCACGATGTCGCCCCGGCGTCTGCGGACCTGGCCCGATCGGGTGAGAAGCACCAGACTTCCCCCGAACGGGTGCGTCCGAGCCCTAGACTTGAGACCACACCGCGACGGACTCGTGGCTCAGCGGTTAGAGCACTCGGTTCACATCCGAGGGGTCGCTGGTTCGAATCCAGCCGAGTCCAC
>JBBQHN010000085.1:0-8333 GCA_038324015.1 Candidatus Limnocylindria bacterium | reverse complement strand
CGGCAGCGCGCTGTCGTCGGCCATCGCCTGCTCGATCCGGTCCTCGGTCGCGTCGGGCAGCTTGAGGCCCGCGTGATCGAAGAACTTGATGCCGTTGTCGGGCGCCGGGTTGTGCGACGCGCTGATCACCGCGCCCGCCACGACGTTCTCGGTCCGCGCCAGATATGCCAGACCTGGCGTCGGGATGTGGCCGGTCAGGCGAACGTTCATGCCGACCGAGCACAACCCGGCCGCGAGAGCGCTTTCGAGCATCCGGCCGGAGCGACGGGTGTCGCGGCCGATGATCACCTCGTGGCCCTGCGTGCCGAGCACTGCTCCCGCGGCGCGGCCCAGCCGTAGCGCAAGCTCCGGCGTCAGGTCGAGGTTCGCGACCCCGCGCACGCCGTCGGTACCGAAGAGGCGCGTCATCGCCACCTCAGCCGTCTCAGCTCTCTCATCGCGGCCTAATCGTGAGGGTCACGCGGACCGGCTGCTGCGAGATGACGGTGACCCCCGCAGGCAGCCTCAGCACGACGTCGGCCGGACCACTGCCGGCGCTCCGTCCGGAGGCGTCCACGGTCGCGCTCACGGCGTCCGGCGCGAGGGCCGCGAGCGTCGCGAGCGGGCCGGCGACCACGACGTCGACGCTCCGCGGGTCGGTATCGGCCGCCAGGCCGGCACCCAGGCCCGTCGCGGTGATGGCGACCTGCGGGAACGGTCGGGTCCCACTCAGCGGCACCACCGTCACGCCGACGGTCGCGTCGGTCGGCTGCAGAAGCGTGATCCCCGCAGGAAGGACGAACGGGACCCGGAACGAGCGGTTCGCGTTCAGACCGCTCACGTCGATCGGCGCGGTATCGAGGCGGTCGATCGCCGCGAGGGCGGCCGGCGCGCCCTGCACCTGCATGGCGACGGGATCCGTCGTCACCCGCGAGATCCAGAAACCGGCTGCGACAGAACCGCGCAGATTCCAGAGCACCGGCACGGTGCGGGTACTGGACGTCGAGAGGATCAGCACGCTCACCTGCACGGACTGCGGATCCGCCTGCACACCCTCAACGGTCGTGCCGGCGGCATCGACCGGGAGGATCGCAGCGCTCGTCGAGATGTCGATGGGGGTATCGCCGAAGCGGATGGTCGCGAACACGGCGGCGACGGTCGCGACCAGACTTTGCGCGCCGGTCACCCGCACCTCGGAGGTCGAGAAGGTGGGCGTGCCGGGCATGAAACCCGTCGGTGGATCGTTCGCGAAGCGCACCTGGACCGTGAACGATCGTGCGACGACCTTTTCGATGCGGACCGTGATCGCCACTGGATCGGCCTGAGCGACGATGGAATCGTTCAACGGCACGCGGACCGGGACGTCCTGCGCGTCGTTGCGCGTGAAGTCGGCGGACGTGAGATCCAGCGTCGGGTGAAGATCCGACGGCACGAGCTTCGCGACCGCAGGCGCGGGGCCGCGCAGCTTCACCGTGACCTCGCCGAGCGTCCCCCGCAGGACGTACCCGGGGGGCACCTCGGGCCGCTCGAGCGCCACCTTGTACGTCTCCGTGGCCTCCTCGGGCGTGCTCTCGGCCACTGCGACGAAGGCGAGCAGCGAGATCGCGAGTGCGGCAGCCTTCAGCGGAAAGTCGTTCACGATCGCTCGGCGGAGGTCGAGCCGGCGCAGGCCGCTCCTGCGCACGCTCAGGAGGCCTTGGTGCGGAACGGCAGGGGCTGGATCCGGCTCCGGAGAAGCGAGTTCAACACCCGGCGGAGGCGCTCCTCGTCGAGCCCGCCGATGATCCGGCCGCTGCTCGCGATCGAGATCGCCTGCGTCTCCTCGGACACGACGACCACGATCGCGTCGGTCTGCGAGCTGATCGAGAGCGCGGCCCGATGGCGCATCCCGTACCGGTGCGACGTGCGCTCCTGGGTGTCCTCCAGCGGGAGCAGGCACGCCGCGGCAAGGATCTGCGGGCCGCGGACGATCACGGCCCCGTCGTGAAGCGGCGAGCGGACCATGAAGATGGATGCGAGCAGCTCGGCCGAGAGCTTCCCGTTCACCGGCACGCCCGTCTCGGTGTAGTCCTGCAGGCCCGTGCCACGCTCGATGACGATGAGCGCGCCGTGGTGCGCGCCGCTGATCAGGAGCGCCGCGCGAGTGAGCTCGTCGACCATCCGGTCGACCGCCTCGTCGTCGGTCGGTGCGAGCAGCCGGTTCAGCGGTCCGAGCTGGCCGATCTGTCCGAGCGCGCGGCGGAGCTCAGGCTGGAAGACGATGACGATCGCGAAGGCGGCCACGGCGAGGCCCGCCTGCAGGACCAGCTTCGTGAGGGTGAGCTGCAGCAGCACCGCGAGGCCGTAGATGACCACGAGCACGAGTACGCCGAGAAGGAGCTGCACCGCGCGCGTGCCGCGGATCAGGACGAGCAGGTAGTAGACGAAGACGAAGACGATCGCGATGTCGAGGACGTTGTTCCAGCCGAACGTACCGCCGTTGAGCAGCCCCCGGACCGCCGCGATGAACGGCTCCATCAGACCGCCTGCGCGAGCCGCTCGACTTCCACCGCCAGCTCGTTCTGCCCGTCGAGGCGAAGCGCCTCGGCGAGGAGCGCGCACTTCGCGCGTGCGACATCGCGCTTCCCGATGGAGCTCACGACGTCGACCAGGAGGCGTTGGGCCTGATGGTCGGCGAGGCCCGACGCGATGAGCTGGAGCAGGAGGTCGGAGGCGGCATTGGTGCGTCCGTCCGCGATGAAGTGCCGTGCGGCGACGAGCGCGGCCTGCGCCGCGCGCGGATCCTTCGCGGCGATGTATTGGGCTGCGAGCGCGTCTGCCGCGAGCGGATCCTCGTTCTCATCGAGCGGCAGCTCGGGTACGCGCGTTCGCTGCGGGACCTGCGGCGACAGCGACCACGCGGGGGCTGCCTGTTCCACTGCTGCGGGGATCGCGGTGCCCAGTGAGTCGAGCAGCGCGGCGCGCGGATCGACCGAGGTCGGTGCGTCCTCATCCCTGGGCTCACGACGCGGGAGGCCGGGGATCGCACCGGGCGGCAGCGGTGCGGCGGCAGCGGTGCGCGGTGCGGCCTGCGGTGGCGGAGCGGCGAGCATGTCGGCGTCCAGGCCGACCTCGCGCGCGAGCGCGACGAGTCCGGGCTGCGGCCCGAGCGAGTCGAGGCCGTAGCGCGTCTCGCGCTGGGCGGTCGCGGTATCCGTGGCGGAGATCGCGTGTGCGTAGCGCACATACTCGGCGATCGCCGCAGCCATCTCGCCGGCGAGGGCGTGGGCTGCGGCGAGCCTACGGTGCGCCGCGAGGTCGACCGGATCGAGCGAGAGCGCCTCCGTGAGCAGTGCTACGACGCCGGCGTGCTCACCGGCTTTCGCGAGCTTCGCGGCGCCATCACGAAGCACGGCAAGCGCACCCGGGCGATCGGCCTGCTCCAGGCGGACCTTCGCGCGGCCCCGGTAGCCGCCCGCGGCGGTCGGGAACTTGTCGGTCAGGTACTGGAACTGCTGCTCGGCTTTGGCGAGCTTGCCAGCCTGCAGCTCGCGCAGGCCTGAGGCCAGCGCGATCTTGTAATTGAAGTCCTGGGTGGCAGTCACCCTGCTAAGTGTGCGCTCCCGACATGGTGCCGGGGAGCCCCCGCTAGCGCTTGGTGAACTGCGGCGCCTTGCGCGCCCGCTTCAGACCTGGCTTCTTCCGCTCCTTGGCGCGCGGATCGCGCGTGAGCAGCCCGGCCTTCCGAAGGACGGCGCGGTGCTCGGGATCCACCTGCAGGAGCGCCCGCGAGATCGCGTGGCGGATCGCACCGAGCTGACCCGACTCGCCGCCACCTTGGACCTTCACCATGGCATTGAACCGCCGGACCGTGCTGGTGACCGTGAATGGAGCGACCGCGAGCTCGGAGTAGCCATCGCGGCCGAAGTACTCCTCGAGCGCCTTGCCGTTCACGATGACGGTGCCCTCGCCGGGCACGAGACGGACCCTGGCGACGCTCGTCTTGCGGCTTCCTGTCCCCTGGAAGTACGGCAGAGCTTTCATGAGCGCTTCTCCATCGCAAGGATCTCCGGCTTCTGCGCCTGGTGCGGGTGCTCGGGACCCGCGTACACGAAGAGCTTGCGTGACATCTGCTCGCCAAGACGGTTCTGCGGGAGCATCCCGCGGACCGCGCGGCGCACGACCTCTTCCGGCCGCCGCGACAGCAGCCGCTCGAGCGTCTCTGCCTTGAAGCCACCCGGGTAGCCGGAGTGACGCACGTACATCTTGTCGCTCAGCTTCTTGCCGGTGACCTTGATCTTCGCGGCGTTCACGATGACCACAGGGTCGCCGGTGTCGAGGCTCGGCGTGAACGTCGCCTTGTGCTTTCCACGGAGGGTCGCCGCGACCTGCGTGGCCAGGCGGCCGAGCACCGCACCTTCGGCGTCAACGACGCGCCAGTGCCGCTCGATCTCGCTCGCCTTCGCGCTTCTGGTCCTGTTACTGATCGTTGTCGTCGGCATTTGTCCCTCGCCTCGGTCTTTCTCGTTCCGCGTCGTACGCCACGTTCACCAGACAGAGTCCTCGCGCCGGCGCGCTCGGCCCGGCCACCGCACGATCTTCCGACCGCACGATCTCGCCGAACCGCTCGACGCCGATCTTGCCACGCCCCACCCAGAGCAGGGTCCCCACGATCGCGCGGACCATACCCCGGAGGAACGCGTCGGCTTCGATCTCGAACCGGAGCAGATCGCCGTCTTTTGACCACTCCGCCCGCCGCACTGTCCGGACCGTTCCATTGCGGGGGCCCTCGCCGCTCGCGAAGGCCGCGAAATCCCGCCGCCCGATCAGTGCTGCACTCGCCTCGCGCAGCGCATCCAGCCGAAGCTCGGCCGGATGGTGATACGCCCAGCGCTCGAGCGGATCGCGAGCCGATCCGACCCGAAGCCGATATTCATATGTGCGACCCGTTGCCGAGAATCGTGCGTGGAACTCGTCCCCGCACGTCTCGAGCGCCGAGACCGCGATGTCCCCGGGAAGGAGGGCGTTTACCCCCCGTCCCATCTTTGCCCCGTCCAGCACGCTCGCCGTTCGGAAGCTCATGACCTGCCCGAGCGCGTGGACCCCCGCGTCCGTCCGTCCCGCACCGGCGATACGCACCGGCTCGTCGCAGACCGTCGCGAGCGCCCGTTCCAGCTCGCCCTGCACCGTTCGCGCGCCGTCCTGGATCTGGAACCCCGCGAACGCGGTCCCGTCATAGGCGACACGTGCCCGATAGTTCGTTAGGCCTTCGCTTTCACGGTCTTCTTCGCTGCCGTCGTCTTCTTCGTCGTCTTCTTTGCGGCCGGCGCGTCGCCCTCCGCCTTGGTGGTCGACTTTCGGCGCGGGAGCGCGAGACGGCGGCGCGGCTTCGCCTCGGCCATCGGCTCGGCGGTCTCATCGACGCCCGGCATGAGCTCGATGAGCATCATCGGCGCGCTGTCGCCGACCCGGCGCGGCAGACGGGTCGTGCGGGTGAAGCCCGACGGCCGCTCCGCGTAGCGGGTCGCGAGGTCCGTGAACAGCTTGTCAACGATGGCCTTCTCCGGGAGCCAGGCGATCGCCTTGCGGCGCGCGACCAGCGACCCGTTCTTCCCGAGGATGATCATCCCGTCGACGAACTTGCGGACCTCCTTGGCCTTCGCCTCAGTGGTCTTCACCGACTCGTAGCGGAGCACGGCCACGGTGAGGTTCCGGAACAACGACTTCCGGTGCCCAGTCTGGCGGCCGAACTTCCGCTGATGGACCTGATGCGGCATGTGCTAGCGCTCCTCGTCCTTGGCGACGGTGCCGTCACCGGAGGCCTCGTCACCGGTCTCGTCGGTCTCGTCGGTCTCGTCCTGGTCATCGGTCTGCGAGTCTTCGATCGAGTCGTCGGCGGACGCTTCGCTCGGCTCCGGGGCCTCGATGAGGCCGCGCGCCGCGAGGCGCTCCTTGATCTCGTCGAGTGACTTCTTGCCGAAGTTGCGCATGCGGAGGAGCTCCTCGTCGGGGGTCTGGAGGAGCTGTCCGACCTTGGTGATGCCGTGCCGCTTGAGCGAGTTGAACGCGCGCTGCGGCAGGTCGAGGTCCTCGATCGGCATGTCCGCGATGGCCGACGGCAGCGTGCTGCCGTTCGTACGCGGCGCCGGTGCGAGCGCGGCCTGCGACCGGGCGAGACCGGTAAAGAGCGAGAACTGCTGGATGAGGATCTGCGAGCCTTGCGCGACGGCCTCGTCGGGCGGGGTCGTCCCATCGGTCCAGACCTCGAGGATGAGCCGGTCGTAGTCGGTGACCTGGCCAACGCGGGTGTTCTCGACGCTGAAGTTCACGCGGCGGACCGGGGAGAACAGCGCGTCGATCGGGATGACACCGATCGGCAGACCTTCCTTCTTGTCGCCCGAGGTGAAGCCGCGGCCGGTCTCGACCGTGAGCTCCATCCAGAGGGACGCCTCCGGCTCGAGCGTGCCGATCTTGGCCTCGGGGTTCACGACCTCGACCTCGCTCGTGGACTGGATATCGGCGGCGGTCACATCACCGGGGCCGGTCTTCTCCAGGGTGAGCGTGACCGGCTCGTTCGCGAACGAACGGAGCCGGATGTTCTTGAGGTTCAGGACGATCTCGACGACATCCTCCTTCACACCGGGGATGGTCGAGAACTCGTGCGAGACACCGCGGATGCGGGCGGCGGTGATCGCCGCGCCCGGGAGCGACGAGAGAAGCACGCGGCGGAGCGAGTTACCGAGCGTCGTGCCGTACCCGGAGGGCAGGGGCTCGCAGACGAACCGGGCGTGGCGGTCGTCGCCCTCGAGACGCTCGATCTTCGGGTATTCCAGTTCAACGATGGACATGGGCTTTGTTCCTTCCTACTAACGGCTAACGGGAATAGTGCTCAACGATGAGCTGGGTATCGACTTGGCTTTCGATCTGCTCCCGGGCCGGATCCGTCGCGATACGCGCCGTGAACGATTCCGGGTCGACCTCGAGCCACGCCGGGCGGGTCTGCGTCTTCGCCCACGCGAGCACGTCCTTGAAGTACTGCGACTGGCGCGACGACTCGACGACCGAGATGGTGTCGTTCGCCTTCACCGTGAAGCTCGGGATCGTCGTGCGCTTCGTATTGACGCTGATGTGCCCGTGGTTGACGAGCTGGCGCGCCTGCGAGCGCGACTTCGCGAAGCCTGAGCGGTAGACCACGTTGTCCAGGCGCGCCTCGAGGAGCTCGAGGAGGACCTCACCGGTCGCTCCGCGCTTCTCCGTCGCCTTGTCGAACGTGTTCCGCATCTGTTTCTCGAGCACGCCATAGATGCGACGGGCCTTCTGCTTCTCGCGAAGCTGCAGGGCGAAGTCGGAGACCTTGCGCCGGCGCTGCTGGTGCATGCCGGGCGGCGAGCTGCGCTTCTCGAAGGTGCATTTCGTCACGCACTTCTCGCCCTTGAGGTAGAGCTTCATGCCCTCGCGGCGGCAGAGTCGGCAGACCGGTCCGGTGTAACGAGCCATCGGTCCTCCTCTAGACCCGGCGCCGCTTCGGAGCGCGACAGCCGTTGTGCGGGATCGGCGTGACGTCAGTGATCGCGGTGACCTCGAGCCCGGTCGCCTCGAGGGCCCGGATCGCGGCTTCACGGCCGGCACCCGGACCACGGACGAAGACCTCGATCGTGCGGAGCCCCTGGTCCATCGCCTTGCGCGCGGCGTTCTCGGCAGTGACCTGGGCGGCGTAGGGAGTGCTCTTGCGCGAGCCCTTCCAACCGGACGCGCCGGCGGAGGCCCAGGCGATGACGTTCCCCTGCTGGTCGGTCAGCGAGACGATCGTGTTGTTGAAGGAAGCCTTGATGTGCGCGGCGCCACGCGGCACGATCCGCTTCTCGCGCTTGCGGCGCGGCGCGGGCTTCGCACCCCCCTCGGTTGGGGCTGCCTTGTCCTGTGGCTTCTCGGCCTTCTCTTGGCTCACGTCGTTCCTCTCTGCACTTTCCTGCTACGTCTTCGCCGCGGTCTTCTTCTTGCCGGCAACGGTCTTGCGCGGACCGCGACGGGTACGGGCATTGGTCCGAGTGCGCTGACCGCGGACCGGGAGCGACTTACGGTGACGCAGCCCGCGGTACGAGCCGATCTCCTGCAGGCGCTTGATGTTGAGAGCGACCTCACGGCGGAGGTCACCTTCGACGGTGAACTTGCGATCGATGACCTCGCGGATCTTCGCGACCTGCGCTTCGGTCAGGTCACGCACGCGGATCGCGTGATCCACGCGAGCCTCGTCGAGCACCTGGCGGGCGGTCGTGGGACCGATGCCGAAGATGTAGCGAAGCGACACGTCGGCACGCTTCTCGCGCGGGATGTCGACGCCTGCGATCCGAGCCATCTTTCCCCTATCCCTGCCG
>JBBQHN010000084.1:0-8400 GCA_038324015.1 Candidatus Limnocylindria bacterium | reverse complement strand
ATGATCAGTGAAGGCTCGCCATCGATGCTCGTGAGATGAGCGTTGCTGAGGACCTCGAGCTCCGCTCCGGCCTGGGTTCGCATGCGCAGCCGCAGGTCCGCGATGCCGGTGGGCTGCGTGGCCGTGACGCGGGCGCCGTCGGCGGCGAGCGGGAAGAGCCTGAGTCCGTCTGCGGTATTGCCGACCACCTCCTGGCGGGTGTAGCCGAGGAGCGCCAGCCAGGCGTCGTTCACCGCGGTATAGGTCCCGTCCCGGGTCCGTCGGATGATCGAGGCGACCGGGCTGGCGTTGAAGTACGTGGCGAAGCGCTTTTCGGACAGGCGATACGCGGTGAGGTCGACCAGGCTGATGATCGAGCAGGGCTCGCCGTCGACGTTGGTGAGCTGCCGGCTCGCCATGACCGGGCGCTCCTCGCCCGACTTCGTGCGGGCGAGGAGCTCCATCGGCTGCTGGTCCGTGTCATCGAACACCTTGACGAGACGCACCCGCTCGGCCTCGGAGACCTGGAGGAGCTGGGACGAAGAGATCTGCAAGAGCTCGGCGTGGGTGTAACCGAACAGGGCGACGGCCGCAGCGTTCGCCGCGAGTATCGCTCCGCTGGAGAGCCGCAGGATCAGCGAGGGCGCCGGGCCATGCTCGAAGTACGTCGCGAACCGCTTTTCCGAGGCCTCGGCGTCCGCGCGGCGACGTTCCGTGACCGCGAGCAGTCGTGCCGCCTCGAGCACCGGCGCGACCCCGGAGGCGAACAGTGTGAGCAATCGCTGGTCGCGCTCGGAGAACGTCCGCTTCGCCCGAGAGCTGGCCGTCAGAACGCCGACGACGCGATCGCCGACGATCATCGGCACGGCGATGAGGCTTCCGATCTCCTTCAAGAAGAGGGAGATCGCGTACGGCGACGCCGCGTAATCTTCGAGGATCAATGCTGAGCCCGTCGCGAGGACGCGCCTCGATACGAGTAGCGGGTATCCAGCAACCCCATCCCCGCTGACATTGACCGACCCTACCTGCTGCGACTCGCCGATCGCGACGGCTTCGCCCGTCGACCCGTGCTGCCAGGTGATCACCGCGGCGTCGACCCCAAGCGTTTCCCGTACGTGCCGGCTGGTCAGCTCGATGAGCGCCTCGGGATCGGCGCGATGCCCCGCGGCAAAGGCCACCGCGTGCAGCGCGCCGATCATCTGATGGTCACGACGGCGATCGGTGATGTCGCGGGCGATCGCCGCGGCGCCGACGATCTCCGCGAGGTCATCGCGTAGTGGTGCCATCGTCAGCGCGATGTCCACGAGCGAGCCGTCCTTGCGCCGGCGCACTGTTTCCAGCTGCGACACCGACCCGCCCCGAAGAAGGCGGCCGGACGCCTCGGCCATCCTGTCGCCGGGGACGATGATCCCCATCGACTGCCCGATCGCCTCTTCGGCCGTGTAGCCGTAGAGGGACACGGCGGAGGGATTCCACTCGGTGATGGTGCCGTCCAGCGTCATGCAGACGATCGCGTCGACCGACGACTCCACGACCGCCGCCAGCCGCGTGCACTGCGCTGCTCGCTCACGGGCTGCGAGCTTCGATAGGTCTGGCGCCATCAGGTCCACGCAATCTCGACGCCCGGCGCTCGGGCGATCGAGCCCAAATGTCCAGTATTTGCACGAGGACCGCATGACGGCGCCGTCATGTGGCGCGAAACGCATACCTGGGGCCGCGCTAGGCTCCGCGGCGGTGCGGGATCGCTTTCTGGCGCATGTCCGATCGGAGCTCGCGGCGATCGAGGCGAACGGCCTCACGAAACGCGAGCGGGTCATCGACTCGCCCCAGGGCCCGGTCATCCGCCTGGCCTCGGGCCAGGAGGTCCTCAACTTCTGCGCGAACAACTACCTCGGCCTGTCGGACGATCCGCGGGTCGTTGCTGCCGCGCACGCCGCCCTCGACCGCTGGGGCTACGGCCTGTCCTCGGTGCGCTTCATCTGCGGCACCCAGACGGTCCACGCGGAGCTCGAGGCGAGGCTCACGCGCTTCCTCGGCACCGAGGCCACGATCCTGTACGGCTCTTGCTTCGACGCGAACGGCGGCCTGTTCGAGAACCTGTTCACCGAGGACGACGCGATCATCAGCGACGCGCTGAACCACGCGAGCATCATCGACGGCGTCCGGCTGTCGAAGGCCCAGCGCTTCCGCTACGCGAACAACGACATGGCCGACCTCGAACGGCAGCTCGAGGCGACGAAGGGGCTCCGCTACCGGGTGATCGCCACGGATGGCGTGTTCTCGATGGACGGCATCGTGGCGGACCTCAGCTCGATCTGCGACCTCGCCGACCGTCACGGCGCGCTCGTCATGCTGGACGACTCGCACGCCGTGGGCTTCATGGGTGCGACCGGCCGGGGCTCGCACGAGCACGCCGGCGTCGTCGGCCGCATCGATCTCATCACCGGCACGCTCGGCAAGGCGCTCGGCGGCGCGTCGGGCGGCTACACCAGCGGCCGCCGTGAGCTCATCGAGTACCTGCGCCAGCGGTCGCGCCCGTACCTCTTCTCGAACACGCTCATGCCCGCGATCACGGCCACCTCCATCGCGGTCCTCGACCTCCTCGAATTTGCGGCCGACCTGCGCGAGCGGCTCTTCGCCAACGCGCGGCGGTTCCGGTCCGGCATGACCGAAGCGGGCTTCCGGCTTCTCCCGGGCGAGCACCCGATCGTCCCGGTGATGCTCGGTGACGCGACGGTCGCGACCCGGCTGGCCGATGCGCTCCTCGCGCGCGGCATCTACGTCATCGCGTTCTCATATCCGGTCGTTCCGAACGGCCAGGCCCGCATCCGGGTGCAGCTCTCCGCGGCCCACACGGCCGAGCAGACCGACCGCGCGGTCGCGGCGTTCACAGCCGCCGGCCGCGAGCTCGGCGTCATCTGATGCGTGCTCTCGTCAAGAGCCGGCCCGAGCCGGGCCTCTGGATGGAGGACATCGAGCCGCCGAGCATCGGGCCCAACGACCTCCGGGTCCGGGTCCGCTACGCCTCGATCTGCGGCACCGATCTGCACATCTGGAGCTGGGACGCCTGGGCCCAGCGGACGATCGCGATCCCGCTCGTCGTCGGACACGAGTTCGAGGGCGAGGTCGTCGAGATCGGGAGCGAGGTGAGCGGCTTCGAGCTCGGCGATCGCGTGGCCGTCGAGGGCCACGTCACCTGCGGCCATTGCCGGAACTGCCGCGCCGGCCGGCGCCACCTCTGCCGCAACGCGGTCGGCATCGGCGTGCAGCGGGCCGGTGCGTTCGCCGAGCAGATCGTCGTACCGGCCGCGAATGCGTACGCGATGCCGCCGGGCATGCCCGACGAGATCGGCAGCTGCCTTGATCCGCTCGGGAACGCCGTGCACAGTGCGTTGTCCTTCGACCTCGTGGGCGAGGACGTGCTCATCACGGGGGCCGGCCCGATCGGGGTGATGGCCGCGGCGGTCGCGCGCTTCGTCGGCGCCCGGCACGTCGTTGTCACCGACACGAACCATTACCGCCTCGGCCTCGCGCGGCGGATGGGCGCGACCCTTGCCGTCGACCCACGGACGACGACGCTTCGCGAGGTCATGGCCGAGCTCGGGATGCGCGAGGGCTACGACGTCGGACTCGAGATGTCAGGCAACCCGGAGGCGCTTCGATCGATGCTCGACGTGATGAATCATGGCGGCAGGATCGCGCTGCTCGGGATCCCGGATCGCGAGGTGCCGATCGATTTCGACAAGGTCATCTTCCGTGGACTGCACCTCAAGGGGATCTACGGCCGCGAGATGTTCGAGACCTGGTACCGGATGGGTGTGATGCTGCAGAGCGGTCTCGACATCACTCCGGTCATCACCCACCGCTTCCCCGCGGCGCAGTTCGCCGACGCGTTCGAGGTCGTCCGCTCCGGGCAGTGCGGCAAGGTGGTCCTCGACTGGACGGCAGACGCCCGCTGAACGAACCGAGCTAGCGCCGGCCGGGCACGCGCCACCGACCCCCTCACGCCTCGAGCGCGAGCGTTTCCGCGCCGACCTCCTCGGCAAATTGGCTCTCGTAGAGATCGCGGTAGAAGCCGTGACGCTCGAGAAGCGCCGCATGGCTCCCCTGCTCGACGATCCGGCCCTTGTCCATGACGACGATCTCGTCGGCGTTGCGGATCGTCGACAGGCGATGCGCGATCACGAAGCTCGTCCGCCCGTGCCGCAGTCTCGCCATGGCCTGCTGGATAAGGACTTCGGTGCGCGTGTCGACGTTGCTCGTCGCCTCGTCGAGGATGAGGATGCCCGGGTTCGCGAGGAACGCTCGCGCGATGGTGATGAGCTGCTTCTGGCCCGCGGAGATGTTCGTAGCGTCCTCGTCGAGGACCGTGTCGTACCCCTCGGGAAGCGTCCTGACGAACGGGTCAACGTGCGCGGCCGTGGCCGCGGCGACGACGTCGTCCATCGTCGCGCCCTCCTTGCCGTAGGCGATGTTGTCGCGGATCGTGCCGGCGAACAGCCAGCTGTCCTGCAGCACCATGCCGAAGGCCCGCCGGACCGCGTCGCGAGGCAGCTCACGCGTCTCGACACCGTCGAGCCGGATCGCACCGTCGTCGATGTCGTAGAAGCGCATCAGCAGGTTGACCATCGTCGTCTTGCCCGCGCCGGTCGGACCCACGATCGCCACGGTCTCGCCTGACCGGACGTCGAGCGAGAAGTCCTCGATGAGCGGCGTATCCGCGAGATAGCGGAACGACACCTGCTCGAACTGCACGTGCCCGGCAATGACCGGGGGCAGCACGGCTGGCACGCGATCAGGTGTCTCTTCGGGCGCCTCGAGGAATTCGAAGACGCGCTCGGCCGAGGCGAGCCCCGACTGGAGCAAGTTCATCTGCGCCGCGATCTGGGTGAGCGGCATCGTGAACTGCCGCGAGTACGCGATGAACGCGGTCACGTCGCCGAGGCTCATCGCGCCGGATGCGACGCGGAACCCGCCGATGACCGCGACGCCCACGTAGTTGAGGTTGGACAGGAAGAACATCGCCGGCTGGATGATCCCCGAGAGGAACTGCGCCCGGAAGCTGGCGTGATAGAGCCGCTCGTTCTGATCGTTGAACTGCTGGATCGCGCTCGCGCGGCGCCCGAAGATCTGGACGAGCGCGTGCCCGCTGTGCATCTGATCGACGTGTCCGTTGAGCGCGCCGGTCTCGGCCCATTGGGCGATGAACTGCTTCTGCGAGCGGCGCGCGATGACGACCGTGACGACGAGCGAGAGCGGGATCGTCAACAGTGAGATGACCGCGAGGAGCGGGCTGATCCAGAGCATCATCCCGAGGACGCCGATCACCGTGAGGAACGACGTCAGCAGCTGCGACAGCCCTTGCTGCAGGGTGGTCGCGATGTTGTCGACGTCGTTCGTCACCCGGCTCAGCAGATCGCCGTGCGCGTGGCTGTCGAAATACCGCAGTGGCAAGCGCCCGAGCTTCTCCTCGACGTCCCGGCGCAGCCCGAACACCGTCCGTTGGGCCACGCCGGCCATGAGGTACGCCTGACCCCACGCGAACAGCGATGCGAAGGCATACACGAACACCGCGATGAGGAGGATCCCGCCAAGCGCGCCGAAGTCGATGCCGGCACCGGGGACGGCGTTCGTGGCCGCCAGCATGTCCGCGAGCTGGGTCTGGCCGCGCGCGCGAAGCTGGTCGATGACCACGGCCTTGGGCACGCCGGCCGGCAGGTTGCGGCCGATGGCGCCATCGAAGATCACGTTCATCGCGTTGCCCGCGAGCCGCGGCCCGATCACGTTGAGCCCGACGCTCGCCGAGCCCAGCACAACAATGAGAACGAGCAGCAGGCGCTCGGGGCGGAGCCGCGCGACGAGCTTCCGCAAGGTCCCGCGGAAGTCCTTCGATCGCTCGACCGGCGTACCCAGACCCATGAACGGCCCGCCGGGTCGCCCACCCGGACCGCCCGGCCGGCGACCGCCGCCCATCATCATCATGCCGCGGCCACCCCAAGCTGTGACTCGACGATCTCGCGGTATTCGGCGCTCGATCGCATGAGCTCGGCGTGCGCACCGTTGCCGACGATGCGTCCCTCATCGAGCACGACGATGTGGTCCGCGTGAAGGATCGTGCTCACCCGCTGCGCGACGATCAGCACGGTCGCATCGCCGGTCTCGGCCTTGAGGGCCTTGCGCAGCCGTGCGTCGGTGCCCGCGTCGAGCGCGGAGAAGCAATCGTCGAAGAGATAGATCGAGGGGCGCTTCACGATCGCCCGAGCGATGGCGAGACGCTGGCGCTGGCCGCCGGACACGTTGGTCCCGCCCTGATCGATCGGCGCCTCGAGCTCGCCGGTCATCTGGGCGACGAAGTCGCGTGCTTGGGCGACCTCGAGCGCGCTCCACAGCTCCGCATCCGTCGCATCGGGGTTCCCGAAGCGCAGGTTCTGCGCGACGCTGCCTTTGAAGAGATACGCGGTCTGCGGCACGAGGGCCATCCGCGACCAGAGCCGTTCGAGCGACTGCTTCCGCACGTCGATCCCATCCACCTGGACGGAACCCGAGGTGACGTCGAAGCCGCGGGTGATGAGATTCACAAGGGTGCTCTTGCCCGAGCCGGTGCCGCCGATGATGGCCGTCGTGCGGCCCGGCTCCACCTGAAATGACAAGCCGTGCAGCACGGGGCGCTCACCGTGCGGATACGCGAAGCTCACGTCATCGAACGAGATGAGCCCGGTGGCGCGTGCGGGCTCGACCGGCTCGACCGGCTCCGCGATCGACGACTCGGTCTCGAGGACCTCGATGATGCGCTGCGCACTCGCCTCGGCACGCGGGACGAGGATCACCATGAAGACCGCGGTCATCACGGCGAAGAGGATCTGCATGATGTATTGCAGGAACGCGGTGAGGTTGCCGATGGGCATGTCGCCACTGTCGACGAGATGGCCGCCGAACCAGAGCACCGCGACCGTCGAGAGATTCATGATCAGCAGCAGGGCCGGGAAAGCGCTCGCGAACACCCGGTTCACGTTGAGCGAGGTCGCCGTGAGATCCGCGTTGGCGACCTCGAAGCGATCCCGCTCCGAACGCCCGCGGATGAAGGCGCGGACGACGCGGACGCCGGTGATCTGCTCGCGCAGGACCTGCGTGATGCGGTCGATCTTCACCTGCACCTGGCGGAAGAGCGGCACGCCGCGCATGAGGAGGATGCCGATGACGCCGGCCATGAGCGGGACGACCACCACGAGCAGCCACGAGAGGGTCGCGTCCTCGCGGACTGCCATGATCACGCCGCCGATGGCCAGGATCGGCGCGCTCACCATGATCGTGAGCGCGAGCTGCAGGAACAGCTGCACCTGCTGCACGTCGTTCGTGTTGCGCGTAATGAGCGACGCGGTCCCGAAGCGGTTCATCTCGCGCGCCGAGAAGCTCTGCACCTGGGCGAACACGGCGGCGCGGATGTCGCGGCCGGCGCCCATCGAGACCCGAGAGGCGAAATACACACCGATGACCGCGAGGGCGCCCAGGACCAGCGTCACGCCGAGCATGACCGCGCCGGTCCGCCAGATGTAGTCGGTGTCGCCCTTCGCGATGCCGTTGTTGATGATGTCGGCGTTCAGGTTCGGCAGGTAGAGGTTCGCGATCGACTGGATCAGCAACAGGATCGTGACGGTGGTGACGAGCGGGGCATACGGTCGGAGCACGCGCCGGAGCAGCTTGATCAGCACGGATATCAGGTTGCCGAATATTCGGGAGCCTGTCAATATGCCCGGTGTGACAAAGCTCGGCCGGCCGGAGGGAACGACCCTCTATGGCATCCGTGTGCTCAACCATCTCCTCGCTCAGCAGCTCAGTGAGGAGCTGCTGCCGCACGCCCTCACACTGGCCCAGCTTGGCATCCTCGCCGACCTCAAGTGGAGCCCCGGCGTGTCCAACGCGGCGCTCGCGCGCGTCCGCTCGCTCACGCCACAGACGGTGAGCGAGATCATCAACGCGCTCGAGAAGGACGGTCTGTTGGAACGTCGGTCACACGGCGGCCGGGTCCTGGGCGTCTACCTGACCGACAAGGGTTCGGTGCGGCTGGCGAACGGCATCGCCCAGGCACGGCTCATCGAGCGGCGGATGCTCGCCGGTCTATCGAGCCGGGAACGCGAGACGCTGCGGGATCTGATCCTCACATGCGTCGCGCAGTTGACCGAGCACGGCGAAGCGAAAGCCGGATAGACATGGCGACGCCCCCGGGGAGGAATCCGGGGGCGTCGCGTGCTCGGGGGCGGTGTGTTCTAGCGGGCGGTGCCAGCCAGCTGGGTGGCGGTGTAGGTGATCGTGAAGTCCTGCGACAGGCTCTGGAAGGTGTTGCCGGCGGCGACCGGGAGGTTGAAGTCGAAGGTCAGGGTGTCGGTGCCCGCGGCGGCGATGGTGCCGGAGGCCGCCAGGGCC
>JBBQHN010000083.1:0-8449 GCA_038324015.1 Candidatus Limnocylindria bacterium | reverse complement strand
CTCCATCAGCTACCGACGGTCCTTCGTCCGGACCTGTCGCCGACCCTCGACCCGCGGATGCTCGCATCGCTGATCGCCATGACCATCACGTTCACGATCGTCTACGCCTATCTGATGGTCGCGCGCGTCGAGATCGAGCGCCGGCGCCAGGCTCGGATCATCGAGGCGCGCGGATGAACATCGACAACGTCGAATACATCGCCGCCGGATACATCGTCTGCTTCGGGGCACTCGCGCTGTACCTGGCATCGCTCCGGTACCGCCGCCGTGACGGTGAGTGAGCGCGGGTAGCCGGATCGGCGGACGCCGCCTGCTCATCATCGCCGCGCTCGCGATCGCCGTGGTCATCGGATATGTCGCGACACAATCCCTCCAGTCGTCGGCGGTCTACTACCTCACCCCGACGGAGGCGCGGAGCCGCTCCATCAACGTCGGCCAGGCCGCGCGTGTTGGCGGCCAGGTCCTCGCCGGCACGCTGGTGTACGAGCCCGCAACGCGGGCGCTCACGTTCACCCTCTCCGACGGCGTGACGAAGCTCCGGGTCATCGGGAACGGGGCGCCGCCGGGCCTGCTGCGGGAAGGAACGGGTGCAGTGGTCGAGGGCACCTTCGCGTCTGACGGCACGTTCCACGCGACGCAAGTCATCGCGAAGCACGACGAGGTCTATACCGCGCCGACGGGCTCCGCCGTCCCGGCCCACCAGACACCAGCGCCGTGACCTGGGGCGACATCGGTGCCGGCGCGCTCCGCGCCGCGCTGCTCCTCTCGGTCTGGGGCCTCGGCTCGGCCACCTATGCCGCGTGGAAACGCGACGCGCGAGCCCTCGCCAGCGCACGCGCCGTGGCGATCGCAGCCTTCTCGCTCGTGCTCATCGCGGATCTCGCGATGGTCGGCGCGCTCGTCACGCACGACTTCAGCCTCGTGTACGTCGCCGAGAACAACGCCCGCGCGACCCCGCTCTTCTACAGCGCGATCTCGCTGTGGGCGGCGCTCGCCGGATCGATCCTCCTCTGGACGCTCGTGCTCGCCGGCGCGGTCATGTGGGTCGTGCTGCGCGGCACGCGATCCCTGCCCCGGCTCGCGACGGCCGCGACCGCCGTCCTCTTCGCGATGCTCGCGTTCTTTCTGCTGCTCGTCACGACGGCCGCGGCGGACCCGTTCACCCGCATCGCCGCCGAGTTCGTTCCCGCCGACGGGCGCGGGCCGAATGCGCTCCTGCAGAACCATCCGTTCATGGCGCTCCACCCGCCGCTCCTCTATCTCGGATATGTCCTCACGAGCATCCCCTTCGCCTACGCGATCGCGGCACTGATCCTCGGCGAGACGAGCGACCGCTGGCTCACCGAGACCCGCAAGGCCGCGCTCGCAGCGTGGGGACTGCTCGGCGTCGGCATCGTCGCCGGCGCCTGGTGGAGCTACGCGGTGCTCGGCTGGGGCGGCTACTGGGCTTGGGACCCGGTCGAGAACGCCGCGATCATGCCGTGGCTCACCGCGACCGCGTACCTCCACTCGGTGATGGTGGAAGAGAAGCGCCGCCTCCTGCGCACCTGGAACATCGCGCTCGTCATCGCGACCTTCGCGCTCACGATCCTCGGCACGTTCCTCACGCGGAGCGGCGTCGTGAACTCGGTGCATTCGTTCACCCAATCGGCGATCGGCCCACTGCTGCTCGGCTACTTCGTCGCGATCCTCGTCGTCGGCGTCGGACTGCTCCTCTACCGCCTCAACGACCTGACCGACCGCGGCTCGATCGGGGCGCCCCTGTCGCGCGAGGCGGTCTTCCTGTTCCAGAACGTCCTCTTCGTCGCGGCGACGCTGACCGTGCTGCTCGGCACGCTCTACCCGCTCATCGCGGAGGCCGTGTCCGGCGCGCAGCTCTCGATCGGTGCGCCGTACTTCGACCGCGTGGAGGTCCCGATCGGCCTCGCGCTGCTCTTCCTGATGGGGATCGGGCCGCAGCTGCCGTGGCACGGCGCATCGCGGTCGACGCTCGAGCGGCAGTTCACCCTCCCGCTCATCGCCGCCGCGATCGGAGCCGTCATCGCGGTGCTCGCCGGAATGACCGGTGTCGCGCCGGTCCTCACGTACGCGCTCGCGGCATTCGTGGTCGCGACGATCGTGCAGGAGTTCATCCGCGGCGTACGCGCCCGGCGCATCCTCCACGGTGAGCCGCCCACGACGGCTTTCCTCGCGCTGTTCCGCCGCAACGGCCGCCGGTACGGCGGGTACGTCGTCCATCTGGGCATCGTCCTCGCGGTCGTCGCGATCGCGACGAGCCAGTCGCGCACGACCGAGCTCGAGCGCACCCTCGCACCGGGCGATGCCATGGACGTCGCCGGCTATCACATCGTGTTCAGCGGCCTTCGCGACGTGAACGAGCCACAGCGCGCGTCGACGCTCGCCGATCTCGTCATCACGGGCAACGGCGCGACCGAACATCTCCACCCTGGACTGGTCCAGTACCCCAACAGCGCACAGGCCATCGGAACACCTGGCATCGCAGCCGGCTCGCGTGATGACATCTATACGATCCTCGCCGCCTACGACGGGCGCGGGCGCGCCTGGGCGACGATCCGGGTGCGCGTGATCCCGCTGGTGTCGTGGCTCTGGGCCGGTGGGGCCATCGTGGGCCTCGGCGCGGTCCTCGCCGCCCTCCCACCGCCCCGTCGCAGGAACGCACCGGTCACCGGATCGGTCCGGTCGCCCCGCGTCCTTGGGACCGACCGATGAAGCGCATCGTGCGGTACACCGCCGTCGCGCTCATTCTCGGGCTCGCCGTCACGCTCACGCTCGCGTTCCGCCGCGACCCGCATGACATCCGCACCGGCACGGTCGGCCAGCCGGCACCGGCGTTCACGCTCGCGGACCTCTCGGGCAACGGTTCGATCGCGCTCGACCGCTACAAGGGCAAGATCGTGGTCCTCAACTTCTGGGCATCGTGGTGCATCCCGTGCAAGGAGGAGAACCCGGCGCTGACCGATGTCTGGGAGCGCTACCGCGGCACCGAGGTCGTGCTCCTCGGCATCGTCTTCCAGGACTCCACCGCCGCGGCCCGCGAGTACACCGTGCGGCTCGGCAACACCTGGCCGAGCGCGGTCGATGACACCGGCCAGGTAGCTCTGAGCTACGGGGTCTTCGGTCCACCCGAGACGTACTTCATCGGCGTTGACGGCGTGATCGCCGGCCGTCACATCGGGCCGATCGACTCGGCGACGCTCATCAACGGGATCGAAACGCTCCGGCGGGCGGCGAAGAAGTGACGCGCGCCCGCTGGATCCTCGTCATCGCCGTCCTCGCGAGCGGCCTCGCGATCGCGTGGAGCGCGCGGCCGCAGCCGCTCACGGACGCACAGCGCGTCGACGGCATCGCCGCGGAGCTGCGCTGTCCGGTCTGCCAGGGCCTGTCGGTGCAGGACTCGCCGTCCGAGACCGCACGGGCGATGAAGGACCTGGTGGCGAAGCGCGTGGCCGAGGGCCGCACCGACGACGAGATCCGCGCTGAGTTCCAGCGCAGCTACGGCGACTGGATCTTGCTCTCGCCGCCGCTCCTTTCGTTGAGCGGTCTGGTCTGGCTCGCGCCGCTTGCGGCACTCATTGCGGGTGTATCCCTGGCACTCGGTCGCGCGAGAGCACCGGCCGCCGACGGGCCGGCGCTCACGCCCGAGCAGCGGGTCCAGCTGGGCGACATGTTCGCGAAGGAAGACCTGCAATGAACGGGGCGGTGGTGTTCGGTGTGGTCATCGCGGCGGGTGCGCTCGCGGCCCTCTGGCCATGGTTGGCCCCGATGACGCGCCCTTGGCCTGCCGAAGAGGCGACCGCCGGCGATGACGTTGCACGGGCGGTGTCGTCGCTACGCGATCTCCAGTTCGCCGAGGCCGCGGGCACGATCGATCACGCCGACGCGACGCGGCTGCGCGGCGTGCTGGAGCGGAGCGCCTTCCAGCCGGAGCCGGCGTCCGGAGCGATCGGCCGCGCGCCGCTCCGGACGCTCGGGATCGCGGCGCTCCTGTTCGGCATCGCCGCCGCGTTGGTCGCGCAAAGCCTGCCGCAGGCCGCGGGCGACCGCGCGCCCGGCGAGCCGGTCACGGGCACCGTGCCCGCCGCAGGCCCGAGCACCGCCGACCTCGAGGCGCGCGTGAAGGCTGCCCCCACCGATATCCCGACGCTCCTTTCGCTCGCGGACTCGTACCGGCAGGACGGCCGCGCTGCGGACGCCATCGCGACCTATCGCGTGGTGCTCGGCATCGACCCAAGCAGCGTGCCGGCGCTGAACGGCCTGGGGCTGATCCTCACGCAGGCGGGGCAGGTGGATGCCGCGATGATCGCGGTCGATCGGGTGCTCGCGCTGCGGCCGAAGGATCCGGACGGGCTCTTCCTGAAGGGTCTGCTCCTGTACAAGAAGGAGCAGTGGACGGCTGCCGTCGAGGTGTGGACGGTGTACCTGGATGTTGGGGAGTTCCATCCGGCCGCGCCGATGGTCCGGACGCTCTATGACGACGCGAAGGCGAAGGCCGGGCGCTAGGGCTGCTCGCCGACCTCGCTGCGGACCGCCTCGACCGTGCCGTCGCGATAGAGGCTGACGAAGGCGGCGACGACACCCGGGTCGAAGTGCTTGCCCGAGTCGGCCTCGATCGCGGCAAGCCCGCGCTCGGTGCTCCAGGCTTCCTTGTACGGTCGCTTCGAGGTGAGCGCGTCGAACACGTCGGCGACCGCAACGATGCGCGCGGCGAGCGAGATCTCCTCACCCTTCTTGCGGTCGGGGTAGCCGGTGCCATCCCAACGCTCGTGGTGCTCACGCGCGACGAGACGCCCGGTGGCGAAGAACAGCGCGTCCCCGAGCATCATCTCGCCGTCGATGCAGTGCTGCTTGATGGTCTCGAACTGGCCGACCGAGAGCTCGTGCGGCGCGCCGAGGATGTCGTCGGGTGTCTGGATCTTGCCCACGTCGTGCAGCACGCTCGAGTAGCCGAACTCCTCGATGGTCGCGGGCGGGAGCCCGAGCTTCGCGCAGATGGACTCGACGTACTTCCGGACGCGCACGAGGTGTTGGCCGGTGGTCATGTCCTTGAGCGTCACCGCCATGAGGATGTGGCTCACGCCCTGGAGGCCGGTGCGGCGCATCTCGACGTTCGCATCTTGCTCGGCGACGAGCGCACGCTCGAGCTCGCGGCGCCGCTCGCGTTCGAGGCGTAGGAGTGTCGCGAGATCCTCGGCGTAGCGGGTCGCCTGGCGCTCGAGGAGTGCGAGCTCACCGAGCTTGGCGTCGAAGTCCTTGGCAAGCCGCTGTTCGCGCGCGTAGACCGCCGCGAAGTCTTGGGCCATCCGGAGCGCCTGCGAGTTCGCCTCCTCGGCGACACGGATCGCTTGCTGGAGCAGCTGGCGGAAGACCTCTGGTGCCTTTGACTCCGTGTCGGTCGAGAGCGTCGGGCCGAGCTCGACCAGCTCGACATTGCGGCCGAGGCCGGTGTGCAGCGCTGTGGTGCGCTCGGCCTCCACGACGGTCCCTATTTGGCCGGCGCGAGGATCGTGCGGATGGTGTCGATGAGCTCAAGCGGGCCGAACGGCTTCGTGAGGTACTGCGCCGCGCCGGCCGCGAAGCCGACCGCGCGGTCGCTCTCACTGTCGTGCGCGGTCAGCATGACGATCGGGATGTCCTTCGTCGCGTCGTCGCTCTTGAGCTCGCGGCAGACGTCGAATCCGTTCGGGCCGGTGCCCATGTCCACATCGAGCAGCATGAGGTCGGGCTTCTCGGACCGTGCCATTTCGAGCGCCTTGGTCCCGTTCTCGGCCTCGACGATGGTCCAGCCCTGCGTCGACAAGGTGATCCTGACCATCTGGCGGATCGGTACGAGGTCGTCGGCGATGAGCAGCTTCGCCATGTCAGTCTCCCTCAATCACTTCGTGCATTTCGTGCCACGTGACCTGGAACGATGCCCGAATCGTAGGCGTGGCCCCACCCCCGCCGGAGTGAACCGGTCATACGGCCTCCTTCGGGCGGGTTCCGGACCGGTCCCGGGTCCAGGCGTCGAGCGTAATGACCCCCAACCGGGCGGCTTCGGCGACCGCTTCGAGCCGTGAATGCGCTCCGAGCTTGCGGAGGATCGCCTGGACGTGCGCGCGCAGCGTGGCGCTCGAGATGCCCAGCTGGTCCGACGCCTGCGCCGTGGAGGCGCCTTCGGCGAGGAGCTGGAGGACCTCGAGCTCGCGGGCCGTCAGCGGTTCGAGCGGCCGAGGACGCGACTCGCGCTCGAGGAGGAGCCGCTGGAGCTCGCTCGGGGCGAAGAGGATCTCGCCGAGCGCGGCGGACCGCACGCCCTCGACGACCTCGTCGAAGGGACGGTCCTTCGTCAGGTGCCCGACGGCACCCGAGCGCGCGACGTCGGAAAGGATCGAGGCGGATTGGTCCCCCGTGAGGATCAAGACGGAGGTGTCGGGCAGCGTGGCCCGTACCGTGCGGGCGATGTCGGCGCCGGTGCCGTCCGGCAGGTGATAGTCGGCGAGGACGACATCGGGCCTGATCTCGGTCATGCGGCGCACGGCCGTCGTGACGTCATGAACGACATCGACGACCTCGATCCCTGTCGCGGCGCGGAGCGCGACCCGAAGGAGCTCCGCGAAAAGCCGCTCGTCGTCGACGATGAGCACCCTGATGGTGCCCGCACCTGTCGTCGTTTCTGTGGTCATGATCTTGTCGCCTCCCCTCGGTCATTGCTGCGCGCGATGCCGGCGAGTGCTGCGACGACCGCCGCGTCGAGCTCACCGCGCTGGACTGCCTGCTGAAGGATCTGCACGGCCGCATCCGCGGACATCGCCGGCCGGTCGGGCCGCGAGGTACGAAGTGCTTCGAATCGGTCGGCCACCGCGACGATGCGAACCTCGAGCGGGATCTGCGGCGCCTTCAGGCCATCCGGATACCCGCTGCCGTCGAGGTGCTCGTGGTGCGAACGCACGATGGGCAGGAGGCGCGCGAGCGGCCGGAATGCGCCGAGCAGCTCCTCGCCGAGGACCGGATGACGCTCGATCTGCGTGCGCTCGTCGGGCGAGAGCTCGCTGGCCTTGCGGACCAGGCCAAGCGGCAGCTTCGTGTTCCCGATGTCGCGAAGAAGAGCGCCGACGCGGATGTTGTTGGAGCTCGCGGCGTCGAGTCCAAGCGCTTTGGCGATCGCGACCGCGCGGTTCGCCACCCGTTCGCTGTGTCCGGCGGTGGAGCGGTCGTGCGACTCGAAGGCCATGGCGAGCGCGATGAGCGCTTCCGCAGCGGCTTCGACGTCACGGCCCAGCGACCGCTCGCGGACCGCGAGGTCCGCGATACGGACGAGATCGTCGTTCAGCGCGACCATGTCGTTGCCCGCCGGAGCGCCCGCCGGCGCGACGCGGAGCACGGCGGGACCTTCGTTCCCCATCTGCGTCGCGACCGTGGCATCGTCGTCGACCACGAGCAGATCGACCGCACGACCCTCGGCGCCGGCCGGGATGATCTCGAATTTCGGGGCGAGAATGTGCTCCGCGCGCTCGCGGCGCGGCAGCTCGCCCAGGGCCACGATGGCCGTGGGACGGCCGGTGCGCGTGATCTCGGCGGGCTTCGCGAGACGCGGGCCGCGCATGCGTCGCGACTGGCTCAGCACCGCGTCGACGCGCGCGAGGAGCTCGGCCGGGTGGAATGGCTTTGTGAGGTAGTCCGACGCGCCGCAGGAGAGACCGCGGACCTTGTCGAAGACATCGCCGCGCGCCGACAGGAAGATCACCGGGATGTCCGAGGTCGCAGTATCGCTTTTCACCTGGAGGCACACGTCGTAGCCATCGGTGTCCGGCAGCCCGACATCGAGCAGCACGAGGTCCGGATGGGTCTCGCGGATCAGCGCGAGGCCGTCCGCTCCGGTGCGGCCGACGGATACGGACATGCCGTTCGCCTGAAGGCGGCGCTGCAGCACGTCCGCCGACGCCGGGTCGTCCTCGACGACGACGACGTTCGTTTCGGTCTTCAGCACGCTCAAGACGTGGCCTCCCCAAGAAGATGGCGCATCGCGACGACGAACTTCGACGGACGGTCCGCGGGCGCGCGCTCGCGAAGATAGCCGTGCAGCTCCTCGGCCCACGTCGGGAGGTCGCCGAACCACTTCATCTCCATGACGACGTCGGTCTCGCGGGCGAGGATCGGCCCGATGCGCACCGGCACCGCGTCGTCCGCGTTCGTGGTCCAGGGCACTGCGAGGTAGATGAGGTTGTGGTCCGCCGTGATACGGATCCGGTCCTCCGGCGCCGCATAGGCGAGGCGGTTGTACTGCGTCACCACGACCGGATGTGCTCCGTTCGTGACGAGCTCCTCGGCTTTCGCGCCGAGCGCCTGCGACGCCTCAGTGAGCGCCTCGGTCTCGCCGCGAAGGAAGGCGGGGACGACGTCCCCGGCCATCTCGAACCGCTCCTTGCGCGAGGTGTCCTCGGTGTCCTCC
>JBBQHN010000082.1:0-8593 GCA_038324015.1 Candidatus Limnocylindria bacterium | reverse complement strand
ATCCTCGGCGAGGATCGCTCCACCGTGCAGATCCGCGTCGGGCGGGAGTAGCCCTACTCCGCGAGACGGGGCTGGATCGGCTGCGCCGTGTTCCCCCCGCTGTAGTTGATGTTCAGGTTGCCGTTCTGCACGTTGAGGGTCTTCGCGACGAACTGGCCGCCATCGATCGTCGAGGGGTTGCCCTGCATGTTGAGGGCGGCATTCGGGACATAGATCGTGCCGCCGGCATCGAGCGTCTGGTTGCCGCCGATGTCCATCGTCACGGTGCAGTTCGGGTCCTGGTAGAGCATGAAGTTCTGGTACACCTGCGGCCCCGGCAAGGCGATGACGTCCATGGGGCGGATGGTGATCGGGTGGTTGCCGTTCTGGCCGATCTTCGAGCACGTGCCGCCAGCCGCTGGGAAGTTCGACATCGTGTTGAAGATGAAGACCTTGCCATCGCACCGCGTGTTCGTGTTCGGGTCGATGTGCGCGGCGTTGGTGTCGCGCGCGATGTCGCCGCCCAAGCCGCCGCCCTTGAGGATGTAGATGCCATGGCAGAGGTCGGCGCCGCTCAGGGTGCCGGTGTAGATCCCCTCGGGAGCCGTGTTGGTGCCGCCGATCTTGGCCGGATTCGTCGGCAGGTTGTTGACACCGTTGTAGCTCTTGAGGTTCGTCGGTTTCGGCGTGCCGGCGAACGGATCGGGCTGGATCGACGCGGCCTGATGAATGGTGATCCCCCCCGGCCACGTGACCAGGTCGCCGCCGACGATATCGACCGCGTAGGCGTTCGGCGAGCACGGACCCGACGGGTTACAGATCGTGATATCGGAGCCGCCCGTGACACCGCTGACCGCCGTCGAGCTGCAGGAGTTCACCAGGATCCCACCACCGGTCAGATGGATGTCCACGTTCGGTGAGACCGCAAGCGCGCCGCTCGTGCAGCTCGTGTCGAGCTGGATGATCGCGTAGCCGTTGTTGATCGGCTCGGCCCCCGCGACGCCTCGTGCCCGGACGGGGTTGAAGGCTGCCTCGGCCGGCACCAGCGTGGTCTTCACCTGCCGGATGATCACGACCTCGATGTGCCGTACGGGGCTTTCACCCGCGTACGGTCCGGATGTCGGGCCGTTCGATGATGCGACGTTCGTGCCGTTGACCGTGACCGTGGCGCCGTTGACGCCGTCGGTGAATCCATTCCGCGTCGCGTCAGCGATCGCGGCGGCGGTGGCCTGCAGGATCGTCCCGCCCTGATACAGCACGACCGCACCGGCGAAGGCGCCCGCGTCCGCCGCTTCCTGCTGCGCCCGCTTCGCCGCGAAGAGCTGGCCGGTATCGACCGCAAGTCCGACGGCGAAGAGGAGTGCCATGAAGATGATCGCGATCATGACGATGGCCTGGCCAGCCTCGCCCGTTGATCCGAAGAACGTCTTGAGCTGTCGCATCGCTGCCGCCTTCCTCATCGCTGGATGTACAGCTTCGAGCCGCCGCGCAGCGTGATCTGGAACGCGCCGCCGAGCAGGTACTGGGACGGCAGGGGCACGAACGGAGCGGTGGCGTCAACGACCACCGGGCACGTCCGGTAATTGCAGACGGTCCCCGCGATCCCCGGGTAGTCGACGGTGACGGTGATCCCATACACGCCGATCGCGTTCTGGGTCACGGCACTGACCACCCGGTCGAGGTTGTTCTGCGCCGCGGTCGGGTTGACGCAGTTGGTGCACGGACCGACGACGGGGCTGCCACCTGTGCCATGAACGATCGCGAAGCGGGTCCCTTCGCGGGACGCGAATGCGAGGGTGTTCTCCTGCCAGACCGCTCGCGCGCTGTCGAAGACGCCGGTGACGATCAGGAGGAGGATCGGCAGGATGAACGCGAACTCGACGAGCGACTGCGCGCCCTCGTCGCCCGAAAACCGTCGCAGCTCGGAGCGGAACCTCAATAGAAGGTCCGCATGCTCGTCGTGCGGTCGAAAGTTCCGGAGTTGGGGATGATCGGCCAGGCGATAAGGGTCTGCCAGTTGTACTGCACTCTGACGGTGACGAAGCACGGAGCAGCGATGGTCGACGAGCCCGGACACGCGGTCACGCCGTCCCCGAGGGTGGTGTTCACGGTGACCATGTTTGTGGTCGCCACCGCAGTCGGGGTCCGGTTGATCTCGTCGATCGCGGCCTGCTGCGCCTCGGCCACGGTCGCGAGCGAGGTGATCGCGTACGCCTCGGCGCCCGCCCGGGCGCCGTTCTCGACGGCGATCTGAAGGGCGAAGGCGCGCGCTAGGTCGGCGCCGCCGACCAGGGCGAAGACGAGCAGCGGTAGCGCGAGGGCCACCTCGACCATCGCCTGTCCGCGGTCGTCGGCAGGGGCCCGTCGGACGGCTGCACAGCGGCTGAACACGACCTTAATAACGGTGGAAGTCTACCCAGCGACGCGTGCCCGGTGGCTAGGCCATTCGTCATGCCCGGATCGTGCTTTTCGCGACGAAGCCGCTCGATGCTGGCGTTCCGGCCGTCCGGTCGGACCACCGGTGGTGGCTGACGGTGTCTACGGGGTGACGAGATGGACCGGGTTGCCGCGGATGTTGACCGACCAGGTCGCCGTGTCATTCCCGCCGGCGGTCCCGGTCAGGCGGTACTTGATCTTGAACCAGCCCGCTCCCAGCGTCTCGGTCGCAGGTTGCGGTGCCGTGTAGGTGATCGGGAGCACGATCTGGATCGTGATCAACGAGTTGTCGTAGAGGTTCGATCCGTTGCTCGCGACCTGGAGTTCGTTGACGTTGTTCGTCCAGGCGCCGCCGTTGACCTGGTAGCTGAAGTTCGCCTGCACGTAGTCGGCGGTCGCCGGCATCAGCACCTGGATGTACGCGTTGCCGCCGACGTCGCCGAGGTCGTGGACCTTGATCTCGAGCGTCTTCCCGGCGTGGACGGCTCCGATCTGCGCGAGGAAGAACACCTGGTTCGTGAGCGGCGGCACATTGTTGTACGTGCACATCCGGCTCTGTCCGAAGATGTGGGGCGTCCCGCCGGTCGCGGTCGCCTCGAGGCCCCACATGTTCTCGGCATTGACACTGTTGTTATTGGAGCTGCTGGTCGTCACCTGGAGGCGGTACGAGCCCGCAGCGAGCCCGGTCTTCATCGTCCACCAGGCGTTGTGATAGATGTCGTTCTGGCAGTCCGTCAGGCCCGAACCGCTGTTCACGCCGCCGCCATAGTTCTGATCGCCAGCGAACGCTCCCTTGTCAACCTGACGCTTGTTCGTGAAGAGGCCGCCGTCGGTGGTGATGAGAGTGTCATCCGAGGTCGAGTATGGGGTGCCGTTCGTGTCCCACAACTTGAACTCGGTCGTGACTTGTGAGGGTCCGTTGCCGATCCAGTGATCGCCGGTCCCGAGCTGTTGTCCCTTCGCGGGAGTTCCGTTGATGTTGCCCTTCCCGGTCGCGCAGAACGTCGGGTCGTAGACATAGATGGTCCCGTTGCTCGTTCCCGTCGGAAAGTCGACTTGGTAGCTGTATCCGTTGGCGTCGTACTGGGTGTTGGTCGTGGGGTTGCCGTTGTAGAACGTCGAGTACAGGTCTCCGTTCCCGCGGTTCCCACCCTTGGTGATCACCGCGCCCCAGAAACCCTGCGAGCTCAGGGCGCCGCCGCCGGTGCCATTGACCGGGTTGCAGCCGTTGTTATCGCAGAGATTGGACACCCCGTAGTAGTTCTGCGGACTCCCCATCGGGACAGGCAGGATGAATTCCGCGCGGGCGTTGCGGGAGGCGGTGATGCTATTGACGCCGAACACGCGCATGAACCACGTCCGCACGTTGGTCGACACGGCGACGTTGATCAGCTGCGCGTTCACCGCGTCCTGAGCCGCCGTCACGGTCACGCCGTTGACGCCGTCGGCATAGCCGTTCTGCGCCGTTGCAGCCTTCGCGGCGGTCCGCGCACCCGGGACGTTCCCCGGCAGATACACCGATCCCGCGAGCGCGCCCGCGTCCGCCGCACGCTGCACACGGACCATGTTCAACTGGAACCAGGCGACGTCGACCACGAGACCGATGAATCCCATCAGGGACGTGATGAGTAGCGCGACCATGACGATCGCCTGGCCACGCTCCTGCAGCCTGAACGGGTCGCCGTCCTCGGCAGGTCGTTCGCCCGCCGCGACCTTATTGGGTCGCATTGAGCACCATGATCGTGCTGTCCGTCACCGGCCACTGCGCGAAACCCGGCATGAAGTACCGGAGCGGGCTCTTCGACTGGTAGTTGTACCGGATCGTCACTCCGACCGAGTCCGCGGGGATAACGTTATTGCGGCTGCAGGCGGTCCAGTTCTGCGCCCCCGAAAGGCTGAACTCGAGCGGGTTCCCGTCGATGACCGGTCCGGCGTTCGGCGTATAGGTCCACACATTCACGCTGGCGGTCTCGTTGCCCGCACCGTCCGACTTCCAGATCCGGATCTGCGTCACCCGGGAGAGATCGATCTCGGTCCCCGCGCCGGTCAGCGACCGCTCGACCGAGGCGATGATCTGCGGGTCCACGGTCGCCGCGTTCGGCGATTGGCCGGAGCCGCAGCCCAGCGCACCGCCGCCGTTCGCGAGGTTCGAACCCATCCGTGCGCCTTCGCGCGTCGCGGCACTGAGCGTGAGGTGGCTGCTGAACAGGAAGCCCATCTCGACCAGGCCGAAGATGATCGGCATCATCAGCAGGGTCATCAGGAGCGCGACCTCGATCATCGCCTGGCCGCCCTCGGAGCGCCGACCCTTGAAGAATCTCACTGCTGCGGCTCGATCCGCGTGGCGGACGTGATGTTGAACACCAGGCCGCTCAGCGAGATCTGCGCAACAGAGCTGACCCAGGTGTGCTGGTAGTTGATCGTCACGCCGATGTTGTCTGGCGTCGCGTGCGTGCCGCCGCAGCCGGCGAGCACGTCGCAGCGGTTTGGTTCCACGTAGAGCGCGGTCGTGAGCGTGTATGGCACGGTGAGCGTCGTCCCGTTCCCGTACGTGCAGGTCAAGGTCCCGCCACGGGTGTACAGGTTCTCCTGGCCGCCAAGCTCGACCCCGTTCCGGTCCGACCAAAAGACCTTCACCGTTTGCACCCGGACCGGCCGGGCCGGCGACACGATGTCGCGCTCGATGCGGTCAAGCACGACGCAGTCGGTACCGGCGATCCGCCCGCCCTCGGCCGCGAGCATCGAACCGTCACGTGCTGCGAAGAACACGCTGTCGCGCGAGTTGAACGCGAGCGCGAACTCGACCAGCCCCACGATCATGAGCATCAACACGGGCAGCACAAGGGCGAATTCGACCAGGCTCTGCCCAGCGTCTTCACGCCTCACACTCCCCAAACGGCGGAACACGTTGCGATGCTATGTGCGCGGTCGTCGCGGCCAGGGGTACGTTCGGTCAGCCATTCGCCACACCTGAACAGCACCTGAACACAGGGCATCGTCCACGCGTCGCGGCAGTACGATGCGCGCGATTCATGATCGGTTCGTTGCTGGTTCACGATCGATTCAGCGGTTCAGGCGCTGCGCGCGCGCGCCCCGATCGGCCGATGGTGGAGCGCGTCGGATCGCGCCGCGGTGTCGTCCTCGTCGTCGAAGACGATGAGGCGGTCCGCCGGATGGTCGAGCGTCACCTCGCGAGAGCGGGATTCAGCGTTCGGACAGCGCGCACCGAGACCGAGGGTCTGCGCGAAGCGCCGGGCGCCGATGTGGTCATCATCGATCTCGGGCTCGCGGAGGGGGATGGCGCCGCGCTCTGTGACCGTTTGCGGGACGATCCAGCCACCGCGGCCGTGCCGGTCATCGTGCTCACCGCTCGTGACGATCTCGCGGCGAAGCTCCGATTGTTCGGAGCCGGTGCCGACGACTACATCACCAAGCCCTTCGAACCACTCGAGCTCCTCGCGCGCATCGACGCCACGGCTCGGAGGATCGGCACACGCAGGGGATGGCGCCGGATCGGCCCGCTCGCTATCAGCGAGGGTGGCGATGTCATCCTGCACGGCACGGCGCTCACGCTCACCGCAGCGGAGCGCGAGCTCATGACCCAGCTGGCGGACGCCTTTCCCGGAACGGCCTCGCACGGATCCCTCCGCCGCGGTGCCTGGCGGAGGTCCGACGCATCGTCGGCCAACGTGATCGAGGTCGTCGTCGCGCGTATCCGGAAGAAGATCGACCTCGCTGGCGGCGGCGTGGAGATCCGCGCCGTGCGCGGGGCCGGGTATGTCATGCGGATGGCCGTTCAAGAGCGGACCGAAAGGACGAGACAGTGATGAGGCGGATCCTTCCAGCGATAGTGCTCGCAATGATCTTCCTTGCGCTCGCACCGCAGCGGGCGCTTGCCGGACCGGAGTGGTGCGACGCCGGTAGTCCGCCACCGAATGACTTCCGGTTCCGGATGACGGGCGCGCCGAGCGCCGGCTCATCCACGAGCTGGCTGAGCAGCACCACCGGTGGGACGATCTCGCTCCCGACCGGCGTGAACACGCTCGTTGACGGCGTCGCGCACGGCATGACGACGGCGATCGCGAATGCCGGCCTGAAGCCGTGATTCCCAGCGTGCGCGTGGCGGGTCATGCCGTCACGCGCCGCGGCGATCCTCGCGTGACCATCGCGGCGGCCTCCGTCGTGCTCTCGGCGGTTGCGATCACGGCCACGGCGGCAACCCTCGCCGCCCGCACGCCCGCGACATGGACGTCGTTGGCCATCCCCATCGGCATCTTCCTGATCGTGGCGCTCGTCCGCCCGCTCGAGCCCGCACCCGGCGAAAAGCTGACCGTCGGCGCGGCGATCGCGTTCTTCGCCGCTGCCGTCCTTCCGCTCCACGAAGCGGTCGTCGTCGTGGTCGCGGTCGCCCTTCTGGCGAAGATCGTCCTGCGGGCGTCGCTGCTCAACACAGCGGTCAACGTCTCCATCATGACCGCCGCGACGGCGGCGGCCGCGACGGTCGTCGGTTCATTCATTCGGCATGACGTGATCGCGCTCGCAGCAGCCGGCGGACTCTACGTCGCGGTCACGCTCGTTGGCGTTGGATCGATGGTGCTCGCGTCACAGGGCCTGCCTGCCGCGTCCGCGTTCGGCCGTCGCGAGCTGTTGCCGACATCGACGCTCGTCAGCGTCGGTGCGATCGGTGCGGTGCTCTGGACGCAGGATGTGCTCGCGATCGCGATCCTCGCGGTCCCGCTCGTGGCGATCGAGCGCGGCTTCCGCGTCGCGGCCCGGGAGCGCTCTGCGGTGGCGGCCCTTCGGGCCGCAAGCGAGGCGCAGCGGCAGTTCACGGAGGACGCGGCCCACGAGCTGCGCACTCCGCTCACCGCTCTGATCGGTGACCTTGCGTACGTGCACGCAGACGCGCTCCCGTCGGCTGAGGCGGAGGCGCTCTCGAGCGCGCGGCGCACCGCCGCCGCGCTGCGCCTCCTCACCGAGCGGCTCCTCGCCTTCGCCCGCGCCGGAGGTGCCGTCGAGGGCGGGCGCGCGGACCTCGCCGACGCCGCACGCGACGTCCTCGTTCGCGTCGGGGCACGGCCGGGGGTCGCCGTCCGGATCGCCGCACCACCGGAGCTCGATGTCGCGATCACACCGGAGCTGCTCCGGATCGTCGTGCAGGACATCCTGGCGAATGCGGCCGCGTACACCGAGTCCGGGACGATCGATGTCACTGTCGAGACGCGCGGTGGCAGGGCGATCCTTCGAGTAACAGACACAGGCATCGGCATCCGGGCGGAAGAGCTCGAGCACGTCTTCGACCGGTTCTACCGTGGCAGCCGCGCGCGCGCGCTCGCGCCCGGGACCGGCTTAGGCCTCGCCATCGTCCGGCGGATCGTGGAAGCGCACGGCGGCAGCATCACGCTCACCAGCCCGGCTGGCGGGGGGACGATCGTCGAGATCGAGCTGTCCCAGAGCGGGTCGCTATCCGCGGGCGCGACGGTGCTGGAGCGATCCTGAGGCGCCGGCCTGTATGCGCCGTGCATACGATCGCGCCTAGACTGAGGTCATGACGCCGTCCAGCACCCCAAACGGCTCCCTCGAGCAGCGATCTGCCCGCGTCCTTTCGCCGGTCCTGGGCCACTACACGTGGCTGGAGGTCGACCGGGGCGAGGGGAGCTGGTTGATCACCAAGGCCGGGCGGCGGGTGCTCGACCTCACCTCCGGCATCGCCGTGACCCCCGTTGGCCATGCCCACCCAAAGGTGGTAGCGGCAATCCAGGAGCAAGCTGCGAAGCTCAGCCACATTTGCGCCGGCGTCGCGGCCTACGAGCCGAACATCGCGCTCGCCGAGGCGCTCGGCGAGATCACGCCCGGGGACCTCGACATGGTCTTCTTCGGCAACTCGGGCGGCGAGGCGATCGAGGCGAGCATCAAGCTTTCGCGCCAGGTCACCGACCGCGAAGGGATCATCGTGTTCCGCGGCGGGTTCCACGGTCGCACCACCGGCGCGGCGTCGCTCACGACCTCGAAGTCGCAGTACCGCAAGGGCTACGGTGCCCTCCTGCCCGAGGTCCACGTCGCGCCGTACCCGTACCCGCTCGATTGCCCGATCACGCCCGCGCACGACGCGGAAACGTGCGGCCAGCACTCGCTCGCGATCATCGAGCAGATGCTCGATCACGATGTTCCGGCCGAG
>JBBQHN010000081.1:0-8602 GCA_038324015.1 Candidatus Limnocylindria bacterium | reverse complement strand
GCGAGCAGGGTGGAGCCGGGCGTGGGGCACGCGTTCCACAACGACACGAACGGGGCGACGCGCTACGGGCCCGCCCAGGCGCAGGACGCGTGGGTCGCGACGATCGACTGGTTCCGAAAGTATGTGGGCTGACTAGTTGGGCTTCGCGTCCTTCATTCGGTGACGCTCAATGATCTGGAGCAGCTCGTCCACATCGAACGGCTTCGCGATGTAGGCGGTGGCGCCGATCTCCTCGGCCCAGCTCCGGGCGCTCTCGGCCGCGGTCATGACGACGATGGGATACGCGAGCGAGAGCGCGCGGTAGCGCTCGGCGAAGCCCCAGCCGTCGAGCACCGGCATGCGCATGTCGAGCAGGATCAGGGACGGGACCGTATCCGCGAGCGCGTCGAGAGCCTCCTGGCCATTCGAGGCCGTCCGGACCCGCAGGCCTTCGCTCTCCAGGAAATCACTGAGCATCGCGAGGATCTCCTGATCGTCGTCGACGATGAGGATCGGTCGCAGTGCGGTCGAAGCTTCGTCGATCAGTTCGGCTTTCCCTCTCCGGCGACCGGCAAGCGCACGTGGAACGTGCTGCCCTGGCCCACGGTGCTTTCAGCCCAGATCCGTCCACCGTGCTCCTCGGCGATGCCGCGGCAAATGTACAGGCCGAGCCCGATGCCCGAATAGCGCCGGGCGTCGACGTTGGACGCGCGCCGGAACCGGTCGAACACGTTGACGAGATCGCTCGGCGGGATCCCGATGCCGTGGTCGCGGACGGTGAGGTGGACCGCGTCGCCGTCGCGCCACGCGCTGACTTCGACGGGGCTGTCCTCGGCGCTGTACTTGAGGGCGTTCTCGATCAGGTTGTCGGCGAGCTGCTCGATGCGGCGACGGTCGAACGCCCCGGGGAGCCGCTCGGCGAGGTCGGCGACGATCCGGTCCTGACCGCTGCGGACCCGCTCGGCGACGTGCCGCAGCACCTGCGCGAGGTCGATCGGCTCGCGACGGACGTCGAGCTTGCCCTCTTCGACCCTCGACGCGTCGAGCAGATCCTCGACGAGCGCCGAAAGCCGACGCGCTTCGCGCGCGATCCGTGAGACTGCGGGCTGATGTAGGGCGAGCGCCGGATCGTGGCTGAAGCGCAGCTCGAGGATCTGGGCCTGGCCGAGCAGCGTCGTGAGCGGCGTCTTCAGATCGTGCGCCGCGGCGGACACGAAGTCCTCCTTGAGCCTGGCGGCCTCCTCCTGCGCCCGCACGAGCGCGGCCTCGTCGATGAGAGCGCGGCTCTCGAGGACGACCGCCGCCTGGTCCGCGAGGAGCTGAGCCAGCGCGAGATCGTCGGTGGAGAAGATCGGGCGATGCGCGGCGAACGCCTCGAGGACACCGATCTGCCGTGTGCCCGCGGTGATCGGCGCGACGAGCACCGGACCGACGCCGGCGGCGCGATATGCATCGGCATGCTCCGGATGGGCGCGCGATGCGTCGGGGTAGAAGCTGGCCCGCTGTGAGGCGAAGACCCGCCAGGCGAGGAAGCCGGTGCCGTAGGTGACCTCGTTCGGCAGCGCGCCGTGGGCGTTGTCGAACACCAGTACGTGACGGGTCTCGTCGTACAGACCGATCGCAGCGCGCGCGCCGAACGACGCGCCGACGCCGCGCTCCAGCTCTCGGAGGATGGCGTCGGTGGTGGGAAGGCGCGGCAGTGTGCTCGCGCGCTCGAGGAATGCGCGGAGCTCTGGTTCCTGCCAGTAGCGGCGGAGCTGCGGCGGCGTCGCGAATCCAAGCAGCCACGCGATCGCCGCGCCAAGCGCGAGGATCTGCGTGACGGCCGACACGGACCCGCTGGCGGCGGGCGTGAGTGTGCTGACCGCAGCGACGAGCACGGCCAGCCCGAGGAGGCCCATGCCCAGCGCCACCGCCTGCGTGCGGCGCCTCGTGACACCGGCCGACCGGCGTGCGAGACGAACGAAGGAGCTAACGGTGTACAGCGACACGAGCGCGAAGTACGCGATGAGGAACAGGACCGTCGTCGGGTCGCGCGGCGGCGGCAACGTGAGCAGGAGGATGACCGACGCGATGAGACCTCCGAGCGTGAGGGCGCGCACGCGGAGCGAGACGGTGGTGAAGTCCGCCAGGAGCTGCAGCATGAGGAACGGCAGCGCCATGACCAGGAGGGAGACCACGGTGCTGGCCGTCGCGTTCGGGGGAATGCCGAGGATCTGGAAGGCCGGACCCTGGATGACGGCGATCGCGAGCGCGCCGAAGAAGAGCGCGATATCGACCGACGCCTTGGACCGCTGACGGCTCGCGTGACGGACCACGAGGACGAAGACCAGGACGAACAGGACATTTGTGATGCCCTGAATGAGCTGTTGCGCCGTCACGGGCGCATCCTACTGGCCGCTCTGCTCCAACATCGCGCGGATCGCCTCACGGCTCTCGGCAGACTTTTCGGGAACGGGCGCCTGGAACGGGGGCACGATGAGGGCCTGCTCGCTAACTGGCTCGCTATGCGGCGAGTCCATGTCCTCCGGACCGCCGGCGGCTCGGATCAGCTTCTGCTCCGCGTCCGACGAGTCGAGCCCGATGAGCTTATCGACGAGCTTGCGGTTGCGCATCGATCGCGCGAGGGCGCCGAGCACAGCGGGATTGCGCAGCGCCTGCGGATCCTGCTGCGCGAGCGGCGTGAGCGCGACCTCCTGCGCGAGCTCGCTGGAGGAGATCGTCACGTTCTCCTTCTTCGCGAGCGCGTCGAGGACCAGCAGCGACTTCGCGCGGCGCTCAGCCGCCTCGCGCCAGTCGGCGCGGATCTCGTCCTCCGTCTTGCGCGCCTGCAGGAGGAACTGCTCCCACGAGAGACCTTGCTGCTGCACCTTCCCCTTGAGGTCGGCGATGAGGTGCTCGAGCTCGTCGGCGACGAGGACCTCGGGGACCTCGACGGTCGACGTGTCGAGCACGTGTGCGAGCAGCTTCTCGGCGGCGTCATCGCGCGCCTCGTGGAATGCGGCGTGCGCGAGCTCGCCGCGGACGGCTTTGTCGAGATCCGCGAGCGTGCTGACCCCGACGGTCTTCGCGAACGCGTCGTCGAGCGGCGGCAGGATCTTCTCGGCGACCTGCGACACGCGCGCGGTGAAGGCGCCCGTCTTGCCGCGAAGGTCCTCATCGGGATAGTCGTCGGGGAACGCGAGCTCGAATGAGCGCTCCTCCCCCGCCGTGGCACCGACGATGGCCTCGGCGAGACCGGGGATCGCGTAGTCCTTGCCGAGCTCGAGGTGGGCGTTGCGGCCCATCGGCGGCATCTGCTTTCCGTCGAGCTTCACGTCCAGATCGATGGTGACCACGTCGTTCTTCTCGGCAGCACGATCGATATCCTTCAGCTCGGCGTGGTGTTCGCGCATGCCGGCGATGGTCTGCTCGACCTGCTCGTCCGTGATCGGCGTGGGCTGCACCGTGACGCCTGCGGAAGCGTGGTCGCCGAGCGAGACCTCGGGCCGCACGGGTACGGTCGCCGTGTACTTGAGCGACTTGCCGGCCTCGAGCTGCTGGACCTCGACCTCGGGCCGGTCGAGCCAGTCGATGCCCTCGAGATCGGCGACCTCCTTGAACGTCTCGTCCACGACGTCGGCCGCCGCGTCATCCCAGAGGTGCTGCGCGCCATATGTCCGCTCGTAGAGCGCGCGCGGCGCCTTCCCCGGCCGGAAGCCGGGGATCTTGGCCTGCTGCACGTGGCGCTGGAATGCGCGCTCGCAGGCCCGCTCGAGCCGATCAGCGTCGACCTCGACGGTCATCGTCACGATGGAGCCGGGCTTGCGCTCGATCGAATGCGTGAAGGAGCGCGTTGGCGCGGCGGACGCAGTGGGCGTCTCGGCGCTGGGCGCGTCCGTCGGCGGCTGTTCTGTCGTCATGGAGACATCAAGTTTAGGGCTCCGCGGCATATGCTGTCGCCTGCCCCATGTACTTCTACGAGATCCACGAAGGTGACGAAGACCTCGGCACGGCCGTGCTGGTGGCCCACCAGGACCGCATGTCGCCAGAGGACTTCTTCCGGCTCGTCAAGAAGGCCCGCGACCTGGTCAAGGACGCGTTCGAGGAGCCCTCACTGTCGGAGGCGATCGCCAACGAGCTCGAACGGGCGCACGGCTTCACCCATGTGACCGATGAGCGGCTCCTGGCATCCGTGAACGTCGGCGAGACCGACAAGGACACCTACCTGGTCGCGTCGGACGATGGCGTGCGCACGGTCTACGTCGAGGCGGACGAGCCGCGGCCGAAAGCACATGGCAACAAGCCCAACTAGCCGGGAGCGCATCGGCTTCGTCGGCCTCGGGATCATGGGTCTCCCGATGGCGCGAAACGCGCTCAAGGCCGGCTTCCCTGTCACCGTCACGAACCGCTCACTCGACAAGGCCGCGCCGCTCAAGGCGGATGGAGCGGGGGTCGCGACGACCCCGCGTGAAGTGGCCGAGCGCTCGGACATCGTCGTCACGATGGTGACGAGCTCGCCGGATGTAGAGGCCGTGATCTTCGGCGCGGCCGGCATCGCCGAGGGCGCGCATCCCGGTCTCCTGGTGATCGACATGAGCAGCATCTCGCCGGTCGCGACCCGCACGTTCGCGGAGCGCGCGGACGAGAAGGGCTTCCGGATGCTCGACGCCCCCGTGTCCGGCGGCGAGATCGGCGCGATCGAGGCACGACTCTCGATCATGGTCGGCGGCGATGAGTCGGATGTGGAGCGCGCGCGGCCGCTGTTCGAGGCGCTCGGCAAGACGATCGTTCACATCGGCGGCCACGGCGCCGGACAGGCCTGCAAGCTCGCGAACCAGATCGCCGTCGCGATCAACAACCTCGGCGTGTCCGAGGCGCTCGTGTTCGCGGCCGCGCAGGGCATCGATCTCGAGAAGACGCGGCAAGTGATCGCCGGCGGCGCGGGCAGCTCGTGGGCGATGCAGAACTACGCGCCGAAGATGCTGGCCGGAGACTTCAAGCCCGGCTTCATGGTCGACCACCAGCAGAAGGACCTGCGCAATGTGCTCGACGCCGCGTTCTCGGCGCACATCTCGCTCCCGGGGACGTCGCTCGCCCATGCGCTGTACAACGCGCTGCAACACGACGGCGGCGGACGCGAGGGCAACCTCGCGATCATCAAGGTGATCGAACGCTTGTCGGCCGTCGAGGCGCGCATCACATAACGATCCAGTGCCCGAGGTGGGACTCGAACCCACACGAGGTTTCCCTCACCGGCTCCTAAAGCCGACGCGTCTACCAACTTCGCCACTCGGGCGGCGACGCCTCGATGCTATCGAACTGGACATAGTCGGGACGCTACCTGCGGCAATCGGATGCTGCCCTGCCATTGACCTGGTGGTGATGCCGCCACGAAGGCCGAACTGAGCGGACACGCTCGATCTGAGCCACCCGACATGAGCGCGACTGGCCGACAACCTGCGCCGCGACCGCCGCGAGCCACCCGCAGGTCGCTCGCGGCGGTCCGGCTGCCCCTGGCTATGGGACAGGTGGCAGGACCTGGCCAGTGACGTGACGTTCCCGTCATCGTTCGCAATCCGCCGCGGAGTACGGTCGGTCATGACACTCAGCGGCGTAGGTCCGACGCGGGGCGCCTTTGAGACGGGGACGCGAGACCTGCACGCCGCTCGATCTCGCTCTCCCCACTGAAGGGCGACATGGTCATCAACTGGGCACGTCTCCTTGGACCACCGCGTATCGCGGTCCACACCGTCGATCCTCGGCTGGCAAGCCTGGTCGAACGCGCGGTCGCCGAGCAGCGAGCCGTCGTGCTCGTCCAGGCGCAGGGCCGCGACCCCGACGGGCAGCCGCCGCACCTCGCGATCGTCGATCTCCAGGACCCGCACTCCGTCGAGACCCTTCGTGCGTATGGCCAGGATGGAGCGCGGATCCCCGTGATCGCTGTGGTCCGCACGGATGGCGACCTGCAGCCGCGCCTTGCGGCATTCGCCAACGGCGCGGACGATGTCGTCAGCCTGCCGGTCGCGCCGACCGAGCTCGGCGCCCGGGTCCGGGCGCTCCTCCGCCGCGCCTATGGCGAGCGCGCCGCGTATATACCGACGGTGACGATCGGCGATCTCGAGATCGACGTGATCGAGGACCGCGTCCGGAGCGGCGGCAAGGACCGCGACCTGACGAGCACGGAGCAGGCGATCCTGTTCGTGCTCGCCTCGAGCCCGGGACAGGTCCTCAGCCGAGAGCAGATCCGCCGGGCGGTCTGGGGCGCGACCGGCGCGCCGCCGAGCAATATCGTCGACCGGCACGTGCGCTCGCTTCGCTCGAAGCTCGGCGACTCCTGGCGGCAGCCCCGCTACATCGCCACGGTGCGGCAGCAGGGCTACCGGCTCCTCGCGCCATGAGCGGCGATCCGATGAAGCTCGTGAAATTCATGTGCGCGGCGACGGGCCATTCCACCGCCCGGAGCGACTCGGCGCTCACCATCCATGACGGGGTGTGGGCCTTCTGCTACGCCGGCGGCCAGACGCCCGGCCACGACTGGAAGGCGGTGGACGGCCTGCCGCTGAACGACGCGATGCGCTTCGCGCAAGCGCCGCGGGCCGCGTCCAGCAGGCCCATGCCTGCGGCTGGCTCCGCCGTGAAGAAGACCGTCCGGGTCACGCCGCCTTCGAAGACGAAGCCCAGCTGAAAAGCGAACGGCGCTCGAACGACGAGGCGCAGCGGCCGCGCGTCTTGATGAGCGCGAACCTCGACCTCGTATCGATCGCGCAGAGGCTCCGCGCAGCCGTCGCCAGGCGCATCGACCGGGGCGGGGCCGCGTCGGGCGAGCGGGTGCGAAGACGCTGCACTAGACCGCGAGCTCCATGCCTTCGCGCGCGACGATCACCTGTAGTCCCGCACCCAGCCCGTCGGCGCGCTGCTGCGCATCCGCGCCGATCTGGTCGAGCGCGTCATCGGAGCGATCGGGATCGTGGTGATAGAGGACGAGGCGCTTGGCCTTCGCCGCAGAGGCGATCTCGATCGCCTTCGCGACCGTCGAGTGTCCCCAGCCCGGCTTGAAGTCCTCATCCAGGAATTGCCCGTCGTGGATGAGGGCGTCGGCGTTCCGCGCGAGCTCGATGACGGGGTTCGGCTTGCCACTGAACGCGTCCTCGGTGTCGGTCGCGTAGACGATCGCCTTGCCGTCAGCCTCGATCCGGTAGGCGAGCGCCGGGGCCGAATGCGCGATCGTCGTCGCGGTCACCGTGTACGGGCCGACGACGCGACGCGAGCCGCTTTCGACCTCATGGACCTCCAGGTGCACCGGCAGGCCGTCCAGGTCGACCGGAAAGAACGGGTCATCCATGCCGAGCCCGAGCAATTCGCGCAGCGGCTGATGCTGCCTCGGCCCGTACAGGCGGAGCGTGCTCGCCGGATCGAACGCCGGACGGAAGAACGGGATGCCCTGGATGTGATCCCAGTGCAGGTGCGAGAGGAACAGATCCACGATGAGCGGGCTCGTCCCGTTCAGCTTGAGACCGAGCTCGCGCAGGCCGGTGCCCGCATCGAGGACGAGGAGATGATCGGTGGCATCACGAAGTTCGACGCACGCGGTGTTGCCGCCGTAGCGCACGGTGCGCTGTCCGGGCGTTGGGATGGATCCGCGGGTGCCCCAGAAGCGGATCTTCACGCGGTCTTCGCCGGCGCGTTGGCCTTCTGGTCGCGCTCGGAGAGCCCCCCGCTCGCGGCCTCGGAGATGCTGCCCATACCCTCGTCACCGGGCTTCGGCCAAGTCGCCTTGAGCGCGGCGATCTCCAGCTCGAGGGCTGGACGCGCGCGATGGACGGCGGCCATGACGTCGGGGTCCAGGTGCGTGCCGGCCATGCCGTCCATGATCTCGAGCGTCTTGTCGAGCGTGTACGCCGGCTTGTAGTAGCGCGGCGCGGTGAGCGCATCGAAGACATCCGCAGCCGCGACGATGCGGGCGCCGGGCAGGATGTCCTTACCCGCAAGACCCTTCGGATAGCCCGTGCCGTCCATCCGCTCGTGGTGCTGCGCCGCGATGAGCGGGACGTCCTTCATGTCGGGCGGGAACTCGAGGTAGCTCAGGAATTCCCCGGTCTTCTCGGCGTGGGCCTTCATGTACGCGAACTCTGCATCGTCGAGCTTGCCCGGCTTCTGGAGGAACCGGTCGCGGACCGCGATCTTGCCGGAGTCGTGCAGGAGCGCCGCCGCCTGCAGCCGCTCGAGATCCTCGGGCGAGAGGCCCATCTCCGCGCCGATCACCCCGGCGTAGCGCGTCACGCGCTTGCTGTGACCCGCCGTCTGCTGGTCGCGTGCGTCGACCGTGGTCGCGAGCGTCTCGATCAGCGAGAGCCACAGTCGCTTCTGGGCGTTCACGAGCTGCGCGTTCTCGACGGCGACGGCCGCAGAGGCGGCGAGGGAGCTCAGCGTGATCTCGTCCTCGATCGTGAACTCGCCACCCTTCTTGTTGATGGCCTGGAACACGCCAATGACCGCACCCTCGTGATCGGTCATCGCGAGCGTGAGGAGATTTCGGGTCTTGAAGCCGGTCCGCTGATCGTTCGACGGGCTGAAACGCGGATCGGCGTACGCGTCGGGGATGCTGATCGTCGCGCCTGTCATTGCCACCGTCCCGGCGATG
>JBBQHN010000080.1:0-8767 GCA_038324015.1 Candidatus Limnocylindria bacterium | reverse complement strand
AGACTCTCGTCGCCGGTGCCGCCGCGCGGACTAATCGATCTCGAGGTTGACCTTGGTCCCGTCACGGGTGGCCATCACCTTCAGGAGGGCTCGGATCGCCTTGGCGATGCGGCCGCCACGGCCGATCACCTTCCCGACGTCCGCTTCCGCGACCTGCAGGTGCAGCTTCAGGAAATCGCCGTCCTGCTCTTCCTTCACTACGACGCCGGCGGGGTCGTCGACGAGCGCTTTCGCGACGTGGTCGACCAGCGCGGCTTCCTTGCTCAACGCGCGACGGGCGGGACTTCGGCGTCCGGGATGCCGCTGCGAACGAGGAGCGAGCGGGCGGTGGACGTCGGCTTCGCGCCGTTCTTGATCCAGAACTTGGCGCGGTCAGTGTTCAGAACGAGCGGGTTCTCTTCGGTGCGCGGGTTGTAGTGACCGATGATCTCGATGAACTTGCCATCGCGAGGCGAGCGCGAGTCGGCGACGACGACCCGGTATGTCGGGGCCTTCGTCTTGCCGGTGCGCCGCAGACGGATATGCACAGCCAAAGTCAGATGCTCCTCATGAAAGATGTGCGCGGGAAGAACAGAAGTATACCGGAATGAGGCTCAAAATGGCATTCCTGGCAGCTTCGGGAGCTTGCCACGCTTGGCCATCGCCCCGAACTGCTTCATCAGGGTCTGCATCTCTTTGAACTGCTTGAGGAGCGCGTTGACCTCTGACACGGTCACGCCGGAGCCGCCCGCGATCCGCTTGCGGCGTGAGCCAGTCAGGATCGTGGGGTCCTGCCGCTCCTCGCGCGTCATCGACGAGATGATCGCCTCGATCGTCTTCAGCTGGCGCTCGGCCTGCTGCGGGTCGGGCAGCTGCTTCGCGAGCCCGCCCATACCGGGCATCATCTTCAACAGGTCCCCGATCGGACCCATCTTCTTCACCTGCTGCAGCTGCTTGTAGAAGTCCTCGAAGGTGAAGCGGGCCTCCATGAGCTTCTTGGCTTGGGCCTCCGCCTCCTTCTCGTCGACATGCTCCTGGGCGCGCTCGACAAGCGTGAGAATGTCCCCCATCCCGAGGATCCGCGTCGCGAGGCGGTCGGGATGGAAGACCTCGAGGCCGTCCAGGCGCTCGCTCGTGCCGAGGAACTTCACCGGCACCCCGGTCGCCGCGCGGATCGAGAGCGCGGCCCCACCACGAGCGTCGCTGTCGACCTTCGTCAGCACGAGGCCGCTGATCGGCAGCCGCGCCTTGAACGCGGTGGCGGCCTCGACCGCGTCCTGGCCGCTCATCGCGTCGACCGCCAAGAGCACCTCGTGCGGCGCGGCGCCGCTCACGATCGCCTCGACCTCCTGCATCATCGACTCGTCGATGTGCAGCCGGCCGGCGGTGTCGACGATCACGACATCGCGGCCCTCCGCGATCGCGCCCTTCACCGCAGCGGCAACATCGTCGGCGACGTGGTCCGGCCGGACGGTCCGCACCGGCACACCGAGCGACTTCGCAAGGGACTGCAGCTGATCGACTGCCGCGGGCCGATGCACATCCGCCGCGACGAGCAGCGGATGCCGTCCCTGTTTGCGCAGCAGGTTCGCGAGCTTCGCGACGGTCGTGGTCTTCCCTGAGCCCTGGAGGCCGACGAGCGCGATGACGGTCGGGGGGCGGTCGGCCTTCGCGAGCGGGACCGCGTCGCCGCCGAGCATCTCGACAAGCGCGTCGTGGACGATCTTCACGACGATCTGCGCGCCGCTCACAGACTCGAGGACCTTCGCCCCGATCGCGCGCTCGCGGACGGTCGCGACGAGCTGGCGGACGACCCTGAAGTTCACGTCCGCCTCGAGCAGCGCGACGCGCACGTCGCGAAGCGCCGCGTCAAGGTCCGCGTCGGTGACCTTGGGCCGGCCCTGGAGCGTGTCGAATGTGGCCGTCAGCCGGTCGGAGAGCTGTTCGAACATGAGGAAAAGGCTAGCGGGTCAGCGGTAGCGCACGCGGCACCGCTCGTACCGCTCGCCGTCAGAGGATGTGTGCAGGCTCACACGCTCGACGCTGACCGTTCCCGCGGGTCGCGGGCCTTCAAAGAGCCGGCGGGCGGTCGGCTCGGCCGAGATAAGGGTCGCGTGCGTAAGGAATAGCTCGTCGACGAGCTCCGCGGCGAGCAGCTGGCCCGCGAGCGTCGGACCGCCCTCACAGAGGAGGAACCGCGCGCCACGCGCGAGGACGGCGGCGAGGAGCGCCACGAGATCGACCTCGCTCTCGCCAAAGGTCTCGACCTCGGCGCCCGATTCCCGGAGCGCGAGCACTGCGGCCGGGTTCGCGCGCGCGGTCGTCGCGACGAGGCGTGGACCGGGATGGCGGAAGAAGCGGTTGTCGGGCGGGAGCTCCGCTGTGCGGGACACGACGATGGCGATAGGTTGCGGGTCGCGGCCCTTCGTCGACGGCGCGAACGGGCCGACGCGCAGCGTCCCCGCGCCGATCATGATCGCGTCCGACAGGGATCGCAGATGGAACATGAGCTCGCGATCGGTGCGCGTGCCGATCTCCGCGCGGCCCTCGAACGTGACCCGGCCATCCGCGGTCATGACGAAGTTCAGCGCGACGTGCGGCCGCCCGGCGTGCGCCGGCGGCTCTAGGAGATCACGGTGGATGGACGAGAGCTCGTCCGAGCCGACCGCACCGAGGCGAACGAGCTCAGGCACTGACGGGTAGGAGCGCGTCCACGAACGCGCGGGGATCCATCGGCACGAGATCCTCGGCCTTCTCACCGACGCCGAGGAACTTCACGGGGAGCTTGAGCTCGTCAGCGATCGCGAACACCGCACCCCCCTTCGCCGTGCCGTCCAGCTTGGTGATCACGATGCCGGAGACGTGCGCTGTCGTCGTGAATTGCCGAGCCTGCATGATGGCGTTCTGGCCGGCGGTCCCGTCGAGCACCAACAGCACCTCATCCGGTGCGCCCTCGCGCGCACGTCCCGCGACCTTCACGATCTTCCCGAGCTCGTCCATGAGGTGCCCCTTCGTGTGGAGCCGGCCGGCCGTGTCCGCGATGACCGTCGTATTCCCGCGCGCCGCACCGGCCTGGATCGCATCGAACACGACGGCCGCTGGGTCGCCGTCGGGCCTGCCGCTCACGATCGGCACCTCGACGCGCTTCGCCCAGACCTCGAGCTGCTCGATCGCGGCGGCGCGGAATGTGTCGGCCGCCGCGAGCAGCGGCGTCTCGCCGGCGTCGCGCAGCCGCTTCGCGAGCTTGGCGGCGGTCGTCGTCTTTCCGCTGCCATTCACACCGACCACGAGGATGACCCGTGGCCGCTGCACCGTCGTCGCGAGCGCGCGATCGCCAGACTCAAGGACCGCGATGAGGGCCTCACGGACCGCCGCGAGGACCTTCGGTATCGTGTCCGCCTTCTTGTCGGCGACGACATCCCGCACCTGCAGCATCACAGAATCGACGAGCGACACGGAGATGTCGGAACGGAGAAGCGCTTCCTCGAGCTCGTCGAGCCACTCGGAAGTGACCGGTTGGTCCTTCGTGCGACCGAACAGCCGGGAGAGCAACCCGCCACGTGTCTTCGCGAGACCGCCTTCGATGCTCACGCGTCTCAGTGTGACGACTGTTAGCGTGACGCGCCGTGAACGCTGATGAGGCCGAAAGGGTCGCGATGGACGAGGAGCCCGAGTGTGAGGGCTTCGAGCGCATCGACCGCGGCGATGTCAGCTACCGGCTGGGATCGGACATGCGTCCCTCGAGCAACGGCGTCTACTACGCGCGTTGGCGTCCGGAAGTCGTCGAGGAGCGCGCGAACGAGCTGATCGCGCTGTTCCGCGACCAGGGCCGCGCCTTCACCTGGCAGATCGGCCCGAACACCGACGCCATCGGGCTCAGCAGCGTCCTCGCGAAGAATGGCCTCCACCGGGAGGTCGACGCGCTCATCCTGACCTCGAAGATCCCGATCCGCGGACGGCTGCCCGACCACGACCTGCGGCTTGTCGAGGAAAAGGACGAGCGGACGGCGGCCGACGCACTTCGGATCGTGCGCGACCGCACATCCGACGAGGTGCGGGTCCGGCTCGAAGCCCGGGTGCAGTACCTGCGCTGTGCGACCCGGCGTGGCGGTGGCGTCGTGGCGTACCGCGGCGCTCTCCCTGTCGGGCACGGCGCCTGGCGCTACGGCAGTGCTGACGACACGGTGTACCTGCACCGGGCGTCGACGCTGCAGCCGCATCGAAGGACCGGGGTCTACACGGCGATCCTCGGCTGGCGTCTCGACCGCGCGGTCCGCGACGGCAAGACGACCGCAGTCGTTGTCGCCGAGCGCGGGACGACCGCACCCATCCTGATGCGCAAGGGCTTCCGCGAAGTGGGTGGCCTGCAGATCTGGATGTCCGCGTAGCCAAGGCGCGGCCGCTCTAGCTGATGGCGCGCTCAGCCACTTCCGAGAGACGCATCGACAGGACCTTCGAGCTGCCGCCCTCATCCATCGATACGCCGTAGATCGTGTCCGCCGCTTCGATCGTCTTGCGGTTGTGCGTGATCACGACGAACTGCGTCCGGTCGGTGAGCTCCCGCAGCGCCTCGGTGAACCGGCCGACGTTCCGTTCGTCGAGCGCCGCATCGACCTCGTCCAACACGCAGAACGGCGTCGGCTTCACCCGCAGGATCGCGAGGAGCAACGCGGTCGCGGTCAGGGCGCGCTCGCCACCGGAGAGCTGCGCCAGCGAGCCGATGCGCTTGCCCGGCGGACGCGCATAGATGTCGATGCCCGGCTCGTCGGGGTCATCGCTCGTGCGGAGCGAGGCCTGACCCCCGTTGAAGAGTCGTTGGAAGAACACGTTGAACTCGCGATCCACCGCCTGGAACGTCGCGCTGAACTGCTCGGCGATGGTGGACGCGAGATCGTCCGCGAGCGACCGCAGGTCCGCCATCGCCCTCTCGAGATCGGCACGCTGCTCGGCAAGGAAGCGGTGTCGCTCCCCCACCTCGCCGAGCTCGACCGCGGCGAGCGGGTTGACCGGTTCGAGGGCGATGAGCTTGCGCCGTAGCCGTTGGAGATCGCGGAGCGCGTTGGCCTTCTCGGCGTCGGTGCCCTCATCGTCCACCTCGATCGATTCGGGATCCGGTAGTGGCTCGTCATCCGGCAGACCGAGCTCGGCACGCACCTGTTCCTCGAGGAGCTTCAGCGCGCCCGAGGCCCGCTCTTCTTCGACACCGAGCTTGGACCGCTCGCCACGCAGCTCGGCGAGGCGCTCGCGGGCCTTCGCGAGACGCTGCTCCGACTCGCGTCGTGATCCTTCGGCCGCAAGCGAGCGCTCGCGCGCGATCTCGGCGGAGCGGGCGGCATCCTTCGCATCGGCGGCAGTCCGTCCGAGCTGCTCCTGGGCCGCCGCGAGCCGGGCCTTCGAGTCGCGTTCCTGGTCCACGAGCGCGCGCAGGCGGGCATCCTCCTCGGCGATGCGCTTCTCGGTGGCCGCGACCTGCTCGTCGAGCGTGTCGCGGAGGCGCACAAGGGACGACCGGCGCTCCTCGCTCGTTGCCGCATCGACGCGGGCGTCCTCTGCGCGCTTCGATGTCGCGGCGTGCGCGTCGAGGGCCGCGCGCTCGGCGCCTTGTGTCACGCCGAACGCCTCAGCGGCGATGGCGGTCGCGCGCTTCGCGGCGTCGCGGCCGCCGGTGAGCAGCTCGCGCCGCGCGATGAGCTCGGACCGCTCCCGCTCGACGGCGACGGCGCGGGCCTCCCCGGCGCGAACGAGGTCACGCACATCGGCCTCGCTCGCCGCGAGGGCGTCGGCGGCGACCTCGAGCTGGCCACGGTCGCGCTGGGCTTCGGCGAAGCGCGCCTCGACCTCGCCAAGACGAGCCGCGGCGGCCTCGCGCTCGACGCCGAGCTGCACGAGCGCGCGCTCGGAGACGTTCAGCTCTTCGCCGAGGCGGCGGTGCATCACGGTGATCCGCTCGATGGCCTTCTGATCGGCGACGACCCGGTCGTCGGGCATCCGGATCGCGCCGGGCGTGACGACCAACCCGTCGGGCGTCACCACGATACCTTCGCGCATCTTCGACGCCGCGCGATACGCCGCCTCGCGCGGACCGACGAACACGTTGCGGAGCAGAGCGCCGGCCACCGCACGAACGTCATCCTCAAGCTTGAGCTGATCGACGAGCCGCGTGCAGCCCTCGGGCACCGGCAGATCAGCGCGCTCGTTCGGCACGACGACGGTGATCCCGGTCGCCGCATGCAGGTCAGCGAGCCCGTTCTTGTCGCTCGGATAGGCGATCGCCTCGCCGACCGAGGCGCGCACCGCGAGCCGCAGCGTCGCCGGGATCTCGAGGCGTTCGTGCAGCCAACGGAGACCCTTCGGCAGCGTGGCCGGTGCGGTGCCGGTCGCGCGCGCCGCGAGCTCGTCGGCCGCACGGGCCACGGCCTCGCGCAGCGCGGTGGCCTGACCGCGGAGCAGGGCGAGGTCGCCGTCGACACGCTGCAGGTCGTTGCGGGCGGCACCTGCGCGCTCCGCGACACCCTCGGTCGCGCGGCCGGCATCAGTCGCCACGTCGCGCGCACGCTCGAGGTCGCGTCCGATGCGGGCGCGCTCGCGCTCGCGCTCCGCGCGCTCTGCCGCGAGCGAAGCCGCCTGCTTGGCGAGCTCGTCGTCGCGTCCGAGGAGCGCGCGATCCTCGTCGGTCAGCCGGACCTCGTCGCCCTCGCGGAGCACGTGGGCGCGTTCGGTCTCGACCCGCGCGGCCTGGGCCTCGGCGAGGGCGATGCGCGTCCGTGACATCTCTTCCTCGGCCGCACGCGCGATATCGGCGGATTCGCGCGCCCGGCGCGCAGCCTCGGCGTTCTCGTTCTCGATCGTGCCGCGCCGCTCGCGCAGGGCGGTCAGCTCGGCGGGCAGCGACGTGAGGGTCGCGCGGCTGCGGTCGCGCTCGCTCGCGATCGCCTCGAGGCTCGCGGCAAGGGCTGCGCTGCGCTCGCGGAGCGACGACTCGGCGCTCGCGAGATCGGCCGACGCGAGACGGAGCCGCTCCTCCTCTTCGCGTGCGCCTCGGAGCTGCTCGTCTGTCCCGGTCGCGAGACCCTCGGTCTCGTTGGCGTAGTCGGCGAGGCGCTCGATCTCACGGTCGATACCAACGAGACGCGCGACGAGGTCATTGCGCTGCGCGGCGGTGGTGCCGAACGAGCTCCGGTACCAGCGCAGCGCGCGGCGGCGGAGGTCGTTGCGGATGATCTCGTACTCGGTCCATTTGGCGGCTTGCTCCCTGAGGAGCTCGACCCGCGGACCGATCTCGCGAAGGATGTCGATGACCCGAACGAGCTCGACCTCGGCGTGCCGCAGGCGCTGGAGCGCATCCTCGCGCCGCAGGTGCAGACGTCGGGTGCCTGCGGCCTCTTCGATGACGGTGCGCCGGTCCGACGGACGCAGCGCGAGCACCTGATCGATGAGGCCCTGACCGATGACGACGAACGGGTTGTCCGCGAGGTTCGCCCCCGCGAGGAGGTCTTGCAGGTCCCGCAGCCGTACGCGTGCCCGGTTGACGAGGTATTCGGCCTCGCCGTTCTTGTACAGCCGGCGGCCGACCTCGATCTCGTTGAACTCGACCGGTAGCCGGCGTGATGAGTTGTCGAGCTGGATGATCGCTTCGGCCATGCCGAGACTGCGGCGCGTCTCCGAGCCGGCGAAGATGAGCTCCTCATTCTTCTTGGCACGCAGGACGCGGGCGTTGTTCTCGCCGAGCGCCCAGCGGATGGCGTCCGCGAAGTTCGATTTGCCTGATCCGTTCGGACCGATGATCGCGGTGATGCCGGGCGCGAACTCGAGCGTCGTCGTATGCACGAAGCTCTTGAAGCCGGTGACGGTCAGCGTCTTCAGCACCGCGTTCGCCCCGGTGCTACCCCCCTCGAGCACCGTGAGCTCGTCCGTCATCGCGCGGTGACCAGCAGCGCCGCCGCGGCGTTCTCCTGCGCCTCGCGCTTCGAGTGCCCAGCACCGCGCGCGTGCAGCTCGCCGACGGTCACGTCAACGACGAACTCACGCGCGTGTTCCGGGCCGGTCGTCTCGGTCACGTCGTACGCCGGAAGCGGCAGACCGTTGCCCTGGGCCCACTCCTGCAGCTCGGTCTTCGGCGACCGGCGCGGTTGGGCGTCCGCCTCGACGATGAGGTCTCGCATGGTCCGGACGACGAAGTCGCGCGCCGCATCGAATCCGCCGTCCACATACACCGCGCCGAGCACGGACTCGTAGAGGCTCGCGCCGAGGCCGACCCGCAGCCGGCCGCCGGTCTCCGCCTCGCCACGACCGAGCCGCGCGCGCTCGGGAAGGCCGAGCTGCTGCGCGAGCAGGGCGAGCGGCGGTCCGGACACAAGCTGCGCGCGCATCGAGGTGAGCTCGCCCTCAGGCGCATCCGCATGGTTCTGATACAGGAGCTCGCCGATCACGAGATCGACGACCGCGTCACCGAGGAACTCGAGCCGCTCGAAGTCCTCGATGTCCTGGTCGGGGTGCTCGTGCAGGTACGAGCTGTGCGTGAGCGCCGTCGCGAGGAGCGACGGATCGCGGAACCGGTACCCGCCGATGTCTTCGTCTGCCATGACCCCTTTCACAAACAGGGAGGCAGCGGCTCCGTGCCGCTGCCTCCCCTGGTCGCTCTTTCAATTTCGCGCTGGATCGTCAGGACACGTGTTCTTCGATGTACTCCTGAGCGTCGCCGACGCTCTTGATCTTCTCGGCATCCTCGTCCGAGATCTCCATCCCGAACTCTTCCTCGAGGCTCATGATGAGCTCGACGAGATCGAGG
>JBBQHN010000079.1:0-9028 GCA_038324015.1 Candidatus Limnocylindria bacterium | reverse complement strand
GGTGGTGCTGACCGGCGCGAAGATCGCCGGCGTGCGATTCAGCGCGAGCGACGGCACGGTCACGGTCGACGGACGTGCCTATCGCGGCGTTCTCGAGCTCGCGGCAGACGACGAGGGCGACATGATCGTCGTGAACGAGGTGTCGACGCACGACTACCTGGTGTCGGTCGTGGGCTCGGAGGCGCCGACCAGCTGGGAGCCGGACACCCTCGCGGCCCAGGCCATCGCGGCACGCACCTACCTCTACACGCATCTGGGAAAGCACCAGCGCTACGACCTCGAGGGCGACACGCGCGATCAGGCCTACGACGGGACCGTGAAAGAGGACGCCAAGGCGCTGCGCGCGGTCGACCGCACCGCGGGGCTCATCTTGACGTATCGCGGCGCGCCGATCGAGGCGCTCTACTCCGCGAGCGCCGGCGGTGTCACCGAAGATTCGGAGAATGTGTTCGCGTTCGCGCTCCCCTACCTGCGGAGCGTCCCCTCGCCGACGGACCAGATCGCGCTCGGCACGTCCTGGGGCGCGTCCAGCTGGCGGTGGACGAAGGAGCTTTCGGCCACACAGCTCCGCGATCAGCTCGAGCGCCGAGGACTGAAGGTCGGAATGCCGACGGCGATCCAGCTCACGAGCGTCTCCGCGAGCGGCCGCGTCCTCGCAGCGCGCATCGTGGGCACGGCCGGGAGCCAGGACATCGGCAAGGACCGCTCGCGCTTCTATTTCGGGCTGCTGAGCACGCTGTTCACGGTCACGGCCACGCCAACGGGCGCGAACGAGCGCGTCGCCGCGACGGACGTCGCGCGGATCCAGTCGCTCGAGGCACTGGGCGCATTCGTGACGCAGACGGCATTCGACGTGTTGGTCGACGGCAACGGCAACGAGCTCGGTCTGCGCGCGAGCGCATACGTCTACGAGCTGCCGGCCCGGTTCGTGTTCAGCGGCCAGGGATTCGGCCACGGCGTGGGCATGTCGCAGTGGGGGGCGCAGGGCCTGGCGCTCGCGGGCTCGACGTACGCCCAGATCCTTGCGCACTACTACGTCGGGACGGCGCTCACGAGTGTCGGAGGAGGATGAGCTTCCGTTCGATCGTGGCGATGTCGTCGATATCGATCCTGCTTGCCGTGGCTTTTGGCACCGCGTTCACGCCAGCGGGCGTGAACGCAACGCCCCAAGCCACCAGCAGAACCGCCTCCCCGACGACGCAAACGGTCACTTCTCCGTCTTCCTCGGTCGTACCCTCCCCGTCAGCGGGGCGCACTGTTCCGTTCCCGGATCTGCCCGTCCTTGTCGGCACGAGCGACGGTGACATCTACACGAAGCTCGTCGCGGGCGCGGTCGGCGGCACGAAGACCCACGTCTGCGACGGGTACATCGTCCGCATCGAGTCGGGCGGGCCGTCGAACCTCATCTCCTGCATCCAGGGCTCGACATTCGCCGTCTATACGTACGACCACCGCACCAACGCGATCGCGCTGGTCGCCGGCGTGGACGGGCCGGCGATCTGGACGCTGCTGGGCGACGGTCTCATCTACGTCACACGCGGGTCGTGCGCGCCGGGTGCGACGGACTGCGCGACCAAGCTCGTGCGGAAGGACCTCACGACCGGCGCAACTACGACCATCGACGAACGCCTCGGCGTCGTGACGGATTTCCGGACAACGGAGGAGGGACCGACGATCTGGCGCGCCGGGAACAGCGTGACGTTCGTGCGGCCCGACGCGGAGGCGGGCACGTTCCTGCTGACGGACGCCGGACTCGTTCGGTTCTCGCCGAACCGGCTCGTCGCGGGAGCAAAGGGACGGTGGCTGCTCGAGTCCGAAGAGACCGGGTCGTTCAATAGCGGCTGCTGCACCTTCGTGCTGCAACGTTTCGAGACCGAGGCCCGCGTCACCGCGGCGAATGTCGAGAACGAGCGGGCCGTCACGATGCTGGAAGACGGTCGCATCCTCGCCTACCGGCCGGATCGCGACGGACCCAACGGCACGATGGTGACCTACAGCGCGACGGGCGGGCGGGTCGAGCGCGTGGACCGCGGCGCGTTCACCCCGTTCCAGATCGTGCGCGCCGCGTCCGATTGGCTCCTCGGCTTCGAGTACGCCGGCGCGCCGTCCCTGACGCTGCGCGCATACCGGATGAGCGATGGCGCGTTCGCATCCGCACCCGGCGGCGTGATCAGCGCAGTGGCGATCCTCCCAGCCAAATGACGATTCGGTCACGTGCGCGCCGAACAGGGCACCTAGCGTTCATGTGATGAGATCCGTCGCGATCGCGTTGGCAGCCGCCGTTCTCATGACCGCCTGCGGCTCGCGCAGCGAGAGCGGTGCCTCGGCGAGCGCGACGGTCAGCCCGACATCCGGAGCATCGGCGACACTCAGGGCCACGGCAGGCCCGATCGCGTTCCCGCTGGACCTCCCGTTCATCGTGGGCACGAACGCCGGCGACCTCTTCTTCCAGATCGACAAGGACGGCCGACCGACGGGCCGGAGCGTCCACGGCTGCGGCACTCCCATCACCCACATCAGCACGTCTGGCCGCATGGCGCTGTTCAACTGCAGCGGTCCGGACTCAGCGCTGTACCTGTATGACGACACAACCAGCCGCGTGACCAGGATCGACAAGACCGAGGTCGCAATGAGTGCGTTCGACGCCGATCGCGGCTTCGCCTATGTCACCATCGGCGCGACCGTTGCAACGGCGCCTATTTCGATGACCAAGCTGCTCTATCGGGACCTCAAGACCGGAGCGACGGCCGTCCTCGATGAGCGCTTCGCTGTGGCGCGAGACCTCCGGTCCAGCGGTGAGGGCATCGCGATCTGGAGACCACGGAACAACGACAGCTTCATGCGCTCCGACGCCGAGGCGGGCACGTGGCTCGTTCACGGCGGGACCCTCACGAAGCTGTCGCAGCACCGGCTGGTCGACGCGAGCGCGGGCCGTTACCTCCTCGAGACGGAGGGCGTTGATACGTACGGCTACACGACGTCGAACACCGCGAACACATTCGTGGTGCTTCGCACCAGCGTGGAGCAGCAACTCACGCCGCCGGGCATCCAAAGCGAAAAGGCGCTCGCGATTCTCGACAACGGCCGCCTCCTTGCATGGCGGCCCGAGGGCGGCATCTTCGACGGTACGGTCATCGTGTACGACGCCGCGACGAAGGCGGTCGTGCGTCAGGACCGTGGGAAGCTCAGCGCGTCCGGGGTGCTGCGCAGCGGCGACTGGATCGTCGGCTCCGAGTACTCGGGTGTGCCCTCGCTGACCCTGCGGGCCTATCGCAGCTCTGACGGAATGTTCGCCGCCCTGGAAGGCGCGGCGATCAGCGCGTGGGCGTTCCTCGGACCGAAGTGACCGTCGGACGCGCGCGAGGCGCCCGCGCTCGTTTCGTCTTGTTGCGCTCCACGGCGATGGTGATGTCCGGTTTGACGCCAGCCAGCACCGGGAGGACGTGGTTGAGGACTTGCTCCGCGGTCGCCCGGAAGGTGTTGCCGCGCGCCGACTCTTTCACCCAGCCGGTCTTGTCGCGGTAGTAGCGCTCGGTGAAGTTCTTTGTGCCGATCGAAATGACGTAGCTCTCGTTGGTGAGGTCCATTCGGGTCGCCCGGTCGAGCTAGGTGATCATCGCGGTGGCGGCGCGGATGGGCAGCTTCACTTGAAGGACGACCGTGCCGTCGGCACGCGCTTCGTGCGTCGATTCGCCCTTCAGGAGCTCGAGCCGCTCGCTGCGGCGGAGACCTGAGGCAAGCTCGCCATCCGACGGAAGGTCCTTGCCGTCGCTCTGCAGCACGATCTCGAGCGTCTCGTCCTTCCAGTTCATGCTGAGGACCACGTCCTTCGCCTCGCCCTTCTCGATCCGCTCGACGAGCGAGTCCTGGATGAGCCGGAAGATCGCGACCTCGTCGTCGGACGGCAGGCGCCGGTCGCGGCCGGTGCTCGAGAAATCGATGCGGATGCCGTGCTTGTCCATGAGCGTCTGGATGTAGCGGCGGAGCGTCGGCACGAGGCCGAGGTCGTCAAGGATCATCGGCCGCAGCTCGAAGATGAAGCCGCGCAGCTCCTGCAGCGTCTTGTTGACCATCAGCCGCAGGGCGGCGAGCTCCTTGCGCGAGCGCTCCTGGTCGACGCTGTAGAGGCGCTCGCTGATCTCCGACTGGAGGACGACGTTCGCCATGGCCTGCGCCGGGCCGTCGTGGACCTGACGCGCGATGCGGCGACGCTCCTCCTCCTGCGTGTCGACGACCGCCTGGAGAAGCCGGTTCTCGTCAATGACCGGTGACGCGCCGGCCGGAACGGGCGGCGCGCTGAAGTCGGCGAGCTGGTCGCGCGCGCTTCCGACGAGCGTCTGGACCCGGTCGAGAAGCTTCCGCTTCGCCTGCAGCGCGCCAAGCTGGCCTTCCATCGTGAGCCGGCGACCCTGCGCGGCGGCGAACTCGTCGCCCGCGGCCACCATCTCGTCGCGCTGGAAGTTCGCCTGATTGCCCTTGATGTCGTCGAGCTTCGCCTTGGCGGTGTCCTCGCGCGCCTTCAGGCGGTTGACCTCGGTCTGGGTGGATTCGCTGAGGAGGTCCAGCTCGCGCATCTCCGCGGTGATCTTCGCCTGCTCCGTCGTGAAGCTCGCGACGATCCCGATGGGCGCCTCGCCAGGCACCTAGTTGCCGAGCTCCGGACCCTTGATCCACCCTTGGCGGATCGCGTACACAACGGCCTGGGTGCGATCGTTCACCGACAGCTTCCGCAGGATGCTCGACATGTGGTTCTTCACGGTCTGCTCGGAGATCGCGAGCGTGTAGGCGACCTCCTTGTTCGTCATGCCCTGCGCGATGTTGTCGAGGATCTGTACTTCGCGCGGCGAGAGCGGGGCGAACACCTTGGACGAGCCGGGTCCGTACACCGACAGCTCGCGGAACTCGGCGAGCACCTTCGAGGCGACGGCGGGCTTCGCGAAGATCTTCTCGTTGATGATGAACTGGCCCCCGCGCACCTTGCGGATCGATTCGACGAGCTCCTTCGGCTCGCAATCCTTGTGGAGGTATGCAGCCGCGCCGGCGCGGATCGCGTCGAACAGCGATTGCTCCTCCTCGAGCGCAGTGAGGATCACGACGGCCACGTGCGGGAGCTCGCGGCGGACGCGCTGCGTCGCCTTGATGCCGGTCAGCTTCGGGAGATCGACCTCGATGACCAGGACGTCGGGCTCGAGCTCGATCGTCTTGGCCACGGCTTCCTCGCCATCGGTCACGACGGCGAGGATCTCCATGTCGGCTTCCTTCTCGAGGACCTGCACGATGCCAAGCGTCGTGAGACGACTGGCGTCGGCGAGCACGATCCGGATCGCCTTCTCTACCTTATCGGCCAAGCAGGTCCCCTCCCTTGCCCATCGGAAGTAGAAGTGTAACTGCGGTGCCCTGCCCCGGCGTCGACTGTACCTGCAGGGTGGCGCCGATGAGCTCGGCCCGCTCACGCATCGCGAGCAGCCCGACCGACCGCTGGCGCCGCGCGACCTTCACCAGATCGAAGCCGACCCCGTCATCGGTGCAGTGCAGGACCCAGTGCTCCTTGTCGCCGCGCGACCGCTGCCAGACGATGCCGATGGTCGACGCTTGCGCGTGCTTGTGCACGTTCTGCAGCGCCTCCTGCATCACGCGGTAGATCGCGAGCTCCTGCATCGGCTCGAGACCGGTCTCGTCCGCATCGAGGTGGCAGTCGACGCGCAGCCCGTAACGCGACTGATATTCGCTCGCGTAGTCACGGATCGCGCCGGCGAGCCCCAGATCGGAGAGCACCGGGGGCCGGAGGTCGTAGATCATGCCGCGCACCGAATCGAGCGAGCTCCGGAACTGACCCTTGAGGTTCGTGAGCTCGGTCTTGAGCGCGGTCTTCGCCTCGCCTTGCGTCCGGTCGGCGATGCGCTCGAGGTACTCGACCTCGAACATCGCGTTCGCGAGGACCTGTGCCGGACCGTCGTGCACGTCGCGGTACAGGCGCTCGCGCTCGGCCTCGAGGCTCTCGAGCACGCGCTGCGCGACGGTGACGATCTGGTCCTGCTGATCTCCGCGCTTGGGCTCGCTGCCGGTGCCGCCGAGATACGCGGCGCTCGACTCGATGTGTCCGATCGCGAGCTGCAGCTGCTTCAGGCGGCGGAACGCGCGCTGGCTCGACTCATCCGGCGAGCCGGTCGTCTTGGATTGCGACTCAGCGCGCTTCTGATAGGCCTTGTGGAAGCGCTCGACCTGCTGCCGGAGCCGGCGGACGTCGCGACGGAGACCGTCGACGATGAGCTCGAACTGCCCATCGAGGTCGTCGTCGCGCGGCAGCTTGGCAGGCGCCCGCTCGTTCATCCGCTCGACACTACGGCACGTCGATCAGAACGAAGGTGTCGGACGAGGCGCGGATCGGCCAGCCCAGATCGCGCGCCCGCACCGCGACCGGGTCGCCCGCGCGCACGAGGATCTGACGGATCCCGCGTCCGGCGATCACGTCCCGCCAGCCCGGATGCACCCCGATGACGGTCGTGTAGTCGTCGAGCACGCTCCCCAGATATGGGATCAGCCGGCCGTCGATGAAGACCGGCGTCGCCGGCGCGTAGGCGATGAGGAAGCCACCCCAGTCGTAGTGGTTCAGCAGACCGGGGCCCGGGCGCAGCGCGGGGATCGCCGCGACCGGGTAGCCCGCAAGATCCGGCCGCTCCGTTCCGGTGGCTCCGGCGAACGCCAGGACCACGGCAGCCACCGCCAGCGTGATGCCGTCGACGACGCGGGTCGGCGGGTCCGCGGCTGATGCCGTACCTAATGAGGGCAGCCGCGCCCGGACGAGCGCCGCAAGCTCCCGAACGGCCTCGCTGCCGGATGCGGCCAGGTAGGGCGCGGCGGCGATCGCGAAGAGAGGCAGTTGTCGCGTGGCGATCAGCGAGACGAACAGCACCGGAAGCAGCACGACCGCCTCGCGGAACGCGCCGGACCGTGACCGGCTGAAGAATGCCACCGTCAACGTCGCGAACAGCGCGATGCTGAAGATCACGCCGGGCAGCGTCGTGACGTCGGGCACGCTCCATTCCTGGATCTCCCGGGGTGGGTGCAACAGATGGAAGCCGGGCGCGGTCCACGTTCCGATCCCCGCGGGCGTGATCAGCGTCGCAAGGACCGCGCCGGCCGCCACGGCGACGTAGCTCCTGCGCCGCGCGGGCTGCGCGAGCGCGCCCTCGACCGACACGAGAACGGCGAGCACGGCGCCGAGCGCGAACGAACCATGCAGGTTCGCCCACACGACGATCAATGTCGGGACCGCGTACAGCGCACGGTCGCTTCCCGCACGACCTGCGCGCAGCAGCACGACGAGTGCGGCGAAGCACACGAAGCCGAAGAGCTCGGGGCGCTCGGTCCAGACGAAGCGCGTGAGCATCACGGCGGGCAGTGCCGCGAGCACCGCGACGAGCGGGCGCGCCGGTCGCTCCCGCAATGTCGCGTAGACGATGAGCCCGACGAGAAGCGCGACCAGCACTGCGCGCAGCGCGACGACGCCGCGCCAGTCGGCGAGCTGCGAGGCCGCGGCGAGCAACACCTGGCCAAGCCACTGGTCGGTCGAACCGGGCTGCCCGGCGACGGTCCACGAATACGTGTCGGCGCGCCGCAACCCGTGTGCGAGGATGTCATTGCCCAGCGCCAGGTGCCAGAACGCGTCGCTGTCGCCGACCGGCAAACGGGTCGTCACGGCGCCGAACAGCGCGCCGATCGCCGCCGGTACGGCGATGGAGACCCTCACGGCTTCGCCAAGAGCACGAAGTTCTGTCCGGACGCCCGCACGCGCCAGCCGTCCTCGCGGAGCGCGACAGCGAGGGGCCGTGACGGCCGGAGCAGCGCTTCTCGCACGTCATACGTCGCAAGCACGTCCTTCCAGTCCGGGCGCAGCTCCACCGCGTCGCGGTACTCGCGAAGAACGGCGGGAATGAACGGGAAGAGCCGGCCGTCGACGAATACCTTCCGTTCAGGGACCCGCATGATGAGATAGCCGCCCCAGTCGTACTCGTTGATGAGCGTGCCGGTTCCGGTGCGCAACGCATCGAGCGCTCCCGTCGGATAGGCGCGCTCGTCCGGCGCGTTCGGCGCGCCCAAGGCGCTCGCGATCGCGCCGGCGCAGAGGAGCAGCGCGAGCGCGGCGGCGGCCGGGGGCGGGAATGGTCGAAGGGGACGCGCGCGCGGCAGCGCCCGCGCGTACACGCGGGCCGCACCGGCAGCGATGAACGGTGTGGCGACGAAAACAAAGAACACGAGATGGCGCTGCGCCGAGAGGCCGAGCCACACCAGCGGCACGAACAGCAGCAGCTCGAGCAGGCCGCCGCCATACACGAGCGCAACGCCGAGTGCCGCGAGTACGAACGCCGCGAACACGAAGCCCGATGCTTCGAGCACGTCCGGCGGCGCCTCCTCGCCGATGAACCGTGGCGGCGCGAGAACGTGGGCGGCCGCGCCGCCGGCGCCGAAGGTCTCCGGGTCCAGGAACGAAAGCGCGACGCAGGCGATGAGCGTGAGCCCGAGCGCGCGGCCCTCGGGGCGCCGGAGCACGAGGGCCTCGATCACGAAGGCGAGCACGAGGGCGATGCCGATCACGTAACCGCCATGCAGGTTCGCCCACAGGGCGATGAGCGGCGGGATCGCGAGAAGCGCGCGGCGCGAACCAGCGCGCGCGCTGTACAGGAGATCGAGCACGACAGGGAACAGAACGAGCGTGCAGATGGCCGGCCGGTCGGTCCAGCGGGCCTTCGAGGCCACGATCGCGAGCGCGAGCACGACAAGCGCAGCGACGACCGGCGCGCCACTGCGCCGGGAGAGCCGCGCCAGGAAGAACACCGCGATCGCGACGAGCATGGCGCGGAAGATCGCAAGGCCCGCCCACTGCCCTGCGCCGAAGACGAGCGCGAGCACGACCTCGCCGAGCCATTCGCCCACGCTGTACGGCTGACCCGCGACCGTCGAGCTGAAGATGTCGGTCCGCAGGATCTCGCGGTGGTCGATCATCCACTGGCCGCTCACCAGGTGCCAG
>JBBQHN010000078.1:0-9035 GCA_038324015.1 Candidatus Limnocylindria bacterium | reverse complement strand
CGTTCGGCCGCTACCGGCGCTCTCCCACTGCTTCTTCGCGTCCTCGATGACCTCGCGTCCCTTCACGGAGACGTCATCTGCCATCTTCTGCGCGATCTTCTGGAGATCGTCAGCACGCTTCTTCAGCTCGTCGGCCCGCATCCGCCATTCCTCGCGGGTCGAGTCGCCGGCCTTCGGTGCATACAGCAGGGCGCCGACCGCGCCGAGCAGGAGACCAAGTACGAAACCCATATGCCATCACTCCCTGAGGCCTTCTAGTACCGCCACCGTCGCAGACGCAATTGCTGCGCCAACCGCAGCGAACAGCACCTGCGCCTCACCGAGCGTACCCGTCCTCCAGCCGCCGATCTCCCCGACCGCCTGGGCTGCCAGGACCGCCGCGACCGACAGCACCCAGGCGGCGGCCAGGCCCCTGGGCCGCCCGAGCGCGGCGCGGAACGCCGCCGGAACGCCGATCGCGAGGAGCGCGAGCGGGACGAGCGCCGGCGGCAGGCTAGTCCGCCGTCGCCGGGGCGTTCTCGCGCCGCGGTATCGCGATCGGGCCTCGTGCCGCCGGCATGCCGAACAGGGTGACCGCGCCGGCGGCGCGGGCGTCCTCCGGAGCCAGCCTGCCGAGCGGCATGCGCGCCAGCGCCGCGAAGGCGAAGAGCGGCAGCAGGAAGAAGTACGAGAACAGGCTGCGGTACGCGAAGAACAGCGGTACCAGCGCCAGCACGATGCCGAGATCAGGGCTCGTGCGCCGCGAGCGCCAGGCGACGGCGAGGCACGCGGCAAAAGCGACCATCTCGAGTGCTGTGTACACGAACGCGGGCCACAGCGGCAGCACGTGGTCGATCGCGAGGAAGATGAGGCCCGCGCCGCGCGGGAACATCGGATCGGCGACCGGCGCCGTCACGCCGCGGAGCCAGGCGCCCGCATCGGCCAGGATGAACGGCCCGTTGGTGAACGCGAACACGGCGCCGACCTCGACGGCACGCCGTAGCGCGACCCGCCACCCCTGCCGGTGGGCCGTGACGAGCAGATAGAACGGCAAGAAGAACCACGTGAGCTGCTTGATCGCGCAGGCGACGCCGATGGCGAGCCCGCTCCAGCGGCGCTCCCGCCACAGCCAGCCGGCCACGAGCGGGAGCGCGAACAGCAGGTCGGTGCTGCCGCTCACCGTGAAGGCCGCGAGGCTCGCCGCACCGAGGAGCCCGGTCAACACGAAAGGCCGCAGACTCGGCGTCGAACGCGCGAGCACGAGCGCCATCGTCGCGACCAGGCAGAGGATGTACAGGATGTTCGTATCCGCGCCGGTCGCCACGAACGGCACGAGGAGCACGAAGGACAGCGACGGGTACGACGGCTTCGACTCGAACTCGACGTTCGACTGGCTTGCGTGGCTGCGGATCGCCCACGCGGTGTCGAGCTCGTCAGCGGTCGGGTAGAGGCCAGCGCGCGCAAAGAGTCCCTGGCGGAGCGGCGTCGTCCGGTCCGGACCGATGCCGAGGCGCGCATAGCAGCTGAAGACGTCGAGATCCGTGTACGGATCGTGACCGTTGAGGAGAAGCCGCGCGGCACATTCGTTCAGCGCGATCGCGTCGTTGTGGTAAGGCGTCGCGTCGGACGAGCGCTGTCGCGGCACCGCAGCCAGCCACGACGCGCCGACGAGCGCCATGAGGCAGACGACAAGCCACGCGACGCGGTGCACGCCAACGAGCCTCGGGTCCACCGGTGTCGTGGCGTCGCCCCGGCCCTCGCCGCGCAAAGCGACGACGAGCATGACGATGCTCGCCGCGATCGCGACGGCCACGAGCACGGCGCCGTACGCGTCCGGGCTGTAGATGACCTGCGAGTTCACCAGGCCCGCGTAATAGAGGACAGCGCCGGCCAGCGTGATCGCGACGATGCGCAGGAGAGCGCGCACCGAGCTAGGCCGCGGCGGGACGGTCCACGACGCCTCCGCCGATGACCTCGTCCCCGTCGTAGAGGACAGCGGCCTGACCCGGCGCGACGAGGGCGGCCTCATCGAGCTCGAGCACGGCGGTACCGCGGTCCGCAGACATGCGGACCCGCGACGCAAGTGGCGTGCCTCGGTAGCGAAGGACCGCGTCCGCGGTGAAGGTCCCAGCTGGCGGATCCCCGCTGGTGAACCGAACGTCGCGGAGCCGGTAGGTCCGGGCGGCGATCTCGGATCGTGTGCCGACCACGGCCGCCCCGCGGTCGAGCTCGAGCCGGATCACGTACAGGCGCTCGCCGGTGGCGACGCCAACGCCGCTGCGCTGGCCCACCGTCAGGCCGCCGACCCCGGCGTGCTCGCCGATCACAGTCCCGTCGAGCCGCTCGACCGGTCCGGCGACGAAGGCCTCCGGCGCGCGCTCGCGCACGAGGTCGCGGTAGTCGCCCGCGATGAAGCAGATATCCATGCTCTCCGCCTTCGCGGCATTCGGGAGGCCGAACCGCGCGGCGAGCGCGCGCGTCTCGCCCTTGTCTTCGAGCTCCCCGATCGGAAGCTCGATCCGCGCAAGGTCGTCCTGGCCCAGCATGTAGAGCGCGTACGACTGATCTTTCTTCGCGTCGCGCGCCCGCAGCAGCCGGTGCCGGCCGCCCTCGTACGCGACCCGCGCGTAGTGACCGGTCGCAAGCCGCGATCCGCCGAACTTGCGCACGACGTCCGACAGGAGCGCCTCGAACTTCACGTAGCCGTTGCAGGCGACACACGGATTCGGCGTCTCACCGTTCGCGTACGCATCGACAAAGCGGTCAACGACCTGCCTTCCGAACACCTCTGCGTAGTCGAGCGCGTAGAACGGGATACCAAGATGCGCGGCGGCGCGGCGGGCATCCTCCCCCGCCTGGTCGGTGCCGCAGCAACGCGGCGCGTCACTCGCGGTGCCCGCGGGCGTGAGGCGCATCCACACGCCGACGACATCCTCTCCACGCTCGGCGAGGAGCGCTGCCGCGAGCGCGGAGTCCACGCCGCCGCTCATCGCGACGAACACGCGGTCGCTCACGACGCGCGCACCCGTGCGTCGAGCAGCGCGGCGCGCAGCGCGCCGATCGCCATGAGCGCGCAGGCTTCCTTCCGCTGTGGCAGGCCGCCGAGCGCGTTGAGGACGTCGGCGGGCTCGAGGGCGGCCGCCGCAGCGACGTCAAGGCCGCTCGCGATCTCGGTGAGGACCGACGCCGAGGCGATCGCGGCGGTGCAGCCGAACGTGCGGAAGCGCATCTCGCGCACCGTCCCCCCACCGATCGTGAGCGTGATCACGGTCCGGTCGCCGCACGACGGGTTCGCGTCGGCGCCGGTCCCGCTCGGCTCGGCGATCGTGCCGGCGTTCCGCGGGCGGGTCAGATGATCGAGCGCGATGTCGCTGTAATGGTCCGCCTCGGTCATACCGCTACACCCGAGGCCGCACGCAGGCGCGCGACGATCGGCGGTAACGCGGCGACGAGCGCGTCGATGTCGGGAGCGGTGGTGTCGCGGCCGAGCGTCAGACGCAGCGAGCCCTGCGCGAGGTCCCGATCCAGGCCAAGCGCCAGGAGCACGTGCGACGGGTCGGTGTTGCCGCTCGTGCAGGCCGATCCGCTCGATACGCTGAAGCCCTCGAGATCCAGCGACACCACGAGGGCCTCGCCCTGGGTCCCGCGGAAGCAGAACGACGCATTGTTGGGGAGCCGCTCGGTGGGATGTCCCGTGAGGGTGGCCTCGGGGATCCGGGCGCCGATCTCGCGGATAAGCCGGTCACGGAGCGCAAGCTGCCGCGCAGATTCCACCGCGCGGCGCTCCGACGCGAGGCGCAGCGCCGCACCGAGCCCGACCACGCCCGCGACGTTCTCGGTCCCCGTGCGCCGGCCCTTCTCCTGGCCGCCGCCCGTCTGGACCGTCGCGATGCGGGTCCCACGGCGGACGTACAGCGCGCCTACGCCCTTGGGCCCGTAGAACTTGTGCGCGTTCAGGCTCAGAAGATCCACGGCTAGCACGTTGACGTCGATCGCGATCGCGCCGACGGTCTGCACCGCGTCGCTGTGAAAGACGACGCCGCGCTCGCGGCAGGCTGCGCCGATCTCCAGGATCGGCTGGAGTGTCCCGATCTCGTTATTGCCGTGCATGACCGAGACGATCGCGGTCTGCGCGCCGAGCGCCCGCGACACCGCGCCGGCCGTCACGCGGCCATCGTGATCCACCGGCAGCACCGTGACGTGCGCCTGACCGTGCGCCTCGAGGTCGTGCGCCGTATCGAGGATCGCGTGGTGCTCGATCGCGGTGGTCACGATGCCGTCGGCCTCGCCCTCGCGCGCCTTCAGGACGCCGCGGAGCGCGAGATTGTCGGCCTCGGTGCCGCCCGAGGTGAACACGATCTCCGCTGGATCGGCGTTGATGGCGCGAGCCACCTCATCGCGGGCCCGATCCACGAGCGCGCGCGCCCGCCGCCCCTCGGCGTAGATGCTCGACGGGTTGCCGGGAACCTCACGGAGGACCTGCGCCATGAGCTCCGCGACCTCCGGGTCGACGGGGGTCGTGGCGGCATGGTCCAGATAGACGCGCCGCATGGACGAAGTCTAGCCCGCGAACTCCTCGTAGACGGCGAGCGAGATGCGGGCGAGCGCCTCGTCGTCTTCGATGGTGTCACGGGGCAGCTCGCGCGCGAAGATCGCGATCGCGTACGGCCCATTGGGCGCGTAGACGATGCCGACATCGTTGCGCAGCCGCCGGTACGAACCGGTCTTGTGCGCGACCACCGTGCCCTTTGGCAGCAGCCCGGGGATCCGGGCCGCCGACTGGATGCGCTTCATGAGCTCGACGATCCCCGTGCAGGCATCCTCGTTCAGGATCGCGCGGGACTCGACCAGCTCGAGGAGCCGGCACATGTCCGCGGGGGTCGAGCGGTCGGCCTGCGCGGGGATCATCGAGCGCCCGCCGCTCCCCATCGAGAGCCGGAGGCGGCGCCGCAGCTCGTCGTAGCCGCCGGGCTGGGAGTGCTCCATGTCGACAAGCTCCATCAGCATCTCGCGGATGTCGAACGGCGTTCTGATGCTGGTGAGGCCCAGCCGGTCCATCGTCTGCTCGATGCGGGTCTTGCCGACGCGATCGAACAACAGATCGGTCGCGGTGTTGTCGCTGACCGACATCATCAGGACCGCGAGGTCGCGGAGCGTCGGGTTGAGGCCATCGTCGAGGTACTGCAGCACCCCGGAGCCGGCGACCCTCGTGTCGCCGTGATAGCTCACTCGCTCCGAGAGGTCGATGCGGCCGGCGATCGCGTCCTCGTACAGCGTCACGAGCAGCGGCAGCTTGATCACCGACGCGGTCGGGAATGGCTCGCTCTCGCGATAGCCGATGTGCTTGCCGCTGGCGAGCTGCGTCGCGGAGATGCCGACGATGCCGCCGGTCGCTTCCGCCAGACGCTCGACCTCGCTCGCGACAGCCGCGCTGTTCACGCCTTGGGTGGCTTGACGACGACGCGGAGGCCGAGCTCCTCGAGGAGCTTCGGATCGACGTCGGCCGGCGCGTCGAGGAGCGGGTCGTAGCCGGTCTGCGTCTTCGGGAACGACTGCACCTCACGCACGTTCTCGGTCCCGGCGAGCGTCATGATGAGGCGATCGATGCCGGCGCCGACACCACCGCTCGGGGGCGCGCCGTATTCGAGGGCGTCGAGGAGCGCGCCGAAGCGGACCGCGGCCTCCTCCTTCGACACGCCCAGCTGCCGGAACACGCGCTCCTGGACCGCGCGCTGGTGGATGCGCACGCTGCCGCCGAAGACCTCCTTCCCGTCGATCACGAAGTCGTACTGCATCGACTTCGCCTTCTCCGGGTCGGTGTCGAGCAGATCGAGGTCCGCAGCGGTGAGCGGCGCGCAGAACGGGTTGTGGGCGAAGGTCCAGCCACCCTCGGGCGTGCGGTCGACGAGCGGGAATTCCGTCACCCAGACCGCGTAGTGCTTGCTCCCGTCGGCGAGGCCGAGCTCTGGCCCAAGCCGCTCGCGCACCACGCCGAGCGACTTGCTTGCGACGTCGTAGGTGTCCGCCACGGCCAGCAACAGGTCCCCGTCCTTCGCACCGGCTGAGGTGCGCAGTGCAGCGAGCTCGCCCGGGGTGAGGAACTTGGCGACCGGCGAACGCACCTCGTCGCCGGCGAACGCGAAGCTTGCGAGGCCCTTCGCGCCCTTCGTCTTTGCGAGCGCCTGCCAGCCGTCGATGTCCTTGCGCGTCGCGTCTGCCTTGCCGGGTAGCAGCAGCCCGCGGACCGCGCCGCCGGAGTCGATGACCGAGCGGAATGCGTTGAACGCCGTCCCGCGGAGCGCAGCCGTGAGATCGACAAGCTCCAGGGCGAACCGCATGTCCGGCCGGTCGATCCCGAACCGGCGCATCGCCTCTTCGTACGTGACCCGTGGGACCGGCGTCTGGGCCAGCGGCTTCTTCCCGAACTGCTTGAAGATCTCCGTGTAGAGCGTCTCGAGCGTGGACATCACGTCCTCGCGCTCGACGAAGGCCATCTCGAGATCGAGCTGCGTGTGTTCGTACACGCGATCGGCGCGCGGATCCTCGTCGCGATAGCAATGCGCGATCTGAAAGTACTTGTCCATGCCGCCCACCATGAGGATCTGTTTGAACTGCTGCGGCGACTGCGGGAGCGCCCAGAACTTCCCGGGGTAGTAGCGCGACGGAACGATGAAGTCGCGCGCGCCCGTCGGGTCCGAGCGGATCATCGTCGGCGTCTCGATCTCCCAGAAGCCGCGCAAGGTGAGGTGTTGCCGGATGAATGCCACGACCTCGTGCCGCAGGCGCATGAGCTCCTTCGGGCCTTCGCGCCGCAGGTCGATGTAGCGATACTTCCAGCGCAGGTTCTCGTCGACCGGGGTCTCCTCGTTCACGTAGAACGGAGGGGTCTTCGCCTCGTTGATGACCTCGACCGTCATCGCGGCGACCTCGATGCCGCCTGTCGGCAACTTCTGGTTGACCGTTTCCTTCGAGCGCTCACGGACCGTGCCGGTCACCTTGATCACCCACTCCGAGCGGACCGTGCCGAGCGCGTCGTGGGCAGGCTCGCCCGCCTTCGCGACGATCTGGGTGATCCCATAGCGGTCGCGCAGGTCGATGAAGGTCAGCCCGCCAAGGTCGCGGCGGCGGTTGACCCAGCCGGCGAGCGTTACCGTCTTCCCCGCGGCGGCAGGGGTGAGCTCGCCGCAGGTATGTGTCCGCAGCACGATTAGACCTTCGGGTCCGCGAGGTACGGCGTCTCGCCCGCGGCGCCGGGCTCGTCGCTGAGCCGCAGCTTCGGCCGCTTGGGGACGTGCCTGCCGACCTCGACCACGACCGCGCTCAGACGGGTCACACGCTGCTCCTTGGCGACGAGGTCGCGCACGATCACCTTACCGCCGCGCGACTCTTCGGTGCCGCGGATGACCGCGACCTTCGCACCATGCTTCACCGCGCTCTCCAGCTGCTTGTCGAGCGACCGCTTCGAGTAGTCGATCGCCACCCGGAAGCCCGCCTCGCGCAACGGCGTCGCGAGCTGGAGCCGGTCGGCGCCGTCGTCGGGCTCGCCGGAGAGGATGTACACCTCGGCATCCACGGACTCATCGATCTTCACACCCTGCTGCTTCAAGGCGAAGTACAGCACGTCGACACCCCCGGCGACTCCGACCCCGGGTACGTCCGGCCCACCCATCGTGCGCACGAGGCCGTCATATCGGCCGCCGCCGGCGACGGCGATATCACCCGCCTGCGTGAACTCCGGATCGGTGAGGATGAACTCGAACACGGTGCGGGTGTAGTAGTCGAAGCCGCGCACCTTGCGGTCGTCAACGGCGTAGCGGATGCCGAGGCGCTCGAGGCCATCGGTCACCGCCGCGAAGTGCGCGCGATCTTCATCCGACACCAGCTCGCGGATCTTCGGCGCGCCTTCGGCGATCTCTCGGTCATGCTTGTTCTTGCAGTCGAAGATCCGCAGCACGCTGCCGTCGAGCCGCTCCTTGCAGTCGGCATCGAGCTCGTCGCGGAACCTCGAGAAGTACTCGACGAGCGCCGCCTTCACCTTGGGACGCGATGCGCTGTCACCGATGGTGTTGACCTTTAGCTCGACATCGGTGAGGCCGACGTCCGCGAGCAGCCCGTTCGTGAACTCGATGATCTCGATGTCCGCCGCGGGCTCCGACGCGCCGAAGTTCTCGAGGCCCCACTGCCAGAACTGGCGCCACCGGAGCTTCTGGGGCCGCTGGCCACGGAACATCGCCTCCCAGTACGAGAACCGGACCGGCTGCGGGCTCTTATGAAGGCCGTGCTCGAGGAACGCGCGCACCACGGGCGCGGTCCCCTCCGGCCGCAGCGCGAGGCCGGTCTGGCCGTGCAGCACGACCTCGAACATCTCCTTGCCTGCGGTGTCGCTCGTCGCGCCAGCGCTGCGGAGGAAGACCTCGCGGTCCTCGACCGCCGGCGTGACGATCCTGGGGTAGCCGTAGCGCAGCGCGCGCGCGAGCGTCACGGACAGCAGCCGGTCGAGGCCGGCCGCTTCCTCTGGGAGCAGATCCCGCATTCCGCGGGGCGCTTGATACGTGGCCATCGGGACATCAAGTATGGTCGAAAGCGACACAACGACCGGAGGTGCGCCATGGCCGATCAACAGAACGCCACCGTGGAGCTCGAGCGCGGCGGGAGCTTCACTATCGCACTACGGCCCGACAAGGCCCCCCAGACCGTCGCGAACTTCGTCGCAAAGGCGGCGGCCGGCTTCTACGACGGCAAGACCTTCCATCGCGTCGAGGACTGGGTCGTCCAGGGTGGGGACCCCGACGGCACCGGGCGCGGTGGCGGCAAGATGCCGAGCGAGCTCAACGACCTGCCGTTCACGAAGGGCGCCGCCGGCATCGCGCGCGGTCCGGACATCAAGGTGAACAACGACAGTCAATGGTTCATCTGCAAGACCGACGCGTCGTGGCTGAATAACCAATACACGAACTTCGGGCAGGTGACGAGCGGCCAGGACGTCGCGAACGGCATCAAAGTCGGCGACAAGATCAAGAAGGTCACCGTCGCCTGATGACAAAGTGGCTCGCCCT
>JBBQHN010000077.1:0-9202 GCA_038324015.1 Candidatus Limnocylindria bacterium | reverse complement strand
GATGAAGTTGACCTGCACGATCGTGGTCGCGGGAAGGATGTCACGGAAGTAGTCGCCGTGCACGACGGCCACGCTCTCGATCGAGGCCGTGTCGGCCACGTACACCCGCGTCATGATCGTGTCCTCGATGCGGCCACCGAGGTCCTCGACGGCTTCCCTGATGATCTGGAGCGCGCGCTGCATCTGGTCGACGACGCCACCGCTGACCGGTGTGCCGTTCTCGTCCAGGCCGGCCGTTCCTGCGACGCGGATGATGTTGCCGTGGCGAACGGCACGCGAGTAGCCGAACTGGAACTCGAACTTGGTCTTGGTGCTGTGCAGCCAGCGATGGGGGTTCTTGGCGTCCTGCTCAGGCACGGACGGCCGCCAGCTGCGTGATGACCGCGTCAGCGAACTGGCTGGTACCGACCGCCGTGGGGTCGTCGCGGTCGGGCTTGAGGTCGTAGGTCACGTCCTTGCCGATGGCAACGACGGCTGCGATCGCATGCTCCAGGCGGTCGCCCGCGGACCGCTCGCCGATGTGCCGGAGCATCATCGCGCCGGCCAGCATGAGCGCCATCGGGTTGACCTTGTTCTGTCCCGCGTACTTGGGCGCGGATCCGTGGATGGCCTCGAACACCGCGACGCCGTTCTCGCCGATGTTGGCGCCGGGCGCGACGCCGAGCCCGCCGGCGAGGCCCGCGACGAGATCGCTGACGATGTCGCCATAGAGGTTCGGCAGCACCAGGACGTCGTAGAGCTCGGGCTTCTGCACGAGCTGCATACACATGTTGTCGACGATACGGTCCTCGAACTCGATCTGCGGGTACTCCTTGGCCACCTCGCCGGCAACGCGCAGGAACAGGCCGTCGGTGAACTTCATGACGTTCGCCTTGTGGACCGCGGTGACCTTCTTGCGGCCGTTCGCGACCGCGTACTCGAACGCGAACTTCACGATGCGGCGGCTGCCCATCTCGGAGATGTACTTGATGGAGATCGCGGCGTCCTCGCGGATCTTCGTCTTGCCGGCCTTCTCGATCGCGGCGCGCACCTCGGTCAGCTCGGGCGTGTCGATGTCGAACTCGATCCCGGCGTAGAGGTCCTCGATGTTCTCTCGGACCACAACGAGATCGATGTTGCCCATGGGCGCGCGCACACCGGGGTAGGTCTTCGCCGGGCGGAGGTTCGCGTAGAGGTCGAACTCCCTGCGCAGCGCCACGTTCACCGAGCGGAAGCCCTTGCCGAGCTCCGTCGTGAGCGGACCCTTCAGGCCGATCTTGTTCCTGCGAATGGAGGCCAGCGCCTCGTCCGGGAACGGCGTACCGAATTTCTCGATCGCGGGCACGCCGATCTCCTGGCGGTCCCAGGCGATCTTCACGCCGGTGGCATCGATCGCGCGGACGGTGGCCTCGACGATCTCGGGGCCGGTCCCGTCGCCGGGGATGAGGGTGATGTTGTGGGTGGTCACTTTGGGACCTGCGCCGCTTCTTTGGCGGTCTTCACGGGCTCGTCGCCCGGGGTCGGGCGGTTGTGGCTTTCCTGTGGCGAGCCCTGTTCGACCGCGCCGCTCACGACCACACCGGCAGAGAGCGTCGGGCCGCCCGCGCGGAGCTCCGCGAGGAGGCCACCGGCCAGCAGCGTTTTCGCCTCGCTCGGGAGGAAGCTGCAGCTGAGCGGGATCTCGAGACCCGTGTCGGTGCGCGCGATCACGATCTCGTTGTCCTTATTGGACGCGAGCGCGTCGCGCAGGCCGTTGATCGTGAGCACGTCGCCCTGCCCGATCTTCGCGAGGTCCCCCTCGTTCTTGAACACGAGCGGGGGAATGCCCTGCGAGATGAGGTTGCGGCGATGAATGCGCGCGAACGACTGGGCGATGACCGCATGGATGCCGAGCGCCTTCGGTGCGAGGGCCGCGTGTTCGCGGCTCGAGCCCTGCCCGTAGTTCTGGCCGGCCACGATGAATCCGCCGCCCTTCTCACGCGCGCGCTGCGGGAAGGTGGGGTCGAAGCGCTTGAAGGTGAACTCCGCGATCGCGTTCACGTTGGAGCGGAGGGCCATGACGACCGCGCCATCGGGCGACAGGTCGCCGGTGGACACGTTGTCGCCCAGCTTGATGATGACCTCGCCGTGCAGCATGTTCTGCAGGGCGGTCTGGCGCGGCGGCGGCTGGATGTTCGGACCCTTGATGACGTGGATCTTCGCGGCCTCCTCGGCCGACGGCGGGACCAGGATGTTCGCGTCGTCGACGCCCGGGTCCATCGCCGGGTACGTGAACGTCGGCTCCTCGCCGAGGTCACGCGGGTCGGTAATGACGCCGCGGAGCGCGGTCGCGGCGGCCGTGGTCGGGCTGCACAGGTAGACCTGATCGTTGTCGGTGCCGCTCCGGCCGGGGAAGTTCCGGTTGAACGTGCGGACCGAGACACTGCCGGTGGGTGGCGCCTGGCCCATGCCGACGCAGGGACCGCACGCGGGCTCCAGCATCCGAGCACCGGAGGCGAGCATCGCCTGATACGCGCCGCCGTCGGCGAGCGCGTCGAGGATCTGCTTCGAGCCAGGGGTCACCGTCATGAAGACCTCGGGGTGCGCGGTCTTGCCCTTCATCACGGCGGCGACGATCGCGAGGTCCGCGTAGCCGGAGTTCACGCTCGAGCCGACGCACACCTGCTGGACCTTGATGCCCGCCACCTCTCGGACCGGCACGACGTTGCCGGGGCTCGAGGGCTTCGCGATGAGCGGCTCGAGCTTTGCGAGGTCGATGACCTCGCGTTCCTCGTACGTCGCGCCCTGGTCGGCGTGTAGCTCGATGAAGTCGCCCGGCCGTTTCTGCTCGGTCAGCCATTCCTTGGTGCGGCGGTCGCTCGGGAAGATGCCGGTGGTGGCACCAAGCTCGGCGATCATGTTGCAGATCGTCCCGCGCTCCGGGACCGAGAGCGTCTCGACGCCGGGACCGGTGAACTCGAAGATGCGGCCCACGCCGCCCTTCACGTCGCGACGCCGCAGGAGCTCGAGGATGATGTCTTTGGCCTGGATCCACGGCCCGAGCTTGTTCTCGAGGCGGACCTCCACGACCTTCGGCATCGCCATGGTGAAGCCGTGTCCCGCGAGTGCGACCGCGACGTCGAGGCCGCCCGCGCCGATGGCGATCATCGCGACCGAGCCCGCCATGACGGTGTGACTGTCCGCGCCGAGGAGCAGCTGGCCAGGCTTCGCGAAGCGCTCCATGTGGAGGTAGTGGCAGATGCCCGTGCCCGGGCGGGAGAAGTGGATGCCGTGCTTCTGCGCGAACGAGCGCAGGAACATGTGGTCGTCGGGGTTCTTGAAGTCGATCGCGAGGATGTTGTGGTCGACGTAGACGATCGCGAACGGGATCTTGATGCGGTCGATGCCCAGCTCCTCGAGCTGGAGGAACCCCATCGTCCCCGTGGTGTCCTGGAGGAGCCCCTGGTCCACGCGGAGGGAGACCTCGTTGCCGGCCTTGAGATCGCCCGCGGTCAGATGCTCCTGGATGATCTTTTGGGTCAGGTTGAGCGCGGCCATAGCTGGTTGTCCCTCCCCGATTCGCCCTGATCGCATCGTAGGCGCGGAAACGGCCATCGAATAGTCCTATGGACTTGCTATCAGTATAGAAATCTTCTATATCTGATCGATGGAGCTGGGTCAGGTCGAGGCGTTCGTCGAAGCCAATCGGCGCGGCAGCATCAGCCGCGCCGCGGACGTCCTTGGGCTGACCCAGCCGACCTGCACGGCACGGCTCCACGGTCTCGAGCGCGAGCTCGGGGCCCAGCTCCTCGTGCGCGGACGGCGCGGCGTGTCGCTCACGCCGGCGGGGCGGCGCTTCCTGCCCCGCGCCATCGCCGCCATGGAGTCGTTGCGCCGCGGCGCGACCGAGGCCAAGGCCGGGAGCGAGGCCCGGGGCGGTCTCCTGGCCCTCGGCCTCGCGTCGGATCTCGCGCTGTATCTCGCCCCGCGAGCGCTCGCGCGCTTCGCGACCCGGCATCCGGCAGTCGAGACGCTCGTTCGGAGTGGCCACTCGCGGTTCGTCGCCGATCTCCTGCGGTCGGAGGAGGTCGAGATCGCGCTCGTGAGCCAGCTCGTCCTGCTGCCCGACCTCGCGTCGCGTCCGCTATTCACGGAATCGGTCCCGGTCGTCGTCGCGCCATCCCACCGGCTCGCGAAGCGCGGCTCGGTGAAGATCGACGAGCTCGCGCGGGCCGGTCTCGTCGTGCGCGATCCGGCGGCCTTCCTCCGGACCATCACGCTCGCGTTCTTCGCGGCGGGGGACACGGCGCCGCGGATCCTGATGGAGCTCGACAACACCGAGGCCTGCAAGCGAGTCGTCCTGTCAGGCCTCGGCGCCGCGCTCTTGCCGGAGATGGCCATCCGGACCGAGCTCGCGCGCGGCGACCTCGTGCAGCTCAAGGTCGAGGGCCACCCGCCGCCGAAGCGCGCGATCCATGCGCTGACGCGCTCGGGCTCCGAGCTCTCCGCCGCGGCGGCGGCGTTGTTACGGTTGCTGGGCTGATGGACGTCTCCGCGATCGTCGCGATCATTCTCATCGACCTCGCGCTGTCGGGCGACAACGCCCTCCTCATCGGGATGGCGGCGCGGCGCCTTCCGGATGATCAGCGGCGGAAGGCGATCGTCTTCGGCGGTCTGCTCGCGGTGATCCTGCGTATCGCCGCAGCCGCGGCGGTCACGCTGCTGCTCACGATCCCGTTGCTCCAGCTGACCGGCGGCGTCGTCCTTTCCATCATCGCCTACCGGCTCGTGCGGCCCGGCGCGAACGACCCGCACAACGACGTGCGTCCAGCAGGCACGCTCCGCGAAGCGGTCGTCACGATCCTCGTCGCCGACGCCGCGATGAGCATCGAGAACGTCCTCGGTGTCGGCGGCGCGGCCCATGGCGATCTGCCGCTGCTCGCGTTCGGCCTCGCGGTCTCCATCCCGATCGTCCTGTTCGGCAGCGGGATCATCGCGAAGGTGCTCGACCGGGCCCCGCGGCTGATCTGGTTCGGCGCGCTCGCGCTCATCTGGACGAGCGCGGACATGATCCTTGGCGACCCGGCGATCGACCCGCACCTGCCCGACCACATCGCACTGAGCGCGGCGCTCGCGCTGCTCATCCTCGGCCTGGTGCAGGGCGCTCTGCTCTTGCGCCGGCGCGCGGCGTAAGGCCTAATTGAGCGCATGACCCGAGCAGCTGCGGCAGGCGCTTCGACCTTCCGAATGCGCCGCTGCGCCTGCGTCTGTCTCTAGGCGACGAGACCGGAGCCCCGGATCCTCGGCGCCAGGCCACACGGAGCATCACCGCTCCGCGCGACCGCAGAACAAGAGAAACAGAAATGAAGGTCACCACTCATGAAGCGTCTCCGTATCGTTCTTGCTATCGCCATCGCGGTCATCAGCACCGCCTGTGGCGGAGCGACGACCGGTCCCGCGGCGCCGAGCGCCGCAGGCGTCTCCAACACATCGGCTGACCCGGCCCTCGCCGAGCTCCGCCTCGACTACGCGACCTACTCGCCACCGTCGCTGGTCCTCAAGAAGCAGGGCTGGGTCGAGGAGGCGTTCAAGGGCACCTCGATCAAGTGGGTCTACTCGGCAGGATCCAGCAACGCGCTCAACTTCCTTCAGGGCAACGCCATCGACTTCGGCTCGACCGCCGGATCGGCTGCGCTCCTGTCTCGCGCGAACGGCAACCCGATCAAGGCCGTCTACATCTACGAGCAGCCCGAGTGGACGGCACTGGTCGTCGCCCGGGACTCGACCGCGAAGAGCATCACCGACCTCAAGGGCAAGAAGATCGCGGCGCAGAAGGGGACCGATCCGTACTTCTTCCTCCTCTTCACCCTGGACCAGGCCGGCCTCTCCCAGAGCGACATCCAGTACGTGAATCTGCCGCACGCCGACGGGCGGACGGCCCTCGAGCGTGGCCAGGTCGACGCGTGGTCGGGTCTGGACCCGCACATGGCCGCGAGCGAGCTGCAGGCGGGCAGCAGGCTCATCTATCGCAACACGGACTTCAACACCTACGGCTTCCTCAATGGCCGCGAGGAGTTCGTGAAGAAATACCCGACCGCCACGCGCACGCTCATCGGCCTGTACGAGCGCGCGAAGCAATGGATCGTCGATCACCCGGACGACGCGGCAAACATCCTCGCGGATGAGGCGCAGATCGACAGCACCGTCGCCAAGCGGGAGCTCAACGAGCGGATGAACTTCAAGGTCAGCGGAATCCCTGGCGACGCGCAGTCAGCTGTCCTCAAGAAGGTCGTTCCGATCATCAACAAGGAGCAGCTCGCGAACCCCGGCGCAGACGTGAACCGGGCCGTCGCCGACCTCATCGAAGGCACCTACGCGAAGGCGGTCATCAAATGAGAAGACTCACGCCCTGGATCCTGCCCGCGGCGATCGTGGCTCTCTGGTGGGGCTCGGTCGCCACGGGCGTTTTCGCCGCATACCAGCTGCCGCCGCCACCGGTCGTGATCGAAGCGGCGGCGAACCTCTGGAGCCGCGGCCTGCTTCAACGCGACCTCGTCACAACGATCGGCCGCGTTCTGTTCGGCTTCGTGATCGGCAGCACGGCGGCGCTCGTCCTGGGGACAGTGACCGGCCTGTCGCGCAAGGTCTCGGACGCGGTCGAGCCGACGATGCAGGCGCTCCGGACCGTCCCCACGCTCGCCTGGGCGCCGCTTCTGCTGCTCTGGCTCGGCATCGACGAGGCGCCGAAGGTGACCCTCGTCGCCATCGGTGCGTTCTTCCCGGTGTACGTCAATCTCGTGGCCGGCATCCATGACGTGGACCGCACGCTGATCGAGGTCGCTCGTGTCTACGACCTCTCCTCAGCAGCGATCGCGCGGCGCGTCGTCATACCGGCCAGCCTGCCGAACCTTCTGACCGGCTTGCGGCTGGGTCTGTCGCAGTCGTGGCTGTTCGTCGTCGTCGCCGAGTTCTTCGGCGCGTCCGCGGGGCTTGGGTTCCGGCTCACCGACAGCCAGCAGTCGTCGCGTGTCGACCTCATGTTCGTGGGGCTGCTCGGTCTCGCGATCCTCGGTAAGGTGACGGACATGATCCTGCACGCCATTGAGGATCGGACGCTCCGCTGGCGCGACACGATCGCCACGCAGGCCCTCGCGTGAGCACGCCACTCCGCCTCGATCAGATCCGCAAGCGCTACGACGCCACCGAGGTGCTGGCCGGTGTCGATCTCGAGGTCGAGCCGAGCGAGATCGTCGCCCTGGTCGGCCCATCCGGGTGTGGGAAGAGCACGCTCCTCCGGCTGGTTTCCGGTCTGGATGTGCGCTTCGATGGCCGGATCGCGGTCGGCGACCGGGAGGTCCGCGGGCCGGATCGCACGGTCGGCGTCGTGTTCCAGGAGCCGCGCTTGTTCCCCTGGCTGTCGCTCGCGGACAACGTCGCGTTCGGTCTCCCGGATCGCGGCTCGGATGGCGCGAAGGCCCTCGTCCGCGAGACGCTCGGCGTCGTGGGCCTGGCCGACTTCGCCGGCGCGCTTCCGAAGGAGCTCTCCGGCGGGATGGCGCAGCGCGCCGCCCTCGCTCGGGCGCTCGTGACGGAGCCACAGGTGCTGCTGCTCGACGAGCCGTTCAGCTCGCTCGATGCCTTCACGCGCATGCGGTTGCAGGACCACCTGCTTGCGGCGTGGGCCCGTTACCGGCCGACGCTCGTGCTCGTAACGCACGACCTCGACGAGGCGGTGTACCTCGCGGACCGCGTCGTCCTGTTCAGCGACCGTCCGGCGCGCGTCATCGACGTTCTCCGCGTCGCGTCGCGGCGCCCGCGCGACCGCCGCGACCCGAACCTGCTCGGCCTTCGCGTCGCACTGCTCGAGGCACTGCATCTGGAACGGAGCGAGCTCAGTGCGGTCGTCTGATGAGCGCGGCTCCGTTGGGACGGTGCGGACGGAGCACCTGGACCTTTCCGAGCCGCTGCCGCTGGACTCGGGCCGCGAGCTTTCGAACGTGCGCATCGCGTACGAGACGTACGGCGCGCTCTCGCCGGCAAAGGACAACGTCATCCTCGTGTGCCATGCCCTGTCCGGAGACGCACACGCGGCCGGATGGAGCGACGATCCGAACGCGCCGACGACCGTAGATGGTGTCGGCGCGGCCGAGCGTGGCAGGAGCGGGCTTGGGTGGTGGGATGGGCTCATCGGTCCGGGCAAGGCCTTCGACACCGACCGCTATCACGTGGTCTCCACGAATCTCATCGGCTCGTGCCGCGGATCCACCGGCCCAGGGTCGATCGATCCCGCGACCGGGAAGCCATACGGCGCGACGTTCCCGGTGGTCACGGTCGGCGACATGGTCCGCGCGCAGCGCGCCTTCCTGAACGAGCTCGGCATCGAACGGCTCTTCGCCGTGAGCGGTGGATCGCTCGGCGGGATGCAGGCGCTCGAGTGGGCCGTCGCGTATCCCGATGCCGTTCACGCGATCGTGCCGATCGCGAGCACCGCGCGGCTTGGCACCCAGGGCGTCGCCTGGAACGCGATCGCGCGCAACGCGATCACCAGCGATCCGGCCTGGCAGGGCGGCGCGTACGACGGGACCGGCAGGCAGCCCGACGCCGGCATCAAGACCGCGCGGATGGTCGGCCACATCACGTATCTCTCGGCGCAGGCAGTGATCGAGAAGTTCGGCCGCAGGTTCCAGCGCGGTGGCGACCAGCCGCTGTACGACCTCACCGAGCCGGACTTCGAGGTCGAGTCCTACCTTCGCTACCAGGCCGAGGCGTTCGCGAAGCGGTTCGACGCAAACGCCTACCTCTACATCTCGCGCGCGCTCACGTACTTCGACCTCGCGCGCACGTACGGTGCGGGATCGCTCGAGCAGGCGCTCGCGAAGGTCGGCGCCGCGACGCTGCTGCTGTCGTTCTCCTCCGACTGGCTGTATCCGCCAGCCGGCTCCGAGGAGATCGCCGCCGCGCTGCGCGCGAACGGCAAGGACGCCACGCATGTCATCATCGACGCGAACTACGGTCATGATTCGTTCCTCCTCGAGGAGGACGAGATGACGAGGCGCATCACCGCGTTCCTGGACAACCTGGACCGCGTGGGGGAGAAGGTCAGGGCATGAGACTTCCTGTGTCAACCTCAGGCCGCGACACGCGCAGCCCCGAGGTGGCGCGCGGGGTCGTACGCGACGCGGTCGTACCAGCAGCGCCACAGGACCCGCAGCCACGCGCGGGCGAGGATCCGGACAGCATGCGG